>NZ_AHYZ01000055.1 GCF_000255495.1 Liquorilactobacillus vini DSM 20605
ATTAAAGCAGTTTTTTTATAGATTCGAAATTTTTTGCCTTCTCTTAAAGCAGTAGCATACTCGTTAATTTTTCTTAGTCGATGATTAACACCTGATTTTGAAATTGGTCCATTTGGAACTACTTCTCCCAATTCCTTCAGTGAAATTTCTGGATGAGACAGGCGAGCTAGCGCAATTTCACGCAACTTAGGTGGTAACTGATTTAATCCAATCTGATCTTTAATGAAATTAATATTAACAACTTGCCGATTAGAAGCATCAGCAATCTTATTTAAATTAGCATTTTCACAATTAACGATGCGATTCACAGAGTTTCGCATATCACGAACGATTCGAATATCCTCAAACTTTAGCATCGCACTAGTTGCACCAATTAATGATAAAAACTCACCAATTTTTTCAGCTTCCTTTAAATAAGTAATATAACCACTACGACGTTCAGTTTTGCGGGCATTTAAATGATACCGATTGGTCAATTGACAAATCAAATCATTCTGTTCTTCATACAAAGAATAAATTTCCAGATGATAACGGCTTGTTTCAGGATTATTAACTGAACCAGCGGCCAAAAAAGCTCCTCTTAAATACGAGCGAATCTGACTATCACGATGAAGTAAACCAACTGCTGCTTGTCGAGTAATTTGATGTCCATCAAAAATTCCTAAATCAGTTAAAACTTCCTCTGTCCCCTTTTTTAAACGCACAATGTATAAATTATTTTTCTTGAGTTTCATTTTCCGTCGAACTAAGACTTCACTTTCAATTGCGTAAAGCTTTTTCAACAAACGATAAATTCGGCGAGCAATTGCTGGATTCTCTGACTGAACATTTAAAACAAAACGATGATTTGCCAAGCTCAAAGATCCACTCATCATAATCAGCGCCATTAATTCAGCTTTAGCATTCATTTGACGAACTTCAAGCAAAGTTAGCTCTTTTTTGACATCACTTGCAAAAGACAAACCTATCGCTCCTTTCTTTAATTAAATTCATCATCAATCCAGGAAAGCGGTCGACTAGTCAACTTCATTAATTCGTCAACAACTTGATTACCGTTATGGAAAACACCGTGTCCACGTAATTCAAGAAAATTATCGGAAATTACCCGACAGCCCTGCGCACGCAATCCATTAAAATCATGTTTAACTTGATACAAATATTCATCATATTTTTGATGATCCAAATAATCATGCGGGACCGGTTGCGTATTTACTAAAACCGTATCAATAAAGTTTTTGCCTAAATGACGATTCAAAACTCGAACATGATCAGCATCGCTAAAATGCTCTGTCTCTCCCTTTTGAGTCATAATATTGCAAATATAAACAACCTCAGCTTGCGTTTGACAAACAGCTGCTCCTACGTTAGAAATCATTAAATTTGGTAAAATACTGGTGAAAAGGCTGCCTGGTCCTAACACGATTTGATCGGCATGTAAAATAGCATCAATCACTTCTGGCACAGCTGCCGGCCGCTTATTTGTTGCAGCAGTTACCCAAACTCGTTCAATCATTTTTCCAGCTGCAGAAATTTCAGACTCTCCACTAAGTTGGGTGCCATCCTTAAAAACAGCATTCAAAACCAAAGGCTCATTTGATACCGGATAAATATGGCCGTCAACTTTCATCATTTTAGCCAATTCTTGAACTGCATTAAAAATTCCGTCACCATTCATTTCCGATAAAGCAGCAATAATTAAATTGCCAATTGCATGACCGGAAAAAAATTTATCTTGTGAATCAAAGCGATATTGAAAAATCTTTTTGTAGATTTCTGGGAGATTTGAAAGTGCTGCCAACACATTACGAATATCTCCAGGTGGCACAACATTAATAAAGTCACGAATTACACCGGAAGATCCCCCATCGTCAGCAACAGTTACCACGGCAGTAATTTCCGCCTTTTGTTGGCGAAAAGCTCGTAAAATTACTGGCAAACCGGTCCCGCCACCAATAACTACAATCCGCGGCGGCCGACGCTTGGCTTTCGTATAAAATGTCATGAGCGGTTAACAGTCTCCTTTCTGCGATCAATATCGCGATGATTGATTTTAACTGGATATTCTCCTTTTAATTCACTGCCAACTCGTTTTGCTAAAGCAACTGATCGATGTTGACCGCCCGTACAGCCAATCGCAACTGTTAAACTAGTTTTTCCCTCTTGTTCATAGCCAGGGATTATCCCTTTAAGCATTTTGATAAATAATTGATAAAAATCTTCCGTCTTTGCCGACTTCATTACGTAATCATAAACATTTTGATCAAGCCCTGTCTTATTTTTCAACGCTGGTACATAGTAAGGATTTGGCAGGAATCGAACATCCATCACAATGTCAGCATCAATTGGCAAACCATATTTAAAGCCAAAGGAAAGTACTTCGATGTGAAACGAAGCAGTCTCTGCAGTTTGAAAATTGTGAAAGATTTCTTCCCGTAATTGACGTGGTGTTAAACTGCTGGTATCGACTACTAACTGAGCTCGCATTTTAATTTCTCGCAATAAATCTCTTTCTAAACGAATTCCATCCATTAAACGGCCTTCCATCGCCAATGGATGGGAACGACGTGTTTCTTTATAGCGAGCAACAAGTTCTGCATCCGAAGCATCTAAAAATAGAATTTTAGCGTCAACAAACTCCCGGTTGCCTATATTGCGCAACATTTCCACAATTTCATCATAAAAAGCCCTAGAACGCAAATCAATTACTAACGCCACTTTATTAACTTTGCCAGATTCACGTACTAACTCCCAAAATTTTGGCAACAGTGCTGGTGGCATATTATCAACACAGAAATAGCCCAGATCTTCAAAACTCTGAACAGCCACGGTCTTACCGGCACCGCTCATTCCTGTGATCACCACCAATTGAATTGCTTTTTTCATTTTCTTCGTCCCTCTTTCAAACTTCAATGTATTATATCATGCAGGATTTATTTTTGGCTATTAATACAATAAAACCGGCTTCAAATTCAAGCCGGCTTCAAATTTATTCTTAAATTATTCAACTACCCGCCGTTCAAATGGGTCAGAAGAAATTCCTTCTGCTAAAATCTTTTTGCACCATTCCTGAGCCGAAAATAATGAATGATCCCGGTAATTGCCACAACTCTTAATATCAGTAGCTGGAACATCTTCCCAAGATGCCTTGACAATTTGTTCGAGCGACCACTTCAAAGCTTTAGCAACTGTTTGTGTGTCATGTTCACCCCAGACGATCAGATGAAAACCAGTGCGGCAACCAAACGGCGAACAATCAATGACCCCTGGCAATTGATCACGAATATAACCAGCCAGCATATGCTCAATGGTATGCAAACCACCTGTTGGAATTGCATTTTCATTGGGTTGTACTAAACGGAGATCATAATTAGAGATTTTATCGCCCTGAGGACCTGTTTCAACCGTAATTAACCGAACATAAGGTGCTTTGACGGCAGTATGATCTAAAGTAAAACTTTCAACTTTTGCCACTTAAATCCCTCCAATACATATTCAACTTAACTCTAATCATTTTAAGTTAAAAATGCAAGTATCGCTTTATTTACTGTAAAGATTTCATCCGCTCCAACACTTGCTTCAAATAAAAACCGGTATAGCTATCTTTAACTTGAGCAATTTCTTCTGGAGTTCCGGTTGCCACGACTTTCCCGCCGCCATCACCGCCTTCTGGACCTAAATCGATCAAATAATCGGCACTTTTGATCACATCTAAATTGTGTTCAATCACTAAAACTGTATTTCCTTTATCAACCAGACGTTGCAAGACTTGCAACAAACGCCGAATATCTTCACTATGCAAACCAGTTGTTGGTTCGTCTAGAATATAGAAAGTTTGCCCGTTTGATTTGCGATGCAATTCAGCGGCAAGCTTCATTCGTTGTGCTTCACCACCAGATAAAGTTGTTGCTGGCTGGCCCAGCTTAACATACCCAAGGCCAACATCAACAATTGTTTGTAATTTATGACTAATTTTGGGAATTGCTTTAAAAAATTCAAGTGCCTCGGCAACAGTCATATCTAAAACTTGGGCAATATTTTTTCCCTTATATTCAATTTCCAGTGTCTCAGAGTTATAACGCGTCCCATGACAGACTTCGCAAGGAACATAAACATCTGGCAAGAAGTTCATTTCAATTTTAATGATCCCATCACCATGACAAGCTTCACAACGGCCACCCTTTACATTAAAACTAAAGCGACCTTTTCCATAACCGCGCATTTTAGCTGCATTAGTTTGCGCAAATAAAGCGCGAATATCGTCAAAAACACTGGTGTAGGTTGCAGGATTACTACGCGGTGTCCGACCAATCGGTGTTTGATCAATATCAATCACTTTTTCCAAATTTTCAATGCCAGTGATTTTGCGATACTTTCCTGGCTTAGCTGAACTGCCATTTAATTTTTGCGCTAAGGCCCGTTTTAGAATCAAGTTAACTAAAGTTGATTTTCCCGATCCTGAAACGCCAGTAACGACCGTCAGTGTACCTAACGGAAAACTCACATCAATATTTTTTAGATTATTAGCGGCAGCTCCAAAAAGTTTAACAAACTTACCATTGCCAATCCGTCTTTTAGCCGGCACTGGAATAAAACGCTTGCCAGCTAAATATTTGCCCGTCAATGATTTACTGGAACGAGCAACTTGTTTTGGCGTACCGGCTGCCATTATCTGACCGCCATGACTGCCGGCGCCCGGACCCATATCAATTAGATAGTCAGCAGCTTTCATCGTATCTTCATCGTGTTCAACAACAATCAACGTATTTCCCAGATCACGCATTTGCTTTAAAGAAGCAATTAACCGATCATTGTCACGCTGATGCAAGCCAATTGACGGTTCGTCTAAAATATATAGCACACCCGATAAATTTGAGCCAATTTGCGTTGCTAGTCGTATTCGTTGTGCTTCGCCACCCGACAAAGTCCGTGCTGAACGGCTTAATGTTAGATATGCTAGACCAACATTCACTAAGAAGGACAAGCGATCAATAATTTCCTTTAAAATGGGCTGAGCAATTTTTTGCTGCTGAGTTTTAAACTTAAGTTCTTTAAAAAAGGTGAGTGCTTGTTGAATGTTATAATCCGACACCTCGCCAATATTTTTTTGACCGATCTTAACGGCTAACGCTTGTCGATTTAATCGATAACCATGGCAAGTCTGACAAGTTAAACTCGTTAGATATTTCCGCATAACATCACGCGTAAAATCACTATTGGTTTCATGATAGCGACGGTTGATATTTGGAATTACACCTTCAAACTGAGTATCAACATCGCGCACCCCGCCAAAATCACTTTCATAATGGAAATGAAAAGTTCGACGCGGCTGACCAAATAAAAGCTGTTTTTGTTGTGCGGCAGATAACTGATTAAATGGCACATCCAGCGGAATCTTAAATGCCTGACAAGCTTGTTTTAATAAAGCTGGATAGTAATTAGAACTAATTGGATTCCAGGGAACAATGGCTCCTTGAGCGAGGGTTTTAGTCGGATCTGGGACAATCAAATCTTGGTCGACTTCTAACTTGATGCCTAAACCATCGCAATCAGGACAAGCTCCAAAAGGAGCGTTAAAAGAAAACAGGCGCGGTTCCATTTCGCTAATTGTAAAGCCGCAATAAGGGCAGGCAAAATTCTCTGAGAATTGTAGCATTTCACCATTAATTACATCAACATTCAAATAACCATTAGATAATCGTAAAGCAGCCTCAACCGAATCAAATAACCGCGAACGAATCTGAGGTTTAATAATCAAACGATCAACCACCACGTCAATTGCATGCTGTTTATTCTTTTCAAGTTGCGGTACTTGATCAAGATCATAGGTCTGCCCATCAACTCTAACGCGAACAAAGCCCGACTGTTTAATCTTATTCAGAACATTTTTTTGTTGACCTTTTTTAGACCGCACAACTGGAGCTAACAATTGGACCTTGGACCGTTCTGGTAATTCTAAAATTCGATCGACCATTTGTTCCGGCGATTGGCTGGTAATCAAATGACCATCATTCGGACAAATCGGGGTTCCGACTCGCGCCCACAGTAAACGCAAATAGTCATTAATTTCAGTAACAGTTCCAACTGTCGAACGCGGATTTTTAGAAGTAGTTTTTTGATCAATTGAAATTGCTGGTGACAAACCATCGATCGCATCTACATCTGGTTTGTTCATTTGCCCTAAAAACTGCCGCGCGTAAGCCGACAAACTTTCAACGTAGCGGCGCTGTCCTTCAGCATATAAAGTATCAAATGCCAATGAGCTTTTACCGGATCCCGACAAGCCAGTAATAACTACCAGTTTATTTTTAGGAATCGTTACATCAATATTCTTCAAATTATGTGCCCTGGCACCATGAATCACTATCTTATCTTGACTCAAGTTAGTGTTTGCCTCCCTTTTTGCTTTGACCTTTTAGTTCAATGATCGTATCACGCAAAGTCGCAGCTGCCTCAAAATCAAGTTTCTTAGCGGCTAAACGCATTTGTTCTTGCAAATCATTTAGCATTTGGTGCTGTTCATTCGGTGCTAAATCAGCGAAAGCCTTTTCTGTTAGACTTTGTTGATGTCTATCTTTCTCTTTGACCGGTTTACTGATCGAAATTAAATCACGAATTTTCTTTTTGATTGTATGCGGAGTAATTTGATGTTGCTTATTATATTCTTCTTGAATTTGTCGGCGTCGTTTAGTTTCCTCAATGGCTGCCTTCATTGAATCAGTAATCTCATCAGCATACATAATCACCTTACCATGCTCATTTCGAGCTGCTCGACCAATCGTTTGAATCAAAGAGCGCTCACTGCGTAAAAAACCTTCCTTATCGGCATCAAGGATCGCAACTAACGAAACTTCTGGCACATCAATTCCTTCCCGTAATAAGTTAATTCCTACAAGTACATCAAACTTCCCTAGACGTAAATCACGAATAATTCGCGTCCGCTCAAGCGTTTTAACATCTGAATGTAAATACCTGACTTTGATCTGCAATTCTTTAAGATAATCAGTCAGATCTTCCGCCATTTTTTTAGTTAAAGTTGTCACAAAAACACGTTCGTGGCGTTCAATTCGCAAATTAATCTCACCGACTAAGTCATCCATTTGTCCCATGATTGGCCGAACCTCGATTACTGGATCTAACAAACCAGTCGGCCGAATGATCTGTTGCACGACCTTATCTGTTTGAGCCAATTCATAAGGGCCTGGCGTAGCCGACATATAAACCACTTGATGGACGTGCTTTTCAAATTCATTTAAAGTCAACGGCCGATTATCAAGGGCGCTTGGTAACCGAAAACCATAATCAATCAGCATTTGTTTCCGTGCTCGATCACCATGATACATTCCACGAACTTGCGGCATTGTCACGTGTGATTCGTCGACAACTAGCAAAAAATCTTTAGGAAAGAAATCTAATAAAGTATATGGGGGCTCTCCCGGTTTTCTTCCATCCATATGTCGCGAATAATTTTCAATTCCGGAGCAATAGCCCATTTCTCGCATCATTTCAATGTCATAAGTCGTCCGTTGCTCCAAACGTTGTGCTTCAAGCAACTTGCCAGCGGTTTTTAGTTCAGTTAAACGGGCTGCTAACTCAGCCTGAATTTGTTTAAGTGCCCGTTCCATTGTTTTTTCATTAGTCATAAAGTGCGTTGCTGGAAAAATCGAAACATGTGTCCGCTCAGTAATGATCTCACCGGTTAATGCATCAAACTCACAAATTCGATCGATCTCATCACCAAAAAATTCAATCCTTAAAGCATGTTCATCCCGTGAAGCTGGAAAAACATCGACAACATCACCATGTACACGAAAACGGCCACGTTGAAAATCAACATCGTTCCGCTCAAATTGAATACCGACTAGTTGCCGCAACAACTGATCACGCTCCAATTGTTGCCCTTGACGCAAGGACAATGTATGGGTTTTATATTCATGAGGATCACCTAAACCAAAAATCGAGGAAACTGAGGCAACGACAATTACATCATTGCGCTCTAACAGTGAACTAGTTGCTGAATGACGTAATTTATCAATCTCATCGTTGATACTTGCATCTTTTTCGATGTACGTATCACTTGAAGGTACATATGCTTCAGGTTGGTAATAATCATAATAGCTGACAAAATATTCGACCGCGTTATGCGGAAAAAACTCTTTAAACTCACTATACAATTGTCCAGCCAGTGTCTTATTGTGAGCCAAAACTAAGGTGGGTCGATTAATTTTTTGAATGACATTTGAAATCGTAAAAGTTTTACCTGTGCCAGTTGCCCCCAACAGGATCTGTGCTTTTTTACCAGCTAAAATACCTTGAGTAAGCTGCTTAATTGCTTGTGGCTGATCACCAGTTGGCTGATATGAAGAAACTAATTCAAACTTGTGATCTGTTTGTCTTTCAATCACTGACTGTCCCTCACTTTTTATTTCAGATAAAAGATGGGCCATGACACAAGCACCTTGTCACAGTCCATCATCATGCTTATTCATTTTAACACAGCGAACATACTTTCGCACGCACCGACTACTAAAATGCTATTTGCTAGTAAACTCTTCAATCATTTTAGTTCTTAGTTCACGAATTCGTTTTGACCAAAAGACATCATAAATATCAGGATTTTTCAACCGCAGACAAGCTTCTGGTAACTCTTTAACCTTCGCTTGAGAATAAGCTTTAACTTCCAAAGTCTTTGGCTGTTGATAGACCAGCTTGCCAGCAGTATAAATTTGTTGGTGTAATGGTTTTAATTTCCAATTTTTCAAGCGACGAATTTGAATCGTTTTATTTGGATCTGAATTGTAGATTCGACTATTAGCTCGAACCTTTTCATCGGCTGCCAACAGCAAATCACCACGGGCCTTGCCCTCTTCATCATAAAGACGATAAGGATGTTTAAAACCCGGAATGGTCGTCTTTTCAACTGTATTGCTCAGCTTGATTTTAGGAATGATTTTGCCTTCTTCTTGGATCGCAACCATTTTATAAACGCCGCTGAGAACTGGATCTGAAGCAGCAGTAATCATTTTTTCACCAACACCAAAACTATCGACCTGAGCCCCTTCTTCTAAAACATTTTGAATAACTTCTTCATCGAGAGCATTGGAGATTGTAATAGTAGCTGATTCAAAGCCAGCTTGGTCAAGCATTTTGCGTGCTTGACGGGTCAGATAAGTAATATCACCAGAATCAATTCGAATTCCAAATGGGCCATCAATTCCTTGCCGTTTTAACTGCCGAAAGACTTCAATAGCATGCGGAACACCTGAATTTAAGACATCATACGTATCAACTAATAACAAACAATTATGCGGATAAACACGCATCCAAGCTTCAAATGCTTCTATTTCACTTGGAAAAGACTGAACCCAGCTATGAGCCATTGTCCCCATTGGCTTTAGCCCAAACTCTTTAGCACTTAAAACATTAGCAGTTCCAAAACAACCACCAATAACAGCCGCCCGTGCTCCATAGGTAGCAGCATCTGCTCCTTGTGCACGCCGTGAACCGAACTCCATAACTTTACGGCCGTGAGCAACCATGCAAACTCGGCGAGCCTTAGTCGCAATTAAAGACTCATGATTGATAATATTCAACAGCATCGTTTCTAAAAGCTGAGCTTGTAATAATGGTCCTCTAACGGTCAACAATGGTTCATTTGGAAAAGCTGGTGTACCTTCCTTCATTGACCAAACATCACATTTGAAATCAAAGTTTTCCAAATACTTCAAAAATTTTTCTTCAAAAGTCCCCAATTGTCGTAAAAATTTAATATCTGAATCACTAAAATACAAGTTACTGAGATAATTAATAACTTGATCTAACCCCGTATAAACAACTAATCCTCCTTGATCAGGGACTTTTCTAAAGTACAAATCAAAATAACCAATTTTTTCAGGATTTTCTTTAAAAAATCCATTAGCCATCGTCAGTTCATAAAAATCTAACAACAGCGTTAAATTACGCGTCTTCATCTTTTCCTCCAAACAATTCTGTCAAGACATCCTTAAAAAACAAGGTATACTAATGCGTCTAACATGTCAAGTCTGATCTTTGCCAATGCTGTCAAACTAAAGATAATGGTTGCTAATTCAGTTAAGTGTTTTTAAAAAAATTAAAAAAAACGACCTCAAGTTGCTTAAACTAGCATCCTAGTTTAAGCAACTTGAAGCCGAATCACTAATTCAAAACAAATTTATTGTTCAGCAAATTGGTTCAAAGCTGCCTCAAATGCTTTGCGTTTAGCAAAAGCCTCAGCTTGCTTGTCAGCCTGGGTACCAATATAAAATTTAATTTTTGGTTCAGTTCCAGAAGGCCGAACAGCAATCCAAGAACCATCAGCTAAGTAATATTTCAAAACATTTGACTTTGGTAAATCAATGTCAACTGTGGTTCCATCAGCCAATTTCTTTTGTGAGTTTTGAAAATCAGCAGTCGCCACAACTTTTTGCCCAGCGAAATCTTTTGGAGCTTCCTGACGGAACTTATTCATCAAGTTGGCAATTTTTTCTGGGCCATCAATTCCATCAAAGGTAATTGGTGTTGTTTTTTCGGCAAAGAAGCCATACTTTTCAAATAACTCCTGTAGACCATCATATAAATTCATCCCACGACTCTTATAATCAGCAGCAACTTCTGCTAACATCACTAACGACTGGATCGCATCCTTATCACGGACAAATGGACGAATCAAATAACCATAACTTTCCTCAAAACCAAACATGAACGTCTGTGAGCCAGTTGCTTGGAAATTTTTGATTTGTTCTGCAATAAACTTAAAACCGGTTAAAACATCGACCATCTTAACCTGATAATCTTGAGCAATCGCTGTAGCAAACTCACTTGAAACAATTGATTTGACTGCCGCTGCATTTTTCGGCAATCTCTGTGCTGCTTTGCGAGCTTTCAAAATATAATTTAACATTAAGGCCGCAATCTGATTGCCCGTCAATAATTGATATTCACCATTTGGTTGACGAACTGCTACTCCTAATCGATCAGCATCTGGATCAACGGCAATCAATAAATCAGCATCCTCTTTTTTACCCAGCTTGATTGCCAAATCAAAAGCTTCTGGAAATTCTGGATTAGGATGAACGACTGTTGAAAACTCAGGATCTGCAACTGCTTGTTCCTTGACCATAGTGAAATTAGTAAAACCAGCTTGCTTTAAAGCTTTTTCACCTAACATTGCTCCAGTCCCATGCAAAGGAGTAAAAATTAATTTTAAAGTTTTACCTTCTTTAGCAACTAACTTCCGATTAATCGTGACCTGGTCAAGTTCCGCTAAGTAAGCTTGATCAACATCATCACCAATAATTTTCATTAAGCCAGTTGCTTTTAACTGCTCTTCATCAACTACTTTAATTGCGAATAAATCATCAGCTTGACGAACATATTTAGTTATTAAATCTGATTCTTTAGGTGGCATCTGACCACCATCGGGGCCATAAATTTTATAACCATTGTATTGTTTTGGATTATGACTAGCTGTGATCATAATTCCGGCATATGTTTTTAAATGCCGAACAGTAAACGACAATTCTGGCGTTGGACGCAAGCTTTCAAAAACAAAACTGGGAATTTGATGTGCTCCCAATACCCGGGCTGCTTCATGGGCAAAATCTTTGGAATGGTGACGAGAATCAAAGCTGATTGCCACACCTTGTTGCTTTGTTTTTTCATCAAGTGTATCCATAAAGCGAGCTAACCCCTCTGTTGCTTGACGAACAGTATAGATATTCATGCAATTAATGCCTGCACCAATCACCCCCCGCATTCCAGCGGTACCAAACTCAAGTGGTGCATAAAAAGCCTCTGCTTGCTTTTCAGGTTGATCCTTGATTGCCATTAATTCAGCCTTTAATTCGGGATCAAGTTTTGGATATTTGACCCAAGTTTGATAAGTATTTTGCCAACTCATGATACCACTCTCCTTAAAAAATAATCACAATTTATTTCAAGTTAAGTATACTATAAAAATGCTTTAAAATAAAAAACATCCTAAAAAGGATGCCTGCTCAAAACTTAAATTAATCTTTCAACGATTCTAAATAATTATAGGCATTTTGCCCCGCTATTCCACCATCACCGACTGCTGTAGCAATTTGACGCAACTGCTTTTTTCGTACATCACCAATTGCAAAAATTCCTGGCACAGAAGTCTCCATTTGATCGTTGGTCAAAATCCAGCCAGCTTGATCAGTGATTCCTAAATCAGCAAACGGTTCACTGACTGGCAACAAGCCAACGTAAATGAAAACCCCATGAACTGGAACTTCCTGATCTTTACCAGATTTTTTATTATGCGTCATTACGCTGGTAACCTTTTTTCCATCACCTTTAATCTTGGTCACAATCGTATTCCACGTAAACTTGATTTTGGAATTAGCAAAAGCTCGATCTTGTAAGATTTTTTGAGCCCTTAACTGATCACGGCGGTGAATAACATTGACTTCAGAAACCAGCTGAGCCAAATATGAACTTTCTTCAATTGCTGAATCACCGCCACCAACTACAATCACATCCTGATTCTTAAAAAAAGCACCATCACAAACTGCACAGTAAGAAACTCCTCGACCACTATATTCTTTTTCACCGGGGACACCTAATTTTTTATATTGGGAACCAGTTGCAATAACTAAAGCTTCGGTTTCAAATTCGCCATTATCAGTTTTAATTAATTTTTTTCCAGTTTCATCAACTGTTACTTTTTCGACATTTCCATAGGCAAATTCTGCAGAAAATTGAGTTGCACTGGCATACATTTCTTTGGCTAAATCGGGGCCTAAAATAGATTTAAATCCCGGATAATTTTCGACTTCGGCAGTATTATTCATTTGGCCGCCATAGATTCCACGATCAAGCAGCAGAACTGACAAATTAGCTCTTGAAGCATACAAAGCAGCCGTCATGCCACCAGGTCCAGCGCCAATGACGATCACATCATAATGTTTTGCTTCCACACTTGCTCCTTCTTTCTTCTATTATTTTATATCCAAACTAAGCACAAATTAGATTATATCTAACAAATAACTTAACGCAATTTTTCTGCTCCTATTCTGATCTTCCTTCGCGTTGCATTAATTCTGCAATTACTTGTTTGACATTCCGGTCATTGTATAAAACATCGTAAATAGCTTCAGTAATTGGCATTTCAATTTGCTGCTGTTGAGCTAATTCATAAGCAGCCTTGGTCGTTGATATTCCTTCAATCACCATTCCCATATTATTAATAACTTCTTTTAAGGGAATACCTTTTCCTAGTTGATTACCGGCCCGCCAATTACGCGAATGAACACTCGTACAGGTCACAATCAAGTCGCCAACACCAGATAGGCCAAGAAAAGTTTTGGCTTTTGCTCCCATTGCGACGCCTAAACGGGAAATTTCAGCTAATCCCCGCGTCATCAAGGCTGCTTTCGCATCATCACCGTAGCCTAAACCATGCAACGCCCCCGCTCCTAAAGCAATAATATTTTTAAATGCTGCTCCTAATTCAACTCCAATAATGTCGTCATTAGTATAGACCCGAAAATAATTATTCATAAACAATTGTTGAACCGTCTTTGCCGTAGTTAAATCTTTAGCAGCTGCTGTAATCAAAGTAATATCTTTACGAGCAACTTCTTCAGCATGACTTGGCCCTGATAAAACAACAATTCCAGTACAGTCATTAGCTGGTATTTCTTCTTCAATGACTTGTGAAATTCTTTTATGTGTTCCCAGCTCCAGTCCTTTGCTAACATGAACAATTAGCGGTTTTTTAGTTTGTTGCTGCAAAATTTGATCAATTTTGCCAGCTACATCACGCACAGCCTTGGTTGGCACCGCAATAATTACTACATCTTTACCAGCAACTGCTAATTGAAGATCGGCCGTTGCAACTAACCGTTGATCATATTTTAACTCCGGCAAATAATGCCGATTTGTATGCTGTTCATTCAGTTCTTTGACTTGGTCACTTTCTCTGGTCCAGATTTGAACCTTCAAACCATTTTGAACTAAAACATTAGCCAGAACGCTTCCCCAAGATCCAGCGCCAATGACAGCTACTTTATCAATTTTCAAAATATTCACTCCTAAACTTCTTGATCAAACCGTGTAACTCCATCTAGATACCAAGGTTCTAATGGATGCCAGTATCGCCGTGCCAATAGCCAACAAATTGCTCCAATGAAAAGCACCACGGATAGCCACTGTGAAACCCGCAATGATTCAAGCATTAAACTGTCAGTCCGCATTCCTTCAATAAAGAAACGACCAAAGGAATACCAAATAACGTAACTAAAGAAAACTTCGCCACGTTTAAATAGCTTTTGCCGATGACGCAAACTGATCAAAACAATAAAGCCTAAAATATCCCAAAGTGATTCATAAAGAAAAGTTGGTTGATAATAAACTCCATTAATTTTCATCTGTTGAATAATAAAGGTCGGCAAATGCAAATCTTGTAAAAATGTCAGCGTTGTTGGTCGTCCGTGAGCTTCTTGATTCATAAAATTACCCCAGCGACCAATTCCTTGTGCCAAGATAACAGTCGGGGCCGCTACATCCAAAAATAACCAGACTGGTACATTGCGATGGCGACAAAAAAAGATAACTACGATAATTGCTCCAATCAAGCAACCATAAATCGCAATTCCACCATCCCAAATTTGATAGACTTCATTAAGATGCTGGCTGTAATATGACCATTGGAAAGTTACATAATATAACCGAGCTGTAATTAATGAAATTGGAATTGCCCAGAGAATATAATCATAAAAAACATCTTCATCCAATCCGCGTCGTTGACCTTCTCGAACTGCCAGAAAAACTGCCAAGACAACTGCACTGGCAATAATAATACCATACCAATGGACCTCAAGATCACCTAATTTAAAAGCAATTGGATTTAATGCACCTAATATCAAATTCAAGCTTTGCACTTCCTTAATTATTATTTGTAGAGTTTTCTTTGATCAAAGCATTTAAATTTCTTTCAAATGCCTTGGTAGCATCATAACCCATTGTTTTTGCACGATAATTCATTGCTGCAGCTTCAATAATAATCGCTAAGTTGCGTCCAATTTTAACCGGAATCGAAATTTTGGGAATGTCTACATCAAATAGTCGAACTTTTTGTTCCGCACTACCCAAACGATCAAACTGTTTATCAGGTCCCCAATTCTCTAAATGAACAATCAATGAAATTTCTGTTTCTGTCCGAACTGCTCCGGCTCCAAATAAATTCATCACATCAATGATTCCAATTCCTCTAATTTCCAAAAGATGTCGCAAAATTTGAGGAGCCTCACCTATAATCGTCTGTTCATCCTTTTGATAAACCTCAACTCGATCATCAGCAATTAAACGATGTCCACGTTTAATCAGATCCAGGGCTGTTTCAGATTTGCCAACCCCAGAATCACCTGTGATCAAAACCCCTAAGCCATAAATGTCGACTAAAACGCCATGCATTGAACGGCGCTGTGCTAAACGTGATTCTAAAAAATCCGTCATTTTAGAAGAAAGTCGAGTGGTTGGTAATTTCGAACGTAGAACTGGAATCTGAGTGGCTTGAGCAGCCTGATTAAGTTCTTCTGGCACAGGCAGATAACGTGAAATTACGAAGCACGGAGTCACATCTGCTTGGCAAAGCTTTTTCATAACGGTTTGTTTTTTATTTTCTTCCATTTTACGGGCATACGAAATCTCCGTCATTCCCAGCAGTTGAATCCTTTCAGCTGGATAATATT
>NZ_AHYZ01000054.1 GCF_000255495.1 Liquorilactobacillus vini DSM 20605
CGGAACATGGCATCGGCCAGCTCAAAAACAAATGGGTAGTTCCACAGTTGGGTGAAGCTACAGCAGAATTACAGAAAAAAATCAAAGCAGCTTTGGATCCAAATAATATCTTGAATCCAGGCCGTAAATTATAAAAAGATAGTTTAAGGGTGCTAAATTTTTAGCATCTTTTTTTGGCTAAAAAATCACATAATCATTAATAGCTGAATAGTTTATGAATAATCTCCAAAAATAATCTTTTCTTTGGATTTCAAAATTAATGCCTGGTTATTAATTTGAATTAAAACTATTTAATCATAATGTTACTTTTAATTAATAAGCATGTTAGAATTCTGTCATGTACTAAAAAGCTGGGAATTTGTCTATAAAGGAGGAAGAATATGAATTTAAAAAAGAGCAAACTGGGATTATTGTTAGCACTAGCTTTAGTAATGCTGGTTACATTAGCAGCTTGTGGTTCAACCAAATCTAGTCAGGATAATAGCTTGCAAAAAATTAAAGCCAAAAAAACAATTGTTTTAGGAACTTCGGCTGATGCGGCTCCATTTGAGTTTCCAATTATGCAAAATGGAGCAAAAAAAATTGTTGGCTATGATGTAATGGTTGCGAAAAAAATTGCCAAAAGTATCGGTGTCAAATTAGAAATTGAAAATATTGCTTTTCCTTCACTAATTTCTGAATTACAAGATAAAAAAGTCGATTTCATTTTGGCCGGGATGGTGGCCAATAAACAAAGAAAAAAAGTAGTAGCATTTTCTAAACCTTATCACTATGCAAAATTTACAGTCTTACTAAGAAAAGGGGAAGAGAAAAAGTTTTCGAGCTTATCTTCATTTAAGGGTGCAGCAATTGGAGCGCAACAATCATCTGTCCCACAAAAACTTGCCCAGCAACAATTAAAGGGAGCTAATTTAGTTGTTGAAAGTTCATTAAACACTTTGACCACTGAATTATTAAACGGCAAGCTTGATGGTATAGCAATCGGTAAAGACTCAGCTGATATGTATGTGAAAAAATTCCCAGATAAGTACGCGATTTCTAAGGTTCGCTTAAAAGCATCGACTGATGTCAGTGCCGTGAGTGTCGCAGTTAGAAAATCTGATAAGACTTTACTGAAGAAAATAAATCAAGAAATTACACGGCTTGACAAAAATGGCCAATTGACCAAAATGTATCAACAAGCTCAAGACTTACAAATGAAGTACGGCAAGTAAATGAGGTGAGGTTTTGGAAGACCAACAAAAAATTGCGATTTTAAAAAATTTAATTCGTATTCGTTCAGTCAATGGCAATGAAGCAGCAGTTGCAGAATATCTTGCTTCGCTTTTTAGGAAGTATCCAGCAGCTAAAATTGAAAAAATCAATTATTCTCCCGGAAGAGATAACTTGGTAGTTACAATTGGGGGAACCGCTGGGAAAATGTTGGGCTTTTCTGGTCATCTGGATGTGGTGGCAGCAGGGAGACTAACTGACTGGCAGCATGATCCATTTGATCCGTGGATAACCGATGGCAAACTATTCGGTCGTGGAGCAGCTGATATGAAAGGCGGCTTGGCAGCATTAGTTGTTGCTATGCTGGAATTGCTGGAAAATCAAGTTGAGTTGCCAGGTCAAATTAGATTGTTGGCTTCGGTTGGCGAGGAAACTGGCGAGTATGGTGCGGCTCAGTTAACAGATAAAGGTTATGCGGATCAACTTGACGGCTTGGTAATTGCTGAACCGAGTGTCAATATGGAAGATATTATTTATACAACGCGTGGGGTAATTGACTACCGAATTACTTCAATTGGGAAAACTGCGCATAGTGCTCGGCCACAGTTTGGAATTAATACCATTGATAATTTGCTGATTTGTTTGTCAGAAATAAGAAAAGCATTTGCAAAGTTTGACCAAACGGATCCAATTTTAGGTCCAATAACGCATAATGTCACGCAAATCAAAGGTGGAGAACAGGTAAATAGTATTCCATCGTATGCTGAAATGACAGGGAATATTCGAACCATTCCTCAATATCCTAATCGGGTATTTTTTGCTGAATTTGAACGAATTTTAAAGCAATTAAATGCTCAGGAAAAATTTAAGTTGGCTATTTCTTATATGTATCCGCAAGAAGCAGTTTTAGGAAGAGCTGATTCAGAATTAATCAAAACAGCTCAAACTGTTTATCAAACAATCTGGCAGCACCCAGCCAAAATAACTGGGGGTTTAGGATCAAATGATAGTGCCGAATTTATTCGTGCTAAAAAGAAATTTGATTATTTAAAAATTGGTCCGGGATCGTATACCTCACATCAAAGCAATGAGTACATCAAGCTCGACGTTTACTTAAAAGCCATTAAATTCTATCAACGTTTAGCAATGGAATTTTTAAAACAATAAGACAAGTGAGTCTTTAGATTGGTTTATTAAAGGTTAGAAATCCATGGTATTGTAGATTTAATTAATATGCTTAGTGCTTGGGATGGTTGGTTGATGTGTATTCTTTTACAAACATAAATAAAAAGCTGAGAAAATTGTTTTTTCTCAGCTTTTTAATAAATGCACCGAATTATTTAATTTGGACATTACGGTAAAATAGTACCGTTCCATATGGCGAGATCTGTAAGCCCTTGACCTTAGCTTTTAATAAATAAGACATCGCACCTTGATAGACTGGAGCAGTAAAGGCGTCTTTTTGCAGTAATTGCTTTTCAGCTTTAATCAAAGTTTTCCACCGTTGATTGATATTTGTCGCATAAGTTGTGGCCGCTTGATTTAGCAGCTTGCGGAAGTTAGCATTTTGATAATCGTCATCTAGGTGGTATTGTCCACCATCGCTGATAAAGTTGACCGGGTCAGCATAATCCGGCTGCCAAGTTCCGTAAACGATATCGAAGTCATAAGCTGAAGTTGCCGCTAATCTGGATTTCAATGGGATTGAGCGAATGTTAACACTTAAGCCCGGCAAATGAGTCTCCAATTGACTTTGCAAATATTCTCCAACTTGTTTGGAATCGGTCGTATCAGAAGTCAACAGTTGGATAGTAATTTTCCTTTGGCCTAATTCTTGTTTGGCAAGTGCCCACTGTTTGCGTGCAGCTTTTAAGTTATATGTCAGCATGTTTCCAGCATCACTTCGATAATCGCTACCAGTTTTAGAGTTGTAAGCAAAGCCCTTTGGAACGATTCCGTTTAATGGTGAACCAGCATGAAGAACATTTTTGACCAGCAATTCTTTATTGAAAGCCTGTGCAATCGCTTTGCGGAAATGGACGTTAGCAGTCGTCTTGCGATGAGTGTTAAAGGACATATAGCCGATCAAAGGAATTGTTTTAACGTGATAGCCAGCGGTATTTTTATATTGTTGAATATAATCGGTCGTCAGCATTGCATAATCAAGCTTATTAGTTTTGTACAAGTTAGCTGCGGTTGAGGCATCTTTGACGACTTGCACATTGACTTTTTTGAGTGAAACAGTTTTCTTGTCCCAATAATCCGGATTTTTAACATAGTTCCATTTCAAATTGGTTCCATTCCAGTTCTTAACGACAAATGGACCATTATAAACAGTTTTGCTGGCTGAAGTCCCATAACTGCTGCCATACTTGTTGACGATTTTTTCATCTTGCGGGTAAAATGGTGCTCCAGTCATTAATTCGCTAAAGTAGCTAATTGGAGCTTCCAAAGTTACTTGCAGTTTATACTTGCCTAAAGCTTTAACGCCTAAATCTTTGACTGGCAGCTTGCCCGCAGCGATTTGTGTTCCATTTTTAATTGGTTGGAAACGCTGAGAATTAGGCGAAGCTGATTTTGGATCGACCATTTTCCGCCAAGCAAAAACATAATCGTTTGCAGTTACTGGATCGCCATTTGACCACTTAGCATTTTTGCGTAAATTAAAGGTGTAGGTTTTTTTGTCCTGGCTAACCTTAACGCTGGCTGCACCCGCTAAAACTGGCTTATTTTTAGCATTAAACCGATATAGACCTTCAAAAGTATTTTCTAAGGCTTCCAAACTGGTCGTATCACTATACTTAGTCGTACTTAAAGTCGCCATTTCGGCATTAGTTGCGACCGTCAGCACTTGTTTGCTGCTAGTGGTGGTTGATTTTTTGCCGCAAGCTGCTAATGTCAATGCTGCAGCTAAAGCAATTCCTAAAGCAAAATATTTTTTCTTCAAAGTTAGTCCCCCTGTTAAATTCCTGCTGAGTTAAATAAAATCCCCTTCAGTTTTCGTGGCTGAAGGGGGAGACTAAAAATTTAACTCAGCTAACTACTTAAACCAAGTCTCCTGGTCCACGAATAAATTGTTAGTTTGAAAAAGACAATAACAAATTTGTTTTGCAACTAATTTAGCCATGAACGAACACTCCCTTTGTTAACACTTCTAGATTAATAATTTTGATTACAGCTGTCAACTGAAAGCAAAAAAATGCTTACGTCAATTGTAATTAAATGGACTTTTTATCTGGCCGGGTAGCATAAAAAATGCCAGTCATAATAGCTAAGAAAATAAAACCAACAATTACGGAAATCCGCGTTTCTGAATTGATCAACATAAAAATGATCGTTGTGACTAAGCCAATCAAAGCAAAATAATTCGACCATGGTGACAAGGACAGCTTAAAGGGATGGTTAGTTAGCTGGCCTTGTTTAATTTTGCGGAATTTTAAGTGACTGATTAAAATTACAAACCAAGGAATCATTCCCGGCAAGACACTGGAACTAAAAACGATCACAAAAATGTTGGAACTGTCTTTGACAAATAGCGGCAAGATCACATTCAGCATTGACCCCAGTAAAATACCAACTGAAATCGTCAAAACCGATAAAACTGGCACACCGCGTTTGGAAAGCAAGGTGTACTTATGACTGACCTCGTGTTTCAAGCCAAGGGTGTACAGCATGCGACTGGAACTGAAAATTCCGGAATTGCACCCTGACATGGCAGCAGTGACCAAAACAAAGTTGATGATGCTGGCAGCGGTGGTGATTCCCACCCGAGCAAAGGTTTCGACAAATGGTGAACCAACTTGGTCAAGTTTATCCCAAGGGTAGATCGTAACAATTACAAAGATCGATCCGATATAAAATAATAAGATTCGTGAAACAATTGATTTGAAGGATTTGATAATTTTCGGACGAGGGTTTTCAGCTTCGCCCACGGTGATCCCCAAAACTTCGATTCCTTGATAGGCTCCGATTACGATTGATAAAGCAAAACCAAAGCCTTTGATTCCACCGGTGAAAAAGCCACCATGCGACCAAAGATTGCTAAATCCAATTGGCTGGCCATGATTGCCAAAGCCAAACAAGATAATTAAAGCGCCAAGAATCAGCATGAAAATAATCGTTAAAACTTTAAATAAAGCAAACCAGAATTCAAGTTCGCCATAAGCTTTAACTGAGACCAAATTAGCAATACATAAAGTGATGACAATCACAACACCAGAGACCCAGCCAGGCAAATTTGGCCACCAATAATTTAGATATTGACCAACCGCAATTACTTCACTAGTACCAACAACTATGTATTCAAAAATGTTGCTCCAAGCAGTTAAGTAGCCAGCTAACGGTCCAATATATTCACTGGCAAATTTAGCAAATGAGCCAGTCGCTGGATCGAGATAAAGCATTTCTCCTAAAGCTCGCATCACGATGTACAAGATCAGACCGGCTAAAGCGTAATCGAGTAAAACTGATGGACCGGTCCATTTAATGGTTGAAGCCGAGCCCATAAACAAGCCAACACCGATAGCTCCACCAAGTGCAATCATTTGCATCTGACGTGAAGACAGAGAACGGTTTAATTCTTGTTTTGATTCCATAAAAAAACTCCTTAGAAAAAGATTAAATGCAAGTTAATTTGATTAGCTGCCAATTTAATAAAAACACATGTTTAATTATATGACATGATAATGAGATTAAGCTAGTCTTGACTAAATTTTTTTGGAAAAATAAGAAAAGGTCGCTAATAAAAAAATTAAAGCTTTTCAAATTATTAAAAATTAAGCCTTGCAAATTGAAAAAAAAGTGATTTAAATTAAAAAAATAGCTAATTCTTAAATGCTGAGCAACAAATACCCAATTAAATCAGCAACGTTTTATAATCAAAATATCAGTGGGAGGTAAAATTATGACAGAAAATTTAACATGTGAATTTCAGCCCAAGCAACCAACGACCGTTACGCAATCAACCGTAACAATTGATAAACGTTTTTCAACCAATGAGCTACCAGTTGAAGCTGGTCGCTATCGCTTGATCCTTGGCAGGTTTTGTCCCTGGGCAACTCAAGTAGCGATTGAAATTGATTACTTAGGATTAGATCAAGTAATTTCCAAGGGTGTCATTTATCCTTTGCGCCGCAATGGAATCCAAACTGATTGGTGGTTTGGTGAACGTGATGATTTCGCAGATCCAGTCCTAAAAACAACGCGTCTATCGCAAAACTATCAGAAAGCTCTGCCAAATTTTGAAGGCCGTTCTAGCGTTCCAGCGTTAGTTGATATTAAAACTGGGAAAGTCGTCAATAATGTTACCAATACGCTTTTAGATGAATTGGCTTTGAAATGGGGACGTTATGCCAATGAGAAGCAGATCGAATTTTTCCCGCAAACTCGGATTGGTGAATTCAAAACTGCAGCAGCTGATATTTTAGAAAACATCAATCGTTTGCCTGGGAAAATTACAACCGTTAAATCACAAGCTGAGTATGAAAAATTAGTGCAGATCTTTTTTGATCATTTAGCTAAATTTGACCAGGTTTTGCGGCAGCAAAAATACTTGTGGGGTGATAAGCTAACGCAATTAGATGTTCGGCTGTACGTCACTTTGCTAAGGTTTGATTTAGTTTATTATTATCAAAATAAATTAAGCTTGCACCGATTAACAGATTACCCGGCACTTTGGGCTTATGCAAAGCGCTTGGCCCAGATTCCAGCGTTTAAGAACTATACAGATTTTGAAGACATTAAAAAGCACTTCTATCAGCAAGATGATCGGCCGATTACAACCTTTGAGCGAGTGATTCCATTACTAGATGAACAGAAGTGGTTAAGTTAATTTGAAAAAAGGCTTGACAGATTTTTTTTGAAAGATTAGAATACGGATAATTTATTAATTAAAACTTAATTTTGGAAAATCTTTTGAAAAGAAGAGTAGCTATAATAACTGAGCAAAGAGAGCCTGAGTCAGCTGAAAACAGGTATTAGTTAAAGTAGTGAAGATGAGCTTTGAAACAGAAGTAACTAGTGCAAGCCAGTTGCTCGGCAGGAACCGTTATCTTCCCAGATATTTGTGATCTGCAAGTATCGTTGAGGCATCGCTTTTTGATGTGAAGAAGGGTGGCACCGCGGTTTCTTCGCCCCTTGTTTGTCAGCAGTGACGAACAAGGGGCTTTTTTTGTGCAATTAAATTTTAAAGGAGAGTGTTGAGTTATGACCAATGCAACAGCAACTAAATTACATTACGATATTGTCGGAAGTTTTTTGCGACCGGCAGAATTAAAGCAGTCACGAGCAGCTTTGGCAGCTGGTAAAATTACGGCAGAGCAGCTGCGGACGAAGATCCGCTTAGTAGTTGAGACAGCAAAAAAAATTTGGTAATAAAAATTATAAAAATTGGGGAGTGTTTATGTTGAAAAAGTTACATTTTGTTAGTTTATTGGTGACTTTATTTGGAGTATTGGTATTTTTGGCTAGCTGTGGAAAGCAGTCCAAAACGGTTAAAATTGGTGTTGTTGGGACCCAAGATCAACAAATTTGGGAGAGTGTTGCTAAAAAAGTCAAAAAGCAAGATAACATCAATCTTAAAATTACAACTTTTACTGATTATAATCAGCCAAATCGGGCATTAGTAGATGGTGATATTGATTTAAATGCTTTTCAGAGCTATAATTTTCAAACTGCTTGGAATCAGAAAAATCATACTTCAATTGTTGCAATCGGAAATACTTATTTTCAACCGTTAGGACTTTATTCCAAAAAAATCAAAAAACTAGCTGATTTAAAAGAAAATGCCAAGATTGCAATTCCCAATGATGCAGCTAATGAAACGCGGGCCTTGGATCTTTTGCAAGATGCTGGTTTGATCAAGCTAAATAGTAAAGGGCTAGTTACTCCGAAAAATGTTGTGAAAAATAAATTGAACTTGCAATTTTCAACATTAGATGCAGCTCAGACTCCACGTTCGTTGACAAGTGTTGATGCGGCAGTAATCAATGGTAATTATGCTGCTTCTGCTAAGATTTCATTAAAGAGCGCTCTTTATCGGGAACATTTAAAGAATGGCGGTCAGTATATCAATGTTATCTCAGCTTTAAAGAAAAATAAGAATAATGCAACTTATAAAAAGATCGTTAAAGCTTATCAAACAGCTGAAACTAAGAAAAATATTCAGAAGTATTATAAGGGCAATACCCTGCCGGCTTGGTAAAAAAATGAATAATCAAAAAGCAGTCAGTATTTTGACTGCTTTTTGATTGCTTGGGATTAAAAAACTTCTGAATTCTTAATTCAATATCTTAAACTATAAGGCGTTAATTGCCTCCTTAATATTTGTTACTTTTAACTGTAAATCCGTTATTGAAAACGCTTGCCATTGATTTTATACTAAATATAGTTAATTAATTCACAATGTTTGGGAGGCAAATAAAATGAAAATTACAGCAGCAGTTGTTGAAGAAAAAGGCGGACCTTTTGTGCTCAAAGATGATATTGAATTAGCTGAAATGGGACCAACTGATTTACAAGTCAGAATTGTGGCAACTGGTATCTGTCATTCAGATGAGGCTATCCGCAAAGGTGACGCTTCATTAGGTTATCCAGTAATTTTAGGGCATGAAGGTTCTGGAATTGTTGAAAAAGTTGGCTCACAAGTCAGTGATTTTTCAGTTGGTGATCATGTTGTATTATCTTTTTACTCAGATGGAACTTGTGATAACTGTCTGCGTGGAATTCCGACCCAATGCCGTAGTTACGCTAAATGCAATCTAAGTGGCTTAAGAGCTAATGGAACAGATCATTTCACTGAAAATGGTCAGCATATTAGTGATATGTTCAATCAATCATCATTTACGACCCGAACAGTTGTCAATCAAAGGAATGCGGTTAAAGTTGATAAGGACTTAGATTTGCGTAAATTAGGACCATTGGGCTGCGGCTATGTCACTGGTAGTGGAACAGTTTTCAACAATTTGCAGCCAAAACCAGGCCAAACGATTGCAGTTTTTGGAACTGGAGCAGTTGGCTTGACAGCAATGATGGCTGGCCGGATTTCGGGTTGTGTCAAAGTTATTGCGGTCGATATTGTTGATGAGCGATTAACATTAGCAAAGGAACTTGGAGCGACTCAAACTATCAATAGTAAGAATGAGGATCCGGTTAAGAAAATTAAGGAATTGACTAATGGTTACGGTGTTGATTTTACAGTTGATACGACTGGAGTCAACCCAGTTATGATGCAGGCTGTTCAATCATTGGCACAAGGCGGTACAGCAGCATTGATTGCAACGGCCCAAAACGTTACCATGAGTTCTTGGAACGACTTATGCACGTCAGATCGAAAAGTTGTCGGTGTTAACATGGGCGATGCAATTCCCCAGATTGATGTCCCACGGTTGATTGAATTTTATAAACTAGGAATGTTTGATTTCGACAAAACTGAGAAATTCTATAAATTTGCTGATATCAATCAAGCAAACCAAGATTCAGTTAGCGGTAAAACGATTAAACCGGTTTTGATAGTTGACGAGGATTGCCAGCCGGAATAAATTGAAAAAAATAAAAACTGGTTTCTTAATTATTAAGGAACCAGTTTTTTTTAAGCTTTAATCACCGGCAAAATGCCGTTCTAAAACTTGTAAAACGCCGCTCTGCTGATTGGTTGGGGCAAGGTATTTAGCAGCTTCTACCGCTGCTGGGGCTCCATTAGCCATGGCGTAGCTATAACCAGCCAGTCGCAGCATTTCTAAATCATTGCCGCCATCTCCAAAAGTCATCAACTCATTAGGCATGATGCCCCAATGAGCCAGTAGCTTTTTCAAGGCAGCAGCTTTATTCAAACCAGGTACAATCAAATCAAGATCGTCATTGCCGCCGGAAGTTGCTGCGACTTGGCCATCAGTGATTTTAGGAATTAGTTTTTGAAAATAAGTTCCTTGACCATCAGTCACATGGATGTTGATTTTAAAGAAATTATCAACCGGCAATTCCTGAAACGAATTGATTTCTTGCAAAGCTGGATAATAAAACTGTGATAGTTTTTTGAATTTAAGTGGATCATTTTTACAAATATAAGCACTCTTAGCTCCACAAACATTTATATGCAGGACTTGGGGTAGATCTTTTAAAAGATTGATGGTCTTCTTTAAAGTTGGGATGGCAAAACTACCAGCAAAAATCTCTTGATTACGATCGATCACGAGGGCTCCATTTTCAGCGGCAAAACTGATTTGATCGGCAATTGGTGAAAAGATTTGACGTAAGCGTTGATACTGATTACCACTAGCAACAATAAATTTGACTTTTTTGCGTTTCATAATTTGATAGATGTCTAAGAAGCGTTGTTGTTCATAACTTTTGTCATTTTTTAAAAAAGTACCGTCCATATCGACGGCAACTGCTTTGATCATGATGTTCACTCCAAGTTGAATTTACTTTCATGATACCGCTTTATTGGAAATTAATAAAGTATCAATTAAAAATTCGGCTCAATGCTTTTTAAACCAAATCCTAATTAAAGATTGATGTTCCCAAAAAACAGGAATCAATAATAGTAAAGCTAAACCACCACAAGCTGGAAAACCAAGTAAACCGGAAGTTAAATCCATGATGCCGCCAGCATAAAGGCTCCCAAGTGGGGTGGAACCCTGATTTAAAAGAACGTAGACACTCATTACCCGGCCACGTAATTCATTGGGGACCGAAAATTGAAATGCAGCATTGGATTGATTTAGAAAAATCATGTTGCTAAATCCGATAATAACCATGATGGCGATAGCTAACCAATAGGTTTGAACCAAAAGCATTAGGGTTTGACTTAAAACGACACTTAGCGAAATTAATAAGTATAAACGTCGATTAGCACCGTTTTTAGAAATATAACTCATAAAAAACGCGGCGATCAAAGATCCAACACCTACTGCTGAAAGGAGATTAGCAAAGACCTGGGCACCAGCATGCAAGACAGTTTTAGCATAAACGGGAATAATGACATTCATATTAAAGTTTAACGTACAGATGATTAACATTAGTTCAGCACTAAACCGTACTTCTGGAGCTTGCATTACATAACGCAAACCCTCCATAATTTCAGGTAGCAATTTTTGGTGTTGGTTAGTTTTGATAGCAGGAACATCTTTAACAAAAAATAAACCAACTAAGACAGCTAAATAGCTGCAAGCATCAATAAAAAAGCACCAAGCAATACTGAACTTAGCCATTAATACCCCAGCAATTGATGGACCGATAATTTTGGCTAAATTAAAAACTGAAGAATTTAAAGAAATGCCATTTAATAAATTTTTAGGTCCAACTAAGTCAAAAACAAATGATTGTCTGGTCGGATTATCAAAACTTTGTAGAATTCCATAGCCAAGGGCAATTAATAGTATTTCCCAGTATTGAACTATTTTGAAGAAGACTAGGGCGGTCATAATTGCTCCTAAGCATAAAAATCCGCTTTGAGTGATTAGCAGAATGTTTCGCTTAGAGAAGCGATCAATGATGGTTCCAGCAATTAAAGTGAGAAGCAAAATCGGCGTAAACTGGAAAACACCTAGAATTCCAACCAAAAAAGCTGAATTGGTTAATTTATAAACTAACCAGGTTTGAGCAGTTCTTTGAATCCAAGTTCCAATAACTGAAATACATTGGCCTAGCCAAAAATTTCTAAAGTTGCGCGAATGTAATGATGAAAAGGTATTTGAAAAAAATTTGTTAGCAAATCTTTGCCTCTTTTCAAGTTTAACTTAAATGCCAAATTATTAATTTTGGCTTTTTGATTCTAGTTTGCGAGTAGTCGAAATTTTTTTCAAGAAGGAAACCGATAAATTGATTTTTTTTTAAATCTATTTTGAACCCACTGAGCTTTGTGCTACATTAAAGATATCAGGCAAAAAATCAAGGGTGGTTTAAGAAAGTGAGTGACATTCCTTCATTAAAGTTAAAAATAATTGGCTGGAGTCTGCTGATTGGGTTAACAGTTGGCTTAGTCGTCAGTTGTTTTCGCTGGTTGATTGAATACTCTTTGGAGAATTGGAAGCAGCTTTACGCTTTGGCTAGGACTTCATGGTTATGGTTGTTAGTAGTTTTACTGTTATTTGGAGTGATTACCTGGTTGATCGGTTGGATCATTAAACCAGAACCGCATGTTAAGGGTTCAGGAATTCCGGAAGTTGAACTTCAGTTGGCTGATAAGCTGACATTGACACGGCCATTGTCAATTGTTTGGCGTAAATTTGTTGCTGGAGTTTTGGCAATTGGGTCTGGTGGTTTTTTAGGTCGGGAGGGTCCCTCAGTTCAGTTGGGCGCAGCTCTGGGACAGACACTGGCTGAAAAGCTCAAATTGGATCAGCAAAATTGGCGTTTATTTGTTTCAGCTGGTGCAGCTTCTGGGTTGTCTGCGGCATTTAGTGCCCCTTTAGCCGGGACAATGTTTGTTTTAGAAGAAGTTTCCCATAGTTTCTCAGTACTCTTGTGGCTCGGGTCATTAAGTGGTGCTTTGATGGCTGACCTTGTAACAGAAAAAGTTTTTGGATTGACACCAGTCTTGAAGATCAGCTATCAGCAAAGCATGCCGCTAAGATATTATTGGATTTTGATCGTCTTAGGTCTGTTGTTAGGATTATTAGGATTTTTGTATCAGCAGATTACTCTGCAAAGCTCACGATTTTATCTGCTGTTTAGTCGTATTCCCCGCCAGTACCACGCAATCATCATGCTAGTAGTTGTTTTACCAGTCGCGGTGTGGTTCCCGCAAATTATTGGCGGTGGCAATTCATTGATTATTTCCTTGCCTTCAGTTAACTGGGGGATCGGGATGTTGCTAGTGGTCTTCCTGTTACGCTTCATTTTATCAGCCGTTTCATTTGGCTCAGGAGTTCCAGGAGGGATCTTTCTGCCAATTTTGACTTTAGGAGCAGTTATTGGCGCTTTAGTTGGTGCTACCTTTCACACCTTGGGTTTATTACCAGCCGTTTATATCCCCAATTTAATTATTTTTGCCATGGCCGGCTATTTTGCTGGCATCAGTAAAGCACCTTTTACCGCAATTATTTTAATTACGGAAATGGTTGGCTCATTGGCACATCTTATGCCTTTAGCGACAGTTTCACTCTTGGCTTATGTCGTGATCGATTTATTAGATGGAGCCCCAATTTATGAGTCATTGGCAGCCAAGATGCATTTAAATCAGCAATTAACCAATTTGACTGGCCGGTTGGATCAGTTTAAATTTATCGTTTCGCCTGTCAGCAATTTGACCGGCAAGGAAGTTCGGCAGATTGCTTGGCCAGCTGGGGCTATTTTGACCCGAATCACACGGGATGAAAAGCAGGTTGTTGCTAAAGGCGATACCGTTTTGCGGCCTAAAGATCAGCTGACAATTTTGGTTGATAGCTGCAAGCTAGGGGATG
>NZ_AHYZ01000053.1 GCF_000255495.1 Liquorilactobacillus vini DSM 20605
CAGGATTAGGAGTATTTTTAAAGCTGGGCTAAACTATGCTAAAATCAAAATTGGAATATTGAATGAAAGGCATATACATTATGAAATCAGGACAAACTTATGCAGTTGTTGATGTTGAAACGACTGAAGTCCAGCCGGATGGGCAGCGAAGATTGATACAGTTTAGCTGTGTCTTTTTAAAAAATCGCCGTGTGATCAATAAATTCAATACTTTGGTCAATCCACAGACTTCAGTTTCACTTGAAATTCAGCAACTGACGGGAATTACCCCGGCACAGTTAAACAAAGCGCCTTTATTTAGTGATTTAGCAGCAACTATTTATTCATTATTGCAGAATACAGTTTTTGTTGCCCATAATATCAATTTTGATTATAACTTTTTAAATCAAGAGCTCGAACGAGTTGGTTATCCGTCTTTGGAACTTGAAGGCATTGATACGGTTCAGTTAGCCCAAGTCTTATTGCCGACTTTGCCAAGTTTTAAACTAAGCTATCTGAGCAGTTATCTTAATTTAGACCATCGGCATCCGCATCAAGCTGATAGTGATGCTTTAGCAACGGCTCAGTTATTGTTACTCTTGCAAAAGCGGATTGATCAGCTGCCGGTTGAAACCTTAGCAACATTGGCCGAATTTCAGACTTGTTTTTTGCACCAGACTGGTAAATTATTTGTAACTGCTTATCAGCAAAAATGTCATCAGCCGCAACAATTGCCAGCTTATTTAGTCAAAGTTAATGATATGCTGATTAGACGTGATACTTATCAAAGCGTTTCATTGCAAGCCGCTGTTTATCCGCAAAGTTCTTCTGACAAGCAGCAACTATTTGCTGGCTTGATCGAATGGCGACAGCCACAAGCTGAAATGATGGATGTAATCCATCAAGCTTTAAATCAAGGCCCCCCAGCTTTACTAATCGAAGCGCCAACCGGCTTAGGCAAGACATTGGGGTATTTAGTACCGATTATGTATCAATTAGCGGCCGGTAAGAGCAACGGTTGTGTCGTTAGCACGGCGACTACAGCCTTGCAGACGCAGATTGTTGATCGAGTTTTACCGCTTTTGCAGCAGCTGCTGCCGTTTAATTTTTCAGCGATTGTCTTAAAGGGCAGTTGGCATTATTTGAGCTTGGCCAAATTTGCGGCTTCGTTAAAACAATTGCAAAGCGGCCAATCACGCTTATTGCAACTGCGGATTTTAGTCTGGCTGTTGACAAGCAAAACTGGTGATCTTGATGAATTGCATCTAACCAAGTATCAGGATCCTTTATTTGATCAAATTCGGCATACTGGTTTAGAAAGTTTAAACCCGGCTGATCCATTTTATGAATATGATTTTCTCAGACGCCAGCGGCAACATATAGCTAAAGCTGATCTGTTAATTACCAATCATGCTTATTTATTGCAGCATGCGCAACAGATTGGTCAAGAACGAATTTTGGTAGTGGACGAGGCTCAACATTTAGCACCGAACGCTTTAATGGCTAGTCGACAGGAAATTGATTTTGATCAGGTTAAGATTTGTAGCGATACACTATTAGTAATGGCGCAATCTCAGCCAGCATTTTCGTTTAAAGACTTGATCAGTCAAGGCATCCTGTCACCTGCTTCAGCTCAGGAAATGATTCGGGTCTTGCGAGTAATCGACCATCGAACTTGGGCAGTTCGCGAAGAAATTATTGAACGGTTCGTCGTGGCTGAAAAAGGGACCCAAATTTTTGAAAAACTGCTGCCTTTGCGGCAAATTTATGGTTTTATTAAAGAAAATGTTGGTGAATTTAAAACAATTGCGACGGCGTTTGAACAGTTGACGAATCTTTATTTTCAGTTTGAGGATTTAACGACGCAACTTCAGGCAGCACGACGATTGGATAAAGTGGCCCAAAATTTTTTGATTGAATTTCTCGATTGGCTTAAACAGCTCTTAGATCAATTAGCAGCTTGGAGTAATTTTAATTTGCAGCAAATTGAAAATTTTAAGCAAGCCAAATTTATTTGGTTGAAACTGCCTTTGACCCATGATGCAGCTCATTTGCACGTGATTTTTGGGGCTTTTCAAATGCACGGTTTTTTACAGGCTAAAGTTTATCAGTGGTTTAGTCAACTGTTATTTGTTGGGGCAACTCTTTCACTACCGGGGAAACAACAGCAATTTATTTGCCAGCAGCTTGATCTGCCAAGTAAAACGCCATTTGTTAAATTGCCGGGTATGTTTGATTATCAACGTCAGGCCATTGGTTTGATGGTCAGTGATGCTCCGGATATTTCACGTCAACAAACAGCTTATGCAGCTTATGTTAGCCAGATGATCATTAAGATTCTGCAAGTGACGCCTGGTAGACAAACACTGATCCTTTTTAATTCGCAAAACATGTTAGAAAAAGTTTATCAACGACTGCAAGATGTTACACTGACTGCAACTCGGAAAGTTTTAGCTCAAGGAATCACTGGCAGCAATGAAAAGATTATCAAAAATTTTATGCTTGGGTCAGGAATGATTTTACTAGGAACTGGGACTTTCTGGGAGGGAATTGATTTACCACAAAGTCAGTTAGAGCAGCTGATCATTGCTCAATTGCCATTTTCTTCACCAGACACCGTTATTAATCAGCTAAGATTCAACCAGTTGCGCCAGGCCAAAAAATCAACTTTCTGGGAGCTATCTTTACCGGAAGCAATGCAGCGTCTGCAGCAAGGAGCCGGCCGTTTGATTCGAACGGCTAACGATCATGGGGTGTTAATCGTACTTGATAGTCGAATCATCACCCGCAAATATGGTTGCTGGCTGCAAGCGGCTTTACCGGCTAAAATGCCACTCAAGGCAGTAACTAGTGAAGAAATGTTGAGCAAATTAACAAAGTTTTGGCAAAATTGAAGCTGCTCGGGTTCAAAATGTCGCTGATTATTGCTATAATTGAGCGGGTAATCAAAGAAAAGTCCTAAAAGAAAGAAGAGGCTTTAATGAAAAGAGTTGACCAACATAAGAATTCACTGGTAAAAACCATTTTATGGGCAATTTTGGCTTTGATCTTTTTTGGTTCGATAATTATTTATTGGCAAGCAGCTGCTCCGTATCATGATGCACAGCAAAATGCTATTAAATTGGCCAAACGTTATGGGAAATTGAAAAAAACAACCGATTTTTATTTGTTTAATCGTAAACAGACTTATTTTACGGTAGCTGGTACTAATCGGGAAAATCAAGCTGTTTACGTAGTGATTGCGCAAAAGAGTGCCCATATTAACATTTATCAGCAAGCCAATGGCATCAGTCAACAACAGGCTGAAAAAATTGTCAAGCAAGATCAGCAACCTAAAAAAATTATGAAAACTGCACTTGGCAAGTGGGGGAAGACACCAGTTTGGGAGGTGACCTATTTAAATCATCAAGGTCGTTTGAGCTATGCGCTCTTGAAATTTAAAAATGGTGATCTTGTTAAAACAATTCAAAACCTATAATTAAAGGAGAAATTAACCATGAAGTTTGCTAAAAGAGTCTTGCAAGTTAGTCCATCTGCTACTTTAGCCTTGTCCAATCAAGCTAAGGCATTAACAGCCAGCGGAGTTGATGTGATCAATCTAGGGGTTGGGGAACCGGACTTTAACACCCCGGCTCAGATTAAAGCAGCAGCTATTCAAGCAATCAAGTCTGGAAAATCAGATTTTTATACGGCCGCTGTCGGAATATTGCCCTTAAGACAAGCAATTTGCCAGCGGCTGAAACAAGACTTCAAGGTTGATTTTCGGCCAAATCAAGTTGCCGTGACGGTGGGCGGAAAGTTTTCTTTGTACGCTTTAGGACAAATCTTGCTTGATCCAGGTGATCAGGTTTTAATTCCATTGCCTTACTGGGTCAGTTATGGAGAGCAAGTTAAGTTAGCTGGCGGAGAACCGGTCTTTGTTCAACCAGCTGCAGATGGTTTTGTTTCGGTCGCTCAGCTTGAGGCTCAGCGAACTGCTAAAACCAAAGCAGTGATTATTAATTCACCGCAGAATCCATCTGGTTTAGTGTATTCGAAAGCCTTGCTGACAGCGATTGGAAACTGGGCAATTGAACATGATATTATGCTGATTGCTGATGACATGTACGGTAAGCTGATCTATAATGGCCATTCCTTTACGTCACTGATTGAACTTGGTGATCGGATCCGTCAGCAGACGATTTTGGTCAGCGGCTTGTCGAAGGCATATGCGATGACTGGCTGGCGTGTCGGCTATACTGTTGCTTCACCAGCTGTGATTGCTAAGTTAGGTGTAGTATTAAGCCACGCTACTAGTAATATTGCAGCTGTCAGTCAATATGCTGCGTTGGCTGCTTTGACTGGCGACCAAGCGGTAGTCGAGGCCATGCGCCAAGCTTTTGAGAAACGTTTAAATACGGTTTATCCAGAATTAATTGCCTTGCCAGGCTTTGAATTGCCACAAAAACCGCAGGGAGCTTTTTACTTATTTCCTAAAGTTGCTCAGGCTGTGAGAATTGCCGGCTTTAATACTACTGAGGAATTTACGGCGGCAGTTTTAGCCGAAGCTCATGTAGCGTTAGTGAACGGGGCAGCTTTTGGCATGCCAGATCATGTTCGTTTGAGTTACGCAACTGATCTTGCTAGTTTGCAAGAGGCAATCCGGCGATTAAAAGAATTTATGAATAAACATCAAGCATAATTAGTAGGAGGTTTTTTGGTGAAAACGATCAGTATTATTGAGGCAAAAAAGTACGTTGATCAGCAAGTTAGAATTGGAGTTTGGCTAACCAATAAAAGATCAAGCGGTAAAATTGCTTTTTTACAATTACGAGATGGAACGGCTTATTTTCAAGGCGTCATCGTTAAAAATGAAGTTGGCGAAGAACTGTTCCACGAAGCTAAGGAATTGCGTTTAGAGGAAAGTTTCTATGTTACTGGAACAATCCATGAAGACTCACGTTCGCATTTTGGTTATGAAATTGAAATTTCTAACCTAGAAAGAGTCGGTGAAAGTGAAGATTATCCGATAACGCCCAAAGAACACGGGATCGATTTTTTAATGGATCATCGCCATCTTTGGTTGCGTTCTAAAAAGCAGTTTGCAATTATGAAGATTCGTAATGAAATGATTCGAGCAACTTACGAGTTTTTCAATCAAGAAGGCTTTATCAAAATTGATGCACCAATTTTGACTGGGTCAGCACCAGAAGGCACAACTGAACTATTTCATACTAAGTATTTTGATCGCGATGCTTATTTGTCGCAGTCAGGTCAATTATATGAAGAAGCTGGCGCGATGGCTTTTAATAAGGTCTTTTCTTTTGGACCAACTTTCAGAGCTGAGAAGTCGAAAACGCGGCGGCATTTGATTGAATTTTGGATGATTGAACCTGAGATGGCCTTCATGCATCAGGAAGAAAGCTTGGAGATTCAAGAAAAATATGTTGCATTTTTAGTTCAGGGAGTTCTCAATAATTGTCAGTATGAATTGAAATTATTGGATCGTGATCCTAAGGTGCTGGAACGTTATACCAAGTTGCCTTATCCTAGAATTTCTTACGATGAAGCAATTCAAATGTTGCAGGATTCTGGGCAATTTCCAGAATTAAAATGGGGCGTTGATTTTGGTTCACCTGAAGAAACTTATCTAGCTGAGCATTTTAAACTGCCAGTTTTTGTGATGAATTATCCGAAATCAATTAAGCCATTTTATATGAAGCCACATCCAACTCGTGATGATGTCGTGATTTGTGCTGATTTATTAGCTCCAGAAGGTTATGGCGAAATTATTGGCGGTTCTGAACGGGCGACAGATACAAAGTATTTAATCGAGCAAATCAAAAAAGCTGGTTTAAAGCAAGCTGATTATGAATGGTATCTTGATTTACGCCGTTATGGCAGTGTACCTCATTCGGGCTTTGGTTTGGGATTAGAGCGGGCCGTTACTTGGATCACTGGTCAGGAGCATATTCGTGAATCAATTCCATTCCCAAGATTGCTGAATCGAATTTATCCGTAATATTAAAAAACGGCAAGTGCTATTTTTTCGGCCTTGGCGTTTTTTTGAAGTTTTAAAGAGAGGGGTGAGTTCAAATGGACAAGGTCATGCAACAGTTTTTAAGAGCAGGAAATACGACGATTACTAACTTGTTATTACACAACTATCGCCGGATGGGAATGAATGAACAAGAGTTTGTTTTATTTTTGCAACTTGAAAGTGAGCTTCAAGCTGGCAATGATTTTCCGCCAATTGAAAAGATTGCGACCAACATGCGGTGTCAAACAACTGAAATTTATCAATTGCTGCATCGGCTACTTGAAAAAAAACTCTTAGAAATCAAAACAACAACTGATAGTCAAGGCAAAAAAAGAGATGCTTATCGCTTTGATTTGCTTTATGAGAAGCTGTTTACTTTAGAACAACAAAATTTACAGCAGCACGCGGCTTCTAAAATCCAGGCTAATCAAACACAAGTTTTTCAAGCAATTGAGCAGGAATTTGGGCGCACCCTGTCGCCAATTGAATTAGAGACGATTGAGCAGTGGTTTAGTGAGGATCATTATTCGCCTAATTTAGTAATGTTGGCTTTACGTGAGGCAGTTTTGAGCCAAGCTTACAGTTTGAAATACATTGATCGGGTTTTATTGAGTTGGGAGCGGCAAAATATTCGGACAGCAGCTGATGTTCAGCGCATGAAAGCCAAGCAGCGGCAATTTGGCGTACAAAAAAAGTTAAAAAATTATTCTCAATCACAAAATAAACCAAAGATACCTTTAAAAAAATGGTCATCGACTGATCAGAACTTAACCCAAAGGAAAGATGATTAATGCTGAACGCAAAACAAACTCAAACAGCAATTGCGATAATGGGGGAAATTTTTCCTAATGCGAAAACTTCGCTAGTTGCTGATAGTCCTTTTCACTTTCTCTTGGCAGTAATTTTGAGCGCACAAACGACTGACAAAGCAGTTAATCGTTTAACGCCAGCCTTATTTGCCCGTTATCCTCAGCCAATTGATTTGGCGCAAGCTGATGAAGCAGAAGTTAGATCGTTGATTAAAACGATTGGTCTGTATCGCAATAAGTCTAAGTATTTGATTGCTTGTGCGCAAGGATTAGTAACTAAATTTAATGGACAAGTACCGCAAACTCGTTCAGAGTTGCTACAACTAGCTGGAGTTGGACAAAAAACGGCTGATGTTGTCTTAGCTGAATGTTTTCAAATCCCAGCTATTGCAGTTGATACGCATGTCAGTCGGGTAGCTAAACGTTTAGCAATTGTGCCTAAGAATGCCAACGTTTTGCAGATTGAGCACACCTTGATGAAGAAACTGCCTCAATCATCATGGATTGCAGCACATCATCGAATGATTTTTTGGGGACGTTACCAATGTATGGCCCGTCAGCCTAAGTGTTCAACTTGTCCGTTATTAGAAATTTGTTCAGCGGGTAAGGGACTGATTAAAAAAGGAGCAGCAAAATGAATTAAAAGAGCAAGTTAGTTTAAAACTAGTGAATTTATCAGCCAAAAAACAGCAGCTAGAATTTAATTTCTAGCTGCTGTTTTTAATGGGTCGATACTTTCCGATATTGGTGGAACCGAAAAGTCAATACCAATTTTTTTATTTTATCTATTAAAGAACATGGCATCCTATGATAATTTAAGCGTCAAAACCCAATCGAAAGAAGGAAAAAGCCATGTTCCAATTATAAAAAATAAAGAAGCCCTCTCTTCAGAGGACTTCATGGCGCCACCAATCTGCTTTAATTACTGAGTTGGAGAAGAAGTGCTTAAACTAGAACTGCTTGAGCTGCTACTTGAACTTGATGGGCTAGTTGAACTTGAAGGTGTCGAGCTTGAAGTTTGGCTTGAATTTTCCGAACTGCTGCTGGAAGATTGACTGCTAAAAACAGACGAACTTGAAATAATCGAGCTAATACTTGAAGAAGAATCAAGACTGCTACTTTCACTGGAACTTGAATTTGAACTGCTGCTAGAACTAGTCTTGCTGCTACTATCACTATCACTGCTTGTTTTATCAGGGGAGCCAGCTAAATATAATTCACGAACTCCATTAACATATTTGACGTAAACGTTGCTTGGTCGTTTCCAATCAGTATTAGTTTTCCCAGTCGACATATACGACATGGCATATTTATAAATGTATTGTGCAATCTTGACTGACGAAGAATTAAGATAATTTCCGGTTTCATAAGGATGATCGTATCCGACCCACACCGACATTGAATAATGTTTAGTATAGCCATTAAACCAAGAATCCATATCAGCATCGCTTGGGAACTTATCAGCAACGTTGCTTGGATAACTGTTAGTACCAGTTTTTCCAGCTTCGTAAAGGCCGCTAATATTGGCTGATCGACCTGTTCCGCTAGAACTCGTCAGTACATCCTTCAGCATATCAGTAATCATATAAGCAGTGGAAGACTGCATGACTTGTTTTCCTGAACTGGAGTAATTATGGACCGTACCGTCATTAGTTTCAATACTTCTGACATAGGTAGGCTTATAATAAGTTCCACCATTAGCAAAAGCAGCATAGGCGGCAGCGTTTTGCAAAGTTGATGAATACAAACCAATTCCATTTTGAAATTCAAGAGTTTTCTTATACTTGAAACCTAATTTACTAATAAAGTTCTGCGCACGTGTGATCCCAACTGCTTGTAAGGCCCGAATTGCGGGGATATTACGTGACTGTGTCAGAGCACTGCGCATGGTGATTGAGCCTTGATATTGATGATCGAAATCATAGAGCTGAATATTAGTACCAGGATAAATATATTTGGTATCTTTTAGTTTATGATAAGTTGCCCAGCTTAAATATTCAATTGCCGGTCCATAATCCATTAATGGTTTGGCTGTTGAACCGTTCGTCCGGTCAGTTTGAACAGCACGATTAAGCCCAAAAGTAACATTTCCCACTTGCCGACCGCCAATCATTGCAACAATTTTTCCGTTATTGGGATTAACGATCGTTGAAGCAATTTGTAGATTATTATTTGGATAATTTATATAATTATCTGTGTTAGCAATTTGATATAATTTTTTTTGAATATTCATATCCAGGTTTGTATAAATCTTCAGACTTGAGGTATACGGATCATAGCCCTTCTTTTTGACTTCTTGAATTACCTGTTTGATATAAGAGTCAGCAATTTTTTCATTGCTGTTAACTGTTTGAGTCGATCGCTGCTGAACAACACCATAAGTTATCGGTTCACTTTTGGCTTGCGCTGCTTGGGCCGAAGTTTATTTTTTTATTTGCTAGCATGGCATCTAAAACTTCATTTCGCCTTTTTAAAGCTAATTTTTGATTTGAATACGGATTATAATCGGTTGGTGCATTAGGTATTCCGGCAATTAAAGCTGTTTGGGCAAGGTTTAGATCCTTAAGTGGTTTATTGAAATAGTAGTATGATGCAGTTTGCATTCCATAGGTTCCAAATCCCATGAAAACTTTGTTAATATAAAATGTTAGAATTTGATCTTTACTATAACTATTATCAAGCTTGAGTGCCATCCAAGCTTCTTGAGCTTTACGCTTTAGAGTCTGATCAGAACGTTTAGTTGAAAAATATGATAACTTGATTAATTGCTGATCGAGCGTACTGCCTCCTTGTAGACCACCGGATGAACCAGTAATATTAGCAATTGCCGCACCAACGATCCTAATTGGATCAATTCCGTGATGTTGATAGAATCGACGATCCTCAATTGAAACGATCGCATTCTTTAACTGCTGTGGGATCTTATTTTCACTAATATATCGCCGATTTTCTGAACCCAGTGACATAATTTTATGATCATTGGCATCGTAGATAGTAGTTGAGCCACTGCTCTGCAATTTTGCCTCAGTTAAAGTTGGGGCACTTTTAGCATAAATGAAAAATAAAGTTGCACCCAGTACGATTGCAAATTCAATAATAATAAAGAAACTAAAAAATAACCTGCGAAAGAATTTCCGTACAGGATTATTTCTTTTTTTAGCTTTTTTTAAAATAGCTTTTTGGCGTGCAACTCTTGAATATTCAGGATCTCGTTTACTCATAAAGTTAGCTCCTCTTTTCTGGTGATTGCTTGATCAACAAGTCAACTTTTTCTAAGTAAGGAATTAAAGGTTGAAAACCGTATTTAATAGTAAACCCATTTTCAGCAATCACGTTTTTGGGAATTGATTTACGACCAGTACTTTGCTGATCCCAATAATTGTATAAGATTTTTGCTGGTAACAAAAATAATTCTTGCGTTGAAACAAATTTGATAATCGTGAAGCAAATTCCTCCTTGCTTGGTGCAAGCTCGCAGATGTTTTATTTGGTGATCATGAAAATTATTAAGCGGGAAAGAAGTTTGGCTTTGAGTTTCTTTGGCTTCAAAGTCCAAATAATATCCATGATATACTCCATTATAATCGGTGGTTGAAGCTTGTTTGAAATAAGCTTCTTTAATTACGGCAGCACTGCGCTTAGGGTAATCAACTTGTACGATTTGAATTGGAATTGGCTTTTTATGGATAACTGCCAAATCATTTTGCAAATAAAAAAGATTGCTAAGATTAATTTCATCTTCGAGAGGCATGCCACGGTTTCCAAATACAACCTGATCATTTTTAGGCTTATGATTTTTGCAAAGATTACTAGAACCTTGATGGTAAATTTGACCATTTGGATAACGAATCGTCAATTGCCTCACTCTCCATTCGACTTATTATACCAACTTAAAACAACGTTGGCAAAATAGTCAAATCAATCGCCGCAGCTAGACGAAAATGTTAAAATAGGCAAGGAGGAAATTATGAATATCTGGATCAGTGGCTATCGCAATTATGAATTAAATATCTTTCGCTCCGATGATCAACGAATTGAAGTCTTAAAGCATTTATTAGGCCAACAGCTACGTACTAAGATTGAGCAAGGCTTGACCTGGGTTTTAACGGGTGGTCAGCTAGGAATCGAACAGTGGACATTAGAAGCTGCACTTGATTTAAAACGGGATTACCCAGCTTTAAAAATAGCTTTGATCTTGCCATTTGCCGATTTTGCTCAAAAATGGCAACCAGAAAAACAAACAGTTTTACTAAAACTTAAAGAAAAAGTTGATTTTTGTGCTGAGGTCAGTCGACGTCCCTATCAAAGTCCGCAGCAATTAAAAAATTGGCAGACCTTTATGCTTAAGCATACTAAACAGGCGCTTTTAGTTTATGATCCAGAGCATCCAGGCAAAAGCCGCTACGATTATCAAGCAATTCAGACTTATCAATGCCGGCATGATTATCCGTTAGATTTGCTGGATTTCGATTGGTTACAGACAGCTAGTCAGGATTATTTAGAAGAAATCAATGAAAATCATTTGCAATAATTATGAGGTTTGGTATAATAATAAGAGTTTCAGGTTGAGTTTCCAGATGAATATGAGGTGCATTTTTGTGGAAAAAATAAATTTTACGCCGAAAGATATTGTTAATAAACATTTTCGTCCTAAAATGCGTGGTTATGATCCGGCTGATGTCGATGAATTTCTTGATGATGTGATCAAGGATTATGAGACTTATTCGAAAGAAACTCAGCGGCTTCAGTTGGAAAATGATCGCTTAGTTAGCAAGGTTGATGAGTTGACAAAGCAGTTATCAGTCAGTGGTGATAGCCAAGTTAGTCGGCCAGCTTCCAATGTAACAAATATGGACATCCTGAAACGCTTGTCTAATCTGGAACGCCATGTTTTTGGCGCACAGTTGAATAATAATGATCATACTGACCGTTTTTAATAATGGTCAATAAGAATCTTGTAAGTTTCTGGTGATCGCGGTTCGCCTTTGAGCGGACTGAGGAAAGTCCAAGCTTGCACAGACTGCGATGTCTGTAGTGATCGTGCTCGCTGAAAAAATAAGGCGAGGTACCATTTGGTAATGGCAAACAAACGGGCTAAGGCTTTGGCTATGCTCTAGTAGTTTTGAAAAGTGCCACAGTGACGAAGCAATATTGGAAACAGTATTGATGGAACGCGGTAAACCCCACGAGCAGGTAACCCAAATTATGGTAGGGGCGCTTCATGCCGGAAATGAACTAAGCATGGGGGCAGGCAATTTGCCTGGAGATAGATGATCGCCACCTTGTTTGATATCTCCTGGATCATTCAAGGGACGGAACGTGGCTTATAGAGGCTTACATTTACAGGAAGAGGTTAGGAAGCCATGTGCATCCTAGCCTTTTTATTTTAATTAAAGTATATTAGGAGAAATTGATGGAGAAATTTAATTTATTAGCTGCCTGTGCAGCCGGCTTGGAGAGCGTTACTGGTAATGAATTGCGGCACTTGGGCTATCAAGTTCAGGTTGAAAATGGTCGAGTACGTTTTACTGGAGATTTACGCGATATTTTAAAGACTAATTTATGGCTGCGCTCAGCTGATCGCATCAAAATTATTGTTGGCGAATTTCCTGCCAGAACTTTTGACGAATTATTTGAAAAGACTAAACAGCTTGCTTGGGATCGATTTTTACCTTTAGATGCGGAATTCCCAGTTGCTGGTCGTTCTCAAAAATCGCAGTTGCATAGTGTTCCGGATGTGCAAGCTATTGTTAAAAGGGCCGTTGTTGACAAGCTTAGTCAAATTTATCATCGACATGGACATTTACCGGAAAGCGGCGCAAAATATCCGTTAGAAGTTGCCATCAATAAAGACCAAGTTTTGTTGACTTTGGATACGACTGGGCCAAGTTTATTTAAGCGCGGTTATCGCTTAGAAAAAGGCCCAGCGCCGCTCAAAGAAAATTTTGCGGCTGCTTTAGTTTTATTGGCTCACTGGTATCCAGAAAAGCCATTTGTTGATCCAGTCTGCGGCTCGGGAACGATTCCGATTGAGGCTGCCTTGCTTGGTCATAACATTGCTCCGGGATTCAAACGGCAATTTATTTGTGAAGATTGGCAATGGATCCCAGCAGAGATTTCGAAGTCAGTCCGGGATGAAGCGGCTGATTTAGCTGATTATGATCGAAAATTAGCAATTTTTGGTTATGATATTGATGGACAAATGATTGCTATTTCGCGGTTGAATGCGCGTCAGGCTGGCTTGAGCAAAGAAATTTATTTCAAGCAGCAAGCGGTTAAAGACTTTAAAACTGAGCTGACTAATGGGGTAATCGTTGCTAATCCACCTTATGGTCAGCGCTTGAGCGATCAGGTAAGCGTGCATCAGCTTTATCAGCAAATGGGAGTGGTCTTTAAACCGTTGAAAACTTGGAATAAATATATTTTGACGAGTGATTTAGCCTTTGAAAAATTTTATGGGCAACGAGCTGCTAAACGGCGTAAGTTATATAACGGATCTTTGCGGACGGATTTATTTCAATACTGGGAATTAGCAAAGCAAAGAAAACATTAAAGATGGTAAATTGACTTCTTTTACTGAAAAATCTGCATTATCATAAAATTAGAAATTGATTGGAGGTTTTCAATTGGATAAAAAGTTTTTTTATCAACCAGATCTGCCAACGTCAGTCACTTGTTGGTCATATACTTTGATTATTTTATCAATCAGTATTTTGCTGTGGTTAGAAATCACGGTTTTTCAAATTTGGACAGTTTTAGTTTTTTTATTGTTTCTCTTAGTCAGCGGAATCCAGATTTATTTTCGCCAAGTTGAAGTTCGGCCAGACCGGGTAGTTTTGAAAACAGTTATTCCGCAAAATAATAAAGTTTTGCAGCGCTCTGAACTATTTGTTAGCAAGCAGCCACATGGTTGTTTATTATTTAAAACTAAATTGCAAACTTATCGCATTTATTTATTACCAGCGGCTCGTAATAAGCTGTATGATTTAATTCAAAAATAAGCTCATTGTTCTTGAATTGCATAATTTTTTAGGCCCGTTATTAATTTTTTAAAAGATTTAATGACATTTTACGAACTTTATTTTATAATTGGGCTATCAAATATAATTGGATTATTAAATTCAAGGAGGATTTTTATCATTGAAAGATATTGAAATCGCACAAAAGGCAAAAATGGAGAAAATTACTACCGTTGCTGCGCGGTTAGGGTTAAATGCCGACCAGATCGAACAATATGGTGATTATAAAGCTAAAATCAAGTTGCCGTTAAAAAATAATAATTTAACAAATGGCAAATTGATTTTAGTGACAGCCATCAATCCCACCCCCGCTGGTGAAGGCAAATCGACGGTTACGGTTGGCTTGGGTGATGCGTTAAATCTCAGAAAGCACCGGACGGCGATTGCTTTACGGGAGCCGTCGCTTGGCCCAGTCATGGGGATGAAAGGTGGCGCGACTGGTGGCGGCTATGCTCAGGTCGTTCCAATGGAAGATATCAATTTGCATTTTACTGGTGATATGCATGCTTTAACAACTGCTAATAACACTTTGGCAGCTTTGATCGATAATCATATTTATCAAGGCAATCAGTTAAACATTGATCCGCGGCGGGTAATTTGGAAGCGCGTCTTGGATATTAATGATCGGGCACTGCGGCATATTGTAATTGGGCTTGGTGGTTTGTCGCAAGGAATTCCGCGTGAAGATGGTTTTGATATTACGGTTGCGAGTGAATTGATGGCAATTTTGTGTCTAAGTGAGAGTTTAGCTGATTTGAAAAAACGGATTAGTCGGATCGTGATCGGTTATACCTATGATAAACAGCCAGTGACAGTAAAACAGCTTGGCGTGACAGGAGCTATCTCTTTATTGCTTAAGGATGCGATTAAACCGAATCTGGTTCAGACCTTAGCTCATACGCCAGCTATTATTCATGGTGGACCATTTGCCAATATTGCCCATGGTTGCAACAGTGTTTTAGCAACGCAAACAGCTTTGAAACTGGCCGATTATACGGTTACCGAGGCTGGCTTCGGTGCGGATCTCGGCGCAGAAAAATTTCTTGATATCAAATCACCAGTCTTAGGGCAGACACCTAATGCGGTGGTGATCGTGGCGACAGCCCGCGCTTTAAAGATGCATGGCGGAGTGGCTAAGGATCAGCTAGCAACCGAGAACTTACCGGCACTGGCAGCTGGTTTTGCTAATTTACGGAAACATATTGCCAGCATCAAGCGTTATCAAGTACCAGTAATCGTAGCTATTAACCGTTTCAGTACGGATACTGAGGCTGAGCTGACTAAATTAAAAGAATTGTGCCAGCAAGACGAGATACCAGTGGCGGTGGCTGATGTTTGGGCGCAAGGTGGTCAAGGTGCCTTAGAATTGGCTGACAAAGTTGTTGAATTGTGTGATCAGCCAGCTGATTTTGCGCCACTTTATCGAACGGATGATTCACTAACAGTTAAAATTAAAAAGATTGTGACTGAAATTTATGGTGGGCAAGAAGTTGTCTATAGCCGTAAAGCTCAGCGTCAATTAAGACAATTTACTCAAAATGGTTGGGATAAACTACCAATTTGCATGGCCAAAACACAGTATTCATTATCAGATGATCCTAAAAAGTTAGGCGCACCAACTGGATTTGCAATTCATATTCGCGAGTTTGTACCTAAATTAGGGGCTGGTTTCATCGTTGCACTAACTGGTAATGTTTTGACCATGCCTGGCTTGCCAAAGGTTCCAGCCGCCAATCAGATGGAATTAGCTGATGATGGTACAATTTCTGGTTTATATTAATTAAAACTTTGTCAATATTAGAAAATTGATTATTCTCAAAGGCTAAAAATTACTGACTGATGGTTGGCAATTCTTAGCCTTTTTGATGGGCAACAAATTGCTTCTTAAAAATTTAAGTTTATGCTGACAAAGAGGTGCGGTATAATATAAACTTAAGGTGCTTTATAATTATTTAGATTTTGACGCCAGAAAGTGAGGATCGATTTTAATGCCAATTTATTTTCTACTGATGTTTGCGGTGGTTTTACTTGATCAGTTAGTTAAACATTATGTAATGGTCAATATTCCCCTCAATCACAGTATCAATTTTATTCCACATTTCCTAGCGTTGGCACATATTCGTAATTATGGCGCGGCCTGGAATATATTAACTGGTCAACGGGTTTTCTTTTTTTTAATAACCTTAATTGCCTTGGTAATTTTGGGTTACCTTTTTAAGAAAACTTGGCAAAATTGGATTTATGCATTGGGAATCAGTTTGATGATTGGTGGAACAATTGGAAATTTTATCGATCGGATCCGGATTGGCTACGTTGTTGATATGTTTGAACTGAAATTTATTAATTTTCCTGTTTTTAATGTTGCTGATTCAGCTTTAACAGTCGGTGTAATTATTTTATTATTAGCCGTGTTCAGGGATGATCGACATGACTGAACGACAAAGCTTCAAAATCACTGATCAATCAGGCAGGTTAGATAAAGCAATTGCTGATTTTTTTCCAAAATATAGTCGTTCGCAATTGCAAGAACTAATTCGTCAGGGTAATTTGACGGTCAATCGGCAGTTAGTTTTACCTAAGTATCAAGTTAAAACAGGTGATTTAATCGAATTGCAGCCGCCTAAAATTAAACAACTTAGTCTCAAACCAGAGAAGATTCCATTGGCGATCATTTATGAAGATCAAGATCTTTTGGTGGTTAATAAGCCTCAAGGAATGGTTGTTCATCCAGCACCTGGACATCCAGATCAGACTTTGGTTAATGCGCTGTTGTACCATTGTCCGCTGTCGACAATCAATGGTACTTATCGCCCAGGAATAGTTCATCGAATTGATAAAGATACTTCTGGTTTATTAATGGTCGCTAAAAATGATCAAGCTCACCAAGCTTTGGCTGCCCAACTGAAAGCTAAAAAAAATTTGCGTGAATACACGGCTTTAGTTCATGGAATTATCAAAGAAGACCATGGGACAATCAATGCTCCAATTGGCAGATCATTGCGTGATCGTAAAAAACAGGCAGTTGTAGCCAATGGGCGGGCGGCAGTTACCCATTTTCATGTAGTTAGACGTTTCTATCAAACGCAGTTTACGTTGATCAAATGTATTTTAGAGACCGGTCGAACTCATCAGATTCGGGTTCATTTACGTTATATTGGACACCCCTTGGCTGGTGATCCATTGTATGGTCCAGCCAAAACACTTAAAGGTCACGGCCAGTTTCTTCACGCTGGACGTTTGGGCTTTGAGCATCCCCGGACTCACCGGGAAATGATTTTTAATGTGCCAGTTCCAGAAGTTTTTCAAAAAACTTTAGAAAGACTTGACAAGCAAGAGAATATCAAGTAAATTTATAAGCAATGAAGGTCCTTTAAAGTTAGTCCTGTGAGGCTAAGAAGGCAGCGTCTTAATTGAGCTCGAAAAGGCATTTGTCTATCCACTTAGTCGATGAACTAAGTGGTCTTTTTTTTGGACAGAAAAGGAGAGGTAAAAATGGCAAAAGAAGTCGTTGATTCAATGGCGATGAAGCGTGCGCTAACTCGGATGACGTACGAAATCATTGAAAAAAACAAAGGAATTGGAGATCTAGTGATCGTTGGAATCAAAACGCGGGGGATTTATTTAGCCCAGCGAATTGCCAAACGCTTGCAACAGTTAGAAGGGGCTAGTGTCCCAGTTGGTGAATTAGATATTTCACTCTATCGTGATGATCGTCATGATGCATCATTAAAAAATGATCCAGTTGTCAAGTCTTCACAGCTAGATTTTGACGTTACTGATAAGCAAGTCATTTTAGTTGATGATGTTTTATTCACTGGTCGGACGGTTCGGGCCGCTTTAGATGCTTTAATGGATCAAGGACGTCCTAAAAAGATTAACGTTGCAGTTTTAGTTGATCGTGGGCATCGCGAATTGCCGATCAAGGCGGATTTTGTTGGTAAAAATATCCCCACTTCACGTCAAGAAGAAATTCAAGTTTCAGTTGAAGAAATTGATGGCAAAGATTCAATTGAAATCAAAAACTTAAAATAAGCATCAACCATTTTAATTGACTCCAGAGAGAGCAAAAAGGTTGTCGCTCACCTAACCAAGGTGAGACCTTAAGCTGGCCTGGATCAAATTTGATTCAGGTTTTTTTGTAGAGAAAGGATGAAATATTTTGCAGAATTCACCAAAAAAAGAATTTCGCAACGATGAAGCACTTTTGGACATTCAGGATCGACCGACCTTTTTTCATTGGCTGATTCTTTCAATCCAGCATTTATTTACGATGTTTGGGGCAACAGTTTTAGTTCCTTTACTGATTGGGATCAATCCCAGCATTGCTTTGTTTAGTTCCGGGGTCGGGACCTTGACTTACATTTTATGTACGAAGGCTAAAATTCCGGCTTATCTCGGCTCGAGTTTTGCTTTTGTGACTACGATGCAGGCGTTAATGAAGGCTGATGGTTATCCAGCCGTTGCGCAAGGGGCGATTTCAGCTGGCTTAGTCTACGTGGTTGTCTCATTGGTCATTTCCCGTTTTGGATCTAACTGGGTTGATCGAGTTTTGCCGCCAGTTGTGGTGGGGCCGATCATTATTGTAATTGGCTTGTCTCTAGCCACAACCGCTGCCAGTGATGCAATGTTGAACAACAATCATTATGATCTAAAGTATTTTGCCGTTGCAATTTTCACTTTGCTGATTACCATTATTTTTAATCTGTATCTCAAAGGTTTTCCCAGCATGATTCCAGTTTTGTTAGGAATCATTTGTGGTTATCTTCTGGCAGTGATGGTTGGCATTGTTGATCTGCAATCAGTGGCGGCTGCTAAATGGTTCTCTTTACCGGCTTTTGATGTGATGTTTGTCAATTATCACTTTAAATGGTATCCCGCAGCCATTATTGGCATGGCACCAATTGCTTTTGTCACGATGACCGAGCACATGGGGCATATCATGGTTTTGAATAAATTGACTAAGCGGAATTTCTTCAAAGATCCCGGTCTGCATCGGACATTATTTGGAGATGGGCTGTCATCGGTCATTGCTGGTTTTGTCGGTGGCCCGCCAACCACGTCATATGGTGAAAATATTGGAGTGCTGGCAATGACTAAAGTTCACAGTGTCTGGGTCTTAGGTGGAGCAGCTTTATTTGCCATCATTTTCAGCTTTGTTGGTAAAATTAGTGCTTTGATCCATTCGATTCCGACACCAGTAATTGGTGGTATTAGTTTCCTCTTGTTTGGCATGATTGCTTCTAATGGTTTGCGGATCTTAGTTGATAACCATGTTAATTACGAATTAAAACGCAACCTAGTAATTACTTCAGTTATTTTAGTAATTGGGATTGGCGGAGCATACCTGCAATTGGGACATTTCCAATTGACCAGCATTGCTTTAGCAACTGTTTTTGGAATCATCTTGAACTTGATTTTGCCGCAAAAGGCAAGAAGTGAAAAATAAAAGGAGCTGGAATTCATGCAAAAATCTCTTGAAATGGTGAAGTTACCACATTTTGTTTCAGTTGAAAATCTGTCGGTTACAACTGTTAAAGCCCTTATTCAGCGAGCAACTTATTTTCAACAAGGCGGAAATGTTCCGGTTTGGTCAAAACCAATTTATGCTGCTAATTTATTTTTTGAAAATAGTACGCGAACCCATTGCAGTTTTGAAATGGCAGAAAGCAAGCTCGGTTTGACGGCCATTCCGTTTGATCCGGCAGCCAGTTCGATGCAAAAGGGCGAAACCTTATATGATACTTTATTAACATTAAATTCGATTGGTGTTGATTTAGCAGTAATTCGACATTCGCAAAACGGTTACTATCGCAACTTGATTAACTTGTCAGCTAATTCGCAACTAAACCTTGGAATCGTCAATGCTGGTGACGGCAGCGGCCAGCATCCGTCGCAATCTTTGCTGGATATGTTAACGATTTATCAGCAGTTTGGTCACTTTGACGGTTTAAAAATTGCGATTGTCGGTGATCTAACCAATTCACGTGTTGCCCGCAGTAATATGCAGTTACTAACCCGTTTGGGAGCGGAAGTCTATTTTTCTGGCCCGGAATATTGGTATGATCAACAAGAATTCAGCCAATATGGTCAATATTTGCCAATTGATCAGTTGATTGGTCAAATGGATGTCATGATGCTCTTGCGAGTTCAACATGAACGGCATGCCAATGAAAGTCAATTTGATGCTCAAAATTATCATCAAAAATATGGTTTGACCAATGCTCGTTATCAACAAATGAAAGATAAAGCAATTATTATGCATCCAGGCCCGATTAACCGCGGTATCGAAATTGATTCAAAATTAGTTGAAGCCCCTAAGTCACGTTTCGCACAGCAAATGAAAAATGGTGTCTTCATGCGGATGGCAATGCTGGAAGCGGTAATTAACGGACGTCATTTAGGAGGACGATAAGATGCTGACTCTGATTAAGAATGGTTTGGTCTATCAGGCTGGTCAATTACAAAAAATGGATGTTTTGCTGCAAGATGATCATTTTGCTGCGGTTGGAGTAGCTTTAGCCGAACTGAGCGACGCAGATCGAGTAATTGATGCTGCTGGAAAACTAGTTACTCCGGGTTTCGTAGATGTGCATGTACATTATCGCCAGCCTGGTTTCACACAAAAAGAAACGATTAAGACTGGTAGTTTAGCAGCAGCTCATGGTGGCTTTACAACGGTGGGGGCAATGCCTAATTTAGATCCAGTCCCGGATACACCGGAGAAAATGGAACAAATGCAAGCTTTAAACCAAAAAGATGGGGTAGTTCATATTCTTCAATATGCGGCAATCACTAAGGGTCGACGCGGAAAAGAAGTTAATGATTATGCCGCCTTAAAAGCTGCTGGTGCGTTTGCAATCAGTGATGACGGTAATGGAATTCAAAGTGCCGCCGTTATGTATCAAGCAATGCAACATGCAGCGGCGGCTAATTTACCGTTAGCCGAACATATTGAAGATGAATCACTCTTATTCAATGGTGTGATCAATGCTGGTCCGAAAGCTCAAGAATTGAATTTGCCAGGAATGTTAGATTTAAGCGAATCGTCACAATTAGCCCGCGATTTGATTCTTGCTCAAAGAACTAAAGTCCACTATCATGCCTGCCATATTTCAACGAAAGAAAGTGTGGCTTTGATTCGTTGGGCTAAACAACAAGGAATTCGAGTTACCTGTGAAGCAACGCCACACCATTTGTTATTGACAGCTGATGATATTTTAGCTGATGATGGTAATTACAAAATGAATCCACCGTTACGGACGAGAGCCGACCAAGCTGCTTTAATTGCTGCCTTGGCGGATGGAACCATCGACCTAATCGCAACTGATCATGCTCCACATGCCGCTGATGAAAAGGCAGGTGGCTTTTGTCACGCCGCGTTCGGAATTACTGGCAGTGAAACAGCTTTTAGTCTGTTATATACCAAACTGGTTAAAACTGGCCAGCTGACTCTGCCAAGATTATTGGAACTGCTGACAAGTGCTCCAGCAAAAGCATTTTCGCTTCCAACCGCTGGTACGATTCAACCGGGGGAACCAGCTGACTTAGCTATTTTTGATCTACAGCAGCCGT
>NZ_AHYZ01000052.1 GCF_000255495.1 Liquorilactobacillus vini DSM 20605
ACAAAAATAAAAAATCCAGTACAGAATCACTTCCTGCACTGGATCGTAAATTATTAACGACGCAATCCCAAACTCTTAATCAAATCACGATATCGTTGAACATCATTTTTACGTAAATAAGCCAACAAGTTACGCCGATGACCAATTTTTTTCATCAAGCCGCGTTGTGAAGCATAATCTTTTTTATGAGTCTTAATATGTTGATTAAGTTCATTAATATCCGCTGTTAAGATAGCTACTTGAACTTCAGCTGAACCAGTATCGCCTTCATGCAAAGCATACTTTTGCATTACTTCATTTTTCTTTTCCTTAGAAATTGCCATTATAAATCCACCTTTCAAAATTGTACTCCTTCTTCCCGGAAACACGTCGGTGACTCGCACTTCTGAGAAAAAGGAAAATAGTAGAACAGATTTATATTACCTGATATACATTCAAAAAGCAAGAAAAAATTTTTTATTAGCAAGTCAAGCAAAATTCCTTGACAGAAGTCGACTTTTTTATTGCATTGTCGGTTGGCCTCTTGTATAATAACTTATGTTGAAAATTTCTATGATACCAGTTGGAATCATTTATATATTGGAGGTGAATTCCTTGCCTATTATTAAATCAGCTATTAAGCGCGTGGGTACAAATAAAAAAGCTAATGCTAAAAATTCAGCTCAGTTAAGTGCCATGCGGACAGCCATTAAAAAATTTGAAACTGCTAAAACGGCTAATGCTGAAAACGTTGAAGATTTATATCGCCAAGCAGTATCTGCTATTGATAAAGCAAAATCAAGGGGCTTAATCAAGCCAAATAATGCTGCGCGTAATAAATCACGTTTAGCTGCGCGTTTAGCTAAGTAATGCCGAAATTTTTTAAAAGAAGATGTACTTATCGATTGGTTATCGAAAGTCATCTTCTTTTTTTGACGCCTTTGGATATAACGAACTAATTATGTTGATCAAGAAGCTTGACTTATTCGTCAAAATAACCTGTTAGAAATAGTTGAAAAAGATTTTCTGGATTTTGATTAGTTGTTTTAATTTTTTCTTCCAGCTTTAATAGCGACAAATAAGCTGTTCGCAGTTTCTCGCGCGTAAAAATTCTGCTGTGTTGGATTGCTAATTTTACTCGGTAAGGATGAACTTTTAAAATTTCAGCAATATCCCCTTGTGAATATCCATGCTTAAGCAAAATTAAGGTTTGCAATAATAATCTGACTTGGCCAATCAACAATGCATTCAATTTCAACGGTTCTTCCCGCTGTAAAAGCAAATCGTGGTAGATTTTCATAGCTGCAACTCTTTGATTGCTCAATACATATTTATTCAGATCAAATACATTTTGTTCTAGCGTTTGTGGCACTAATCTTGCTACCATCTCTTGAGTTATTACTTTAGTTTGCTGGG
>NZ_AHYZ01000051.1 GCF_000255495.1 Liquorilactobacillus vini DSM 20605
AACCAAGTTAAATTTGCTAGCCATCCATGATTTAAAAACTTTATTTTGTAAAAAATTTGGCTTTTGATCTAAAAAAAACTATAATTTTATACTGAAATCTAAAGGCTAATTTCAAATTTGAAAAATTCTGCATTAAGGAAGGATAATTATGCAAGAACGCTATCAAAATTTAAGAATCGCAGAAAAAGGTGTCATTTTAAGTATGCTCGCTTATATTTTCTTAGCAGCTCTCAAAGTGATCGTTGGTCAGTTAGCTGATTCAGCAACTTTGATTGCCGATGGTGCAAATAATATCACCGACATTCTTTCATCATTGGCTATTATTTACGGCTTGCGTCTAGCTCGTCGACCGCCTGATGAACACCATCAATACGGTCATTGGAAAGCCGAAACGATTGCCACTTTTGCTACTTCATTAGTCATGCTCGCCACCGGCGGTAGTGTGATCTATTCATCAATCAAGCAGATGTTGACTGGCCAAGAAAATACGCCGGGAATTTATTCACTCTTCGTTGGGATCATTAGTGCCATCATTATGCTGTGGATTTACTTTCATAATGCCCGCCTTGCCAAAAAAATTAAATCAGCTTCACTACTAGCTATTGCAAAAGATACTCGCAATGATGCTTGGACAAGTATTGGTACTAGTTTGACGATCATTGCTGCTAACTTCAAACTTCCCCAAATTGATAATTTAGTTGCTATGCTGATTGGTGGCCTAATTTTAAAAACTGCTTATCACATTTTATCCGACAGTGCATTTGCTTTAAGTGATGGCTTTGATGATGATTTATTAGACCAATATATTGCCGCAGTTGAAAAAATCCCACAGGTTGAAAAAGTCCATAACATTCAAGGCCGAACTTATGGTGCCAATATTTATGTTGACATTATTATTTGGGTCGACCCGCAAATGACCGTTCGTGAAAGTCACCACGTCACTGAAAAAGTTGAAAGTTTATTACGCCGCAAGTTTACGGTCTATGATACTGATGTCCATGTTGAACCTTGGGATGTTGATTATGAACCATTGCAGCCCAATGAGTTAAATA
>NZ_AHYZ01000050.1 GCF_000255495.1 Liquorilactobacillus vini DSM 20605
ATGGCATTACTGAGATGACTTTTGTCAGCGGCCGCCTGGTTTATCAAAAGGAGGACTGAAACGTGGAGAGATATTTAGTATTAGAAGACGGTACGATCTTTCAAGGTACGGCTTTTGGTGCTGATCGGTTGACGATTGGTGAAGTCGTTTTTACCACTGGGATGACCGGTTATCAAGAAGCAGTTACCGATCAATCATATGCTGGCCAGATTTTAGTTTTTACTAATCCGCTAATTGGCAATTACGGTGTCAACCTGGATGATTGTGAATCAATCCAACCAGGGTGCTGCGGGGTAGTCTGTCATGAATTAGCTCGCGTTGCTAGTAATTGGCGGCAACAAGGCAGTTTCGCTGACTTCTTGAAACAGATGAATATTCCCGGGATTTCTGGGATTGATACCCGAGCTTTGACCAAACGTCTTAGGGTGGCGGGGACGATGCGCGGTAAATTGACCGCCACCAAACAAGCTGCTAAAGATTCACTGGCTGAACTTAAGCAGGTTGAACCAACTAGCAATTTGACGCCAAAAGTTTCAACGCTCCGTCCTTATCCAAATCCCGGCACGCGGCGCAACGTTGTCGTTGTTGATTTTGGCTTAAAGCATAGCATTTTGCGTGAATTAGCCAAACGTGGCTGCAATACGATTGTGATGCCGTATAATTCAACGGCTTCAGAAATCTTGCAGCTGCATCCTGATGGGGTTTTGTTGTCCAATGGTCCTGGTAACCCTAAAGCTTTACCGCAAGTTTTAGGGATGATCCGCCAGATTCAAGCCAAGCTGCCACTCTTTGGTATTTGTTTGGGTCACCAATTATTTGCTTTAGCTAATGGGGCGGATACCTTTAAGATGAAATTTGGTCATCGTGGTTTTAATCATCCAGTCAAAGAAATCGCTACTGGCAGGATCTTTTTTACTTCGCAAAATCACGGTTATGCAGTTGACCCTAGTTCAATCGACAGTTCAGTATTAAACGTTACTCATACTGAAATCAATGATGGCACTGTTGAGGGGCTACATCATAAAGCTTATCCAGCTTTCAGTGTGCAGTTCCATCCCGACGCTGCTCCAGGTCCGCATGATGCGATGGCTATTTTTGATGATTTTATGCAAATGATCGATTTAAGAAAGGAAGAGCGCAATGCCGAAGAGAACTGATATTCACAAAATTATGGTCATTGGATCGGGGCCCATCATTATTGGTCAAGCAGCTGAATTCGACTATTCTGGAACGCAAGCCTGCTTGGCACTGCGCGAAGAAGGCTATGAAGTCGTTTTAGTCAATTCAAATCCAGCCACCATCATGACTGACAATGCGATTGCTGATCATGTCTATCTTGAACCTTTAACAACCGAGTCGGTTTCGCGGATTATTCGTCAGGAGTATCCAGATGCAATTTTACCAACACTCGGTGGCCAAGTCGGTCTTAACTTAGCCATGTCCTTAGCTAAAACAGGAATTTTAGCTGAATTAGGAATTGAATTATTGGGCACTAAGCTTTCAGCAATCGATCAAGCTGAGGATCGTGAATTATTCAAGGAATTAATGAACAAACTCGCTCAACCGGTTCCACCTTCAAAAACCGTTAATACTACTCAAGAGGCTTTGGATTTTGCTCAAGCGATTGGCTATCCAGTTATTGTGCGGCCAGCTTTTACGATGGGTGGAACTGGCGGAGGCTTGTGTGATACTCCCGAACAGTTGGCAACGATTGCCGCAAATGGTTTGGATCTTTCACCAGTGACTCAATGTTTGATTGAAAAAAGCATTATGGGTTACAAAGAAATCGAATATGAAGTAATGCGCGACCAGGCTGATAATACAATGGTTGTTTGTTGTATGGAGAACCTTGATCCAGTTGGAATCCATACTGGAGATTCGATCGTCTTTTCACCGCCACAAACGTTAAGCGACCGAGAGTATCAAATGCTGCGTGATGTTTCTTTAAAAATCATTCGAGCGTTGAAAATCGAAGGTGGCTGTAATGTTCAACTAGCACTTGATCCAAATAGTTTTCACTATGATGTGATCGAAGTCAATCCCCGGGTCAGCCGTTCTTCAGCTTTAGCATCGAAAGCAACTGGCTATCCAATTGCTAAAATGGCAGCCAAGATTGCCGTTGGGTTGAACTTGGATGAAATCATTAATCCAGTAACTGGAACGACGTATGCCGAGTTTGAACCAGCCTTAGATTATGTTGTAGCCAAAATTCCACGTTGGCCGTTTGATAAGTTTCAAAATGCGGATCGGCGGCTGGGAACTCAAATGAAAGCAACTGGAGAAGTTATGGCGATTGGTCGAACGGCGGAGGAAGCTGTGCAAAAAGCTGTTCGTTCATTAGAAATTGATGAACGCGATTTGTTTTCACCAGCTGCCAAACAAGCCAGTGATGATCAATTGGAAGAAAAGCTGGTCCATCCGCAAGATGATCGTTTATTCTATTTAGCAGAAGCTTTTCGCCGGGGATATACGCTGGATGAAGTTCATGAGTTAACCAAGATCAATTTATACTTTTTGGACATTATCAAACACCTAACAGAATTAGAACAGCAATTAAGCTCTCAGCCTAATAACCAACAATTATTGGCAACGGCTAAACGTTATGGCTTTAGTGATTATACGATCGGCCATTTATGGAATCAATCTGAAGATCAGATTCGACAGTTACGGCTGAGTCAAGGTTTGAAACCAGTGTATAAAATGGTTGATACTTGTGCGGCTGAATTTGACTCAAAAACACCATACTACTACAGTACCTATGATTTAGAAAATGAAAGTCAGCCAAGCGCTAAACAATCAATTTTAGTGATTGGTTCGGGTCCAATTCGAATCGGGCAGGGAGTCGAATTTGACTATGCAACCGTTCATAGTGTGAAAGCAATCCAAAGCCTTGGATATGAAGCAATCGTGATGAACAGCAATCCAGAGACAGTTTCAACCGATTTTTCAGTTTCGGATAAATTATATTTTGAGCCATTAACATTGGAAGATGTTTTAAATGTGATCGAACTTGAACAGCCGCTGGGAGTGATTGTCCAATTTGGTGGGCAAACGGCGATCAACCTAGCTGCTGGTTTAGAGCAGCATGGCGTTAGGATTTTAGGAACTTCAGTTAAGGATTTGGATCAAGCTGAAGATCGTGAATTGTTTGATGAAGTTATCAAGCAATTAGCTTTACGACAGCCAGTAGGGAAGACGGCTACTACGCAAGCTGGCGTTTTACAAAAAGCGCAAGAGATTGGTTATCCAGTTTTAGTTCGGCCAAGCTATGTGCTCGGCGGTCGAGCAATGGAAATTGTCTACAATGAGGTCGAACTGAAGAATTATCTCAAACAAAATGTTACCGCCGCGGCTGATCATCCAATTTTGGTTGATGCTTATTTAGAGGGCCGAGAATGTGAAGTTGATGCGATTTGCGATGGTCGTGATGTTTTGCTGCCGGGAATTATGGAACATATTGAACATGCTGGTGTTCACTCTGGTGATTCAATGGCGGTTTATCCACCGCAGTCGTTCACGCCAGCAATTAAAAACCAGATCGTTGCCGCTACTCAAAAATTGGCAATTGCTTTGAATTGTCGTGGAATCATGAATATTCAATTTATTATTCATCAGAATCAAGCTTATGTAATCGAGGTCAATCCCCGGGCCAGTCGAACGGTTCCTTTTTTAAGTAAAATTACGGGAATTGAGATGGCTCAAGTTGCTACCAAAGTTATTTTAGGTAAAACCTTGCGTGAGCTTGGTTACCAAGCTGGTCTTTATCCAGAAAGCAAAACGATCAACGTCAAAGCGCCAGTCTTCTCATTCAGCAAATTAGCTGAAGTTGACAGTTACCTTGGACCGGAAATGAAATCGACCGGTGAAGTTATGGGCAGTGATCGGACATTTGAAAAAGCCTTGCTGAAAGCTTTTGCCGGTGCAAAAATGAAATTACCGTCGAGTGGCAATGTCTTATTAACGATTGAAAAGCGCGATAAAAAAGCAATTTTGCCATTGGCTCAGCGCTTTAGTCAAATTGGCTATCGGTTGTTAGCAACTGACGGCACCGCTAAGTTTTTAAAAGATCATGGATTAAGAGTTATGAAAGTTGCTAAAATTGGTGAAGTTGCAACTGATGATCCGAATATCTTAGACTTGTTGAAAGCGGGTAAGATTCAACTGGTAATCAATACGATGGGTCACGATCAGGCTGCTACTTCAGCTGGTTTTCAAATCAGACAAATGGCGATTTCACATAACGTCCCACTGTTGACCTCGCTGAATACAGCCGCAGCGTTAGTCCGAGCACTGGAAAATCGGACTTTTGCAACTGATCCATTATAGAAAGGAGCCATTTATGCCAAGTGTCAATAACTTTATCATTCAAGAACAATGTCAATTGACCGCTGATGTATACTTATTGAACTTAAAAACGACTGCTAAACTAAGTGGCTACCACCCAGGAAAATTTGTGATGGTCGAATTGCCAAATGAGCTTTTTCAATTGCGACGGCCATTGGCAATTGCTGATTGTCAAGCAATGCAGGGAAAGTTGAGTTTAATTTATCGAACGGTTGGTCAAGGAACTCATTTGTTAGCGACCCTTAAACCTGGTGTCAAGTTGAATATTCTCGGAGCTTTAGGTAATGGTTTTGCTGATCAAGATCTAGCTGCTAATGATCAAGTTCTTTTGATTGGCGGCGGTACAGGCTTGCCACCATTGATGTTTTTAGCCAAAACATTAGCGCAAAAGGGTTGTCAGGTCACGACAATGGCTGGTTTTCGCACCCGAACACAAATCTTTGGCGCAAAAGTTTTTCAAGCCTGTGGAAAGTTTTTATTAGCGACTGATGATGGAACAGCTGGTGTCCAAGGAACGGTTAAAACTTTATTGGATAATTATTGGTCTGATGAATATTGTCATGTTTATGCTTGCGGGCCTTTGGGGTTATTAAAGACGGTTCAACAGCAATTGGCTGACCGCCGGCTGCCAGTTGATTTATCACTAGAAAGTCGGATGGGCTGTGGCATGGGTGCTTGTGCTGGTTGTATGGTCAGTGTCGGTCACGGTAATTTGAATCAGCATGTTTGTCTAAAAGGGCCAGTCTTTTCAGCAACGGAGGTGAAATTATGAAGCTCAATGAACGGCTAGCAGTTGAATTGCCTGGCTTGAAACTTAAAAATCCAGTCATGCCGGCCAGTGGCTGTTTTGCTTTTGGTGATAATCGTTATGCTGAGATGTTCGATCTGAATCAACTTGGAGCAATCATCATTAAAGCTGCTACGCTGGAACCACGGATTGGCAACCCAATGCCGCGGATTGCGGAAGTTCCTGGGGGTGTTTTGAATGCAGTTGGTTTGCAAAATCCTGGGGTTGATGTGATTTTGCGAACCAAATTACCGGCATTAAAAGCCAAATATCCGAATTTACCAGTTATTGCTAATGTTGCTGGTACGGCTGAAGCTGATTATGTCGAGACTGCTAAGCGTTTAAGTCATTCGGGACTGGTTGATGCGTTAGAATTAAATATTTCTTGCCCAAATGTTCATCGTGGTGGCATGCAGTTTGGTACCGATCCTGTCAGTGCGCAAAATTTAACAGCGGCGGTTAAAACCGTTAGTCCGCTACCAGTTTATGTTAAACTTTCACCAAATGTAACGGACATTGTCGCCATTGCCCGTGCAGTTGAAGCTGGTGGGGCTGATGGATTGAGCATGATCAATACCTTACTAGGGATGCGTTTGGATTTGAAGACTAGGCAGCCGGTTTTAGCCAATCAAACTGGTGGCTTATCGGGACCAGCCATTAAATCGATTGCAGTTCGGATGATATATCAAGTTAAGCAGCAAGTTGATTTGCCAATTATTGCCATGGGTGGAATCAGCAATGCCGAGGATGTTTTGGAAATGTTTTTAGCAGGAGCTAGCGCGGTAGCAATTGGAACGGCGATTTTTCATGATCCACTGATTTTTCCCCATATTTTAGCGGATTTGCCAACTAAAATGGATCAATACCAAATTAAGAGTTTGACGGCTTTGCAGCAGGAAGTGAGGGGTAGAATTAATGAAAATTGAGCGACCGATAATTGCGTTGGATTTTCCTGATAAACAAACAGTTGATAATTTTTTGAAAAAGTTTCCTGCAAATCAGCAATTGTTTGTCAAAATTGGAATGGAATTATTTTACAGTGAAGGTCAGACAATGGTTCAGGAACTGATTGCTGCTGGCCATGATGTTTTTTTGGATCTGAAATGCCATGATATTCCGCATACAGTTGAAGCTGCAATGCGAGTAATCGGCAAATTAGGTGTCAAGCTGACAACAATTCATGCTAGTGGTGGGACGCCAATGATGGAGGCAGCCGTTTCTGGCCTGGTGGATGGCAGTAATGGTGATCCATCAGCTAAAATTTTAGCTATCACCCAATTGACTTCAACAACTGAAAAACAATTGCAACGAGAACAACTGGTAACTGCTTCAATGCAAACCAGCGTGCTGAACTATGCTGCTTTAGCCCAGCAAGCTGGCTTGGGCGGTGTGGTTTGTTCTGCTTGGGAGGCAGCGGCAATTCAAGCACAAAGCCAACCTAATTTTTTGCGGGTCACTCCGGGAATTCGGTTAGCTGGCAACAGCCATGATGATCAAAAAAGGGTTATGACACCAGATCAGGCAGCTAGCAACGGCAGTAGTGCAATCGTCGTTGGCCGAGCAATTACCCAAGCTGCTGATCCAGTGGCAGCATATCAATTAGTTGAAAAATTATGGAGGAAACAAGTATGAAACAAGTAGCAGCTGATTTATTGAAAATTAAGGCCGTCAGTCTTTCGCCGCAACAGCCTTTTACGTGGGCTAGTGGAATTAAAAGCCCGATATATTGCGACAATCGTTTAACCATCAGTTATCCGCTGATCCGCCAAAGGATTGCGAGTGGCTTGACAGCTTTAATCAAACAGAGCTTTCCAGAAGCTGAAGTGATTGCCGGAACCGCCACGGCTGGTATCCCACACGCTGCTTGGGTAGCTGATCGTTTAAATCTGCCGATGGTCTATGTTCGTTCCAAACCAAAAGATCACGGACAAGGACACCAGATCGAAGGAGTTTTGCGGCCTGGTCAAAAAACAGTTTTGATCGATGATTTGATTTCAACTGGCGGCAGTGTGTTAAAAGCCGTCACAGCTGCTCAAAAAGAACAGGCAAAAGTAATTGGAGTGGTTGGAATTTTTAGTTACCAATTATCAGCTGCCAAGCAAAATTTTGCAGCAGCGCAAATTCCATTTTTCACTTTGACCAATTACCATGAATTGATCGAAGTCGCAAAGCAAGAAAAATATATTGATGAACAGGAATTGAAATTATTGTACGCTTGGCATCAAGATCCAACTGATTGGCAACAAAGTTAAGAAAAGCAGTTCAAGATTGAAAAAATCTTGAACTGCTTTTTTTTTTTACAAATATTGTTTGATTCGTTGTGCTAAAGCAGGTTCCGGAATAAAGCCAGTAATTCGATCAACAATTTTACCATCCTTAGTTAGGATAAAGGTGGGAATGCCTTGAATTTGCAATTGCTGGGCAATAGCAGGACTATGATCAACATCAAGCGATTTAAACCCAACTGTCGCAAATTCAGGATTTTCTGATAAATGAGCTAAAATCGGCTTCATCATTTGACATGGTGGACACCAAACAGCATTAAAGTCAATTAAATTTACACCTTGACTGATTTCTTCTTGAAAATTCGTATCAGAAATTTCTTTTACTTTTGACAAAATGATCCTCCTTGTTATTACCACATAGGGTATATTTAAACTATACTAAATTTTACACAATTATCAACTACAAGTCAATACATTTCCATTTTACCCTTCTGTGGTATTGAATAAATTTAAATTTAGTAAGCAAATTTGTAATAGCAACTTTAATTTCTATTTGTTTTAAATAATTTTTGCAATTAAAAAATATAGCTAATTTAAATCAATGTTCTAATTATTTTTTAATAATTGGTATATTTTTTTTATGCAATAATTTATGCACGATTTTTATAAATAGTAGTTAATTTTTACTTGTTATGTATAAACAAGATGTTTATACATTTGAATAAATAAAAGACTTGTACAACCAGAAAGCGCCTATAAATCAGCCATTGACATCGGTTACACAGATGTAATAACATAAAAATGTAATAAAAATATACAGGAGGTTGATTGAAAATGTCTAAATCAATAAATGTTAAATCAGAAATTGGTAAACTAAAATCTGTAATCTTAAAGAGACCAGGAAAGGAAATTGAAAATATCACTCCGGAGACAATGCCACGGTTGTTATTTGATGATATTCCTTACTTACCGATAGCTCAAAAAGAACATGATGAATTTGCACAGGTTCTAAAAACAAATGGTGTTGAAGTTTTATATTTAGATGATTTAGTTTCAGAATCAATAACCACTTCTGAAGTGAAAAGAGAATTTCTAAATCGTATGATCGCAGAGTCCGGATTTAAGGAAGAAAGCGAAACCGCCAATACTCTTTTTGAGTATTTAAACAATATGGGCAATTTGGAAATGGTTACTCACATTATGGAAGGAGTTCGAAAAGATGAAGTTGAACTGAGTTCGTTAGATCTGAAAGAAGCATCTGGGGACAAAGCATATCCATTTTTAATGGATCCAATGCCTAATTTGTACTTTACAAGAGATCCTGCTGCTGCAATTGGAAATGGATTAAGCATTAACAAAATGACATATAAAGCTCGTCAAAGAGAATCACTATTTATGGAATATATCATTTCTAACCATCCAAAATTTGCAAATCAAGGTGTTCAGGTTTGGAGAAATCGGAATCATTTTAATCATATTGAAGGTGGTGATGAATTAGTTCTAAATGATCATGTTTTGGCAATTGGTATTTCTCAAAGAACGACAGCAGAAGCAATTGAGGATATTGCCAAAAGTTTGTTCACAAAAAATTCAGGATATGACACAGTTTTAGCAATTAAAATCCCGCATAATCATGCAATGATGCATTTAGATACAGTCTTTACAATGATTAATTACGATCAGTTTACAGTGCATCCAGCAATTCTAAATCAGAATCAGCAGATTGATATTTGGATTATGCATCCTAAAGGCCAAGGGGTATCAGTTAAGCACGAACGTAATCTAAAAGAAGTTTTGAAGGTAGCTCTTAAATTGGATGATTTGGATTTGATTCCGACTGGTAATGGTGATCCAATTGTTGCCCCTCGTGAACAATGGAATGATGGCTCAAACACTTTAGCAATTGCACCTGGAGAAGTCGTTACTTATGATCGCAACTATGTATCAAATGACATTTTAAGAAAGCATGGTTTGCATGTTCATGAAATTCAATCTAGTGAATTATCCCGTGGACGTGGCGGCCCACGTTGTATGTCAATGCCAATTTATCGTGAAGATTTGAAAAAATAATTAATAAAGGAGAAAAAGAATATGTTTAATGTACGCAATAAGAATTATTTAACCTTAATGGATTATACGCCCAAAGAAGTTAGGTACTTGCTTAACTTAGCAGAAGATTTGAAGAAAGCTAAATATACCGGAACAGAACAACCAATGCTTGAGGGTAAAAACATTGCTTTAATTTTTGAAAAAAGTTCAACTAGGACGCGCTGTTCATTTGAAGTAGCGGCTCATGATCAAGGAGCACATGTTACTTATCTTGGCCCATCGGGAAGTCATATGGGGCATAAAGAATCAGTCAAAGATACTGCGCGTGTTTTGGGAAGGATGTTTGATGGAATTGAATATCGTGGATTTTCACAAAGAACGGTTGAAACATTAGCGGAGTATTCTGGAGTTCCGGTTTGGAATGGTTTAACTGATGAGGATCATCCAACTCAAGTTTTAGCTGATTTTTTGACAGCTAAAGAGATCTTAAAGAAAGATTACAAGGATCTTAAATTTGTTTTTGTAGGTGATGGACGTGACAACGTTTCGAATGCTTTGATGATTGGCGCTGCCAAAATGGGAATGACCTATCACGTAGTATGTCCAAAGGAATTACAACCATCTGCAGAACTCTTAGCGAAAACTAATGAAATTACTCAAAAGACTGGTGCTCAGATTAAGGTATTTAACGATATTGCCGAAGGCGTTGATCAAGCAGATGTTATCTATACAGATGTTTGGGTGTCAATGGGTGAACCAAATAGCATTTGGAAAGAAAGAATTAATTTATTACGGCCTTATCAAGTTAACCGATCAGTCTTGGATAAGACTGATAATCCAAATGTAATTTTTGAGCATTGCTTACCAGCATTTCATAATACTGAGACTGAAGTTGGAAAGAAGATTTCAAAACAGTTTGGTTTAAATGAGATGGAAGTTACAGATGAAGTTTTTGAAAGCAAAAATTCTGTAGTTTTTGAAGAAGCCGAAAATAGGATGCATACAATCAAAGCAGTAATGGTAGCTACTTTGGGCAAATAATAAACAAAAGTTTGAAAGAAGGTTTTCTTTATGAAGAAAATTGTTGTCGCTTTAGGGGGCAATGCAATTTTATCTAAGGATGCAAGTGCAAAATCTCAACAAGAAGCAATAAAAAAAACTGTTAACGTTTTAGTTGAATTTATTAAACGAGGTCATCAACTAGTAATTACACATGGTAATGGACCTCAAGTTGGTAATTTGCTACTTCAGCAGATTGCAGAAAGTACAGCCAAAAATCCAGTAATGCCCTTAGATACAATTGGTGCTATGACAGAGGGCAGTATTGGATATTGGATGCAACAAGCATTTAATGAAGTTCTGGAAAAAAGAAAACATTCATAAGAAAGCTGCAACTATAATCACTCAAACCGAAGTTTCAGCTGATGATCCAGCCTTCAAAAATCCTTCAAAACCAATTGGACCTTTTTATCAAAAAGAGGAAGCGGAACAAGAGCAAAAAAAGCATCCTGATTATATATTTGTTGAAGATGCTGGCCGAGGTTATCGACGCGTTGTACCATCTCCAATTCCTAAAGAAGTAGTTGAGTATCCTGCTGTTTCTGCAATGCTTAAAGAAGACTTGATTCCAATTGCTGCTGGTGGTGGTGGAATTCCAGTTTCAAAAGATGCTGAAGGTAACTTTATTGGTCAGGAAGCTGTGATCGATAAAGATTATGGTGCTGCCAAGTTAGCCGAAAATATTAAAGCGGATGAACTGATTATCCTGACGGCAGTTGATTATGTATTTGTAAACTTTAATAAGCCAAATCAATCAAAGTTAACTAATGTCACTGTTAGTGAGTTAAAACATTACATTGCTGAAGATCAATTTGCTAAAGGAAGCATGTTACCTAAGATAAATGCAGCAATTGAGTTCGTCGAGAAAACAGATGGGAAAGCAATAATTACTTCGCTAGATAATGTTAAACAGTTACTTGAAAAGGGAGTAGGCACAATTATTTCAAAATAGCATAAAAAAGGGGGATCAAGAAAGCTAGCATCGTACTTTTAATATGATTCCCCTTTTTTTAAAGGAGGTCGGAAGTTATGGAAGTAAAAAAACTTAATTTGATTGAATTAATTGGTCTAGTTGTGGGGTCAATTATTGGTGGTGGAATATTTAATCTTATGAGTGACATGTCAAGATCTGCTTCAGCTGGGTCGCAAATTATTGGTTGGATTATTACAGCAATTGGCATGATTTCATTAGCTCTGAGTTTTCAAAACTTGAATATGAAGCGCCCTGATTTAGATGCTGGAATTTATAGTTATGCAGAAGCAGGATTTGGAAAATATATGGGATTTAATTCAGCATGGGGCTACTGGATTTCTGCCTGGTTGGGAAACGTGGGATATGCAACATTATTAATGAGTTCTGTTGGATATTTTTTCCCAATCTTTGGAAGTGGTCAAAATATTTATTCAATCATAGTAGCCTCGTTAATACTCTGGATCTGTCATTTCTTGATTTTGCAAGGTATAAAATCGGCTTCTTTTGTAAATACAATTTTAACAGTTGCTAAATTGATCCCAATTGGAGTTTTTCTAGTTATCATGCTAATTTCTTTTAAATTAGGCATTTTTACAGTGGATTTTTGGGGAACTGTATCGCAAAATTTTGAATTAAAACCGGTCATGTCTCAAGTGAAAGGCACAATGCTGGTAACTGTTTGGGTCTTTATTGGTATTGAAGGAGCAGTCTTATTCTCAGGTCAAGCCAAAAAAAGATCAGATGTTGGGAAAGCAACTATCTTTGGAATTATTACGGTCATCCTGATTTACATGTTAGTTACTTTGCTTTCATTAGGCGTAATGAATGGAGCTGAGTTATCCAAGCTTCGGCAACCTTCAATGGCATATTTATTAGAGTCAGTTGTCGGTAAATGGGGAGCAGTTTTGGTTAATCTAGGCTTAATTGTTTCAGTGGTTGGTGCCTGGCTTTCATGGACAATGTTTGCCGGACAATTGCCTTATGAAGCTGCTAAAAATGGCACATTTCCGAAATTTTTTGCTAAAGAGAATAAAAATGGAGCACCAATTAATTCACTATTATTAACCAATGTTTTAATTCAAATTTTCTTCTTTACTTTTCTAATTTCAAGCCGAGCTTATAATTTCTTTTATTCCCTTGCAAGTTCTGCAATATTAATTCCATATGCTTTTTCAGGTTTTTACCAACTGAAATTTTCACTGAGTGAGGATAATAAGGCTGAAGGAAAACCAAAAAATATAATTATTGGCGTAGTTGCAAGTGTTTATGCGTGCTGGTTGATTTATGCAGCTGGGTTAAAATATTTACTTTTAACAACATTGCTTTTTGCACCGGGAATAATTTTTTATTATCAATTGCAAAGAAAAGATAACAAAGCTGAGAAAACATTTAGTAAAATCGAACTGGGAATTGCAGCTTTAATAGTTATATGTGCAATATATGCACTTTATCAAATATTAATTGGGAAAATAACTTTTTAATTAGGGGGTAATTAATTTGGAAAATGATAAAAGGAGAAAATTAATCCAACTTCTAATTAACAAGAAGAAGATCTCTACACAGCAGGAACTGATTGAGCAGTTAAAGGAAAATGGCGTCGAAGTAACTCAGGCAACAATATCAAGAGATATTCGATCCTTAAATATAGTAAAAAAAAGGGACGATAAAGGGTTAATTTATTATGCCCAAGCACAAGTATCAAAGGAAAATATGATTTGGAAATTCTATGAAACAGTTGAGCAATATGTCTATAATGTTCAAAGAATTGAATATATAAATGTTATTCATACGGTTCCTAATTTTGCTAATGTTTTGACTGCATTGCTTGATAGTTTAGAAATTCCTGAAGTTACAGGCAGTGTCGCGGGGTATGATACGATTATGATTATCAGTTCAAGCATTGATGATGCTATGGTTGTAGAAAAGTTATTTGAGGATCACATTGATGCAAGTTTAAAATGATTTTTCTTGATGTAATATTTAATAATAACACTCACGGGAAGTAATGAATTATGAAAAATTTTGAACGGTCTTGCGTGATTATCAAACCGGATAGTGTTGAAAAAAGATTAATCGGCAAAATTTTAGAAAAAATTGAAAATACTTCATTTAATCTAGAAAGTATGGAATTGACCTATGCATCTGAAAGACAGTTAGTTGAACATTATAAAAATTTAAAGAATAGAGAGTTTTTTAGAGATTTAATAAAGTATATGTTATCAGGACCAATAATTGTATTAAGGGTCTCTGGTGATAATGCAATTGATGAATTGCATAAACTAGCAGGAAATACAGATCCAAATTTGGCACAGCCGGAAACCATAAGAGGAAATTTATCAGTGTATGGTGGCGATAAGATGCATAATTTTATTCATACTTCCGATTCTAAACAAAATGCTATTAATGAATTGAATATTTGGTTTGATGAAGATAGACCTTGTAACTTGTAAAATTAATAAATTATTGGAAGGTGTATCTGGATATGAAGGAAGACACAGTTCCAAAAATTAATAGTAAGAATCATGTTAAAAGAGTTTTAAAGACAAGACACTTATCTATGATTGCTTTAGGTGGAAGCATTGGAACAGGATTGTTTGTTGCTAGTGGACTTACAATTAGTTCAGCAGGACCAGGAGGAGCTTTAGTTGCTTATATCTCAGTTGGTATTATGGTATATTTTTTAATGACTAGTCTTGGTGAGATGGCTACATATATGCCAATTAGTGGATCATTTGCTTCTTATGCTGGAAAATTTGTTGATCCTGCATTAGGATTTGCATTGGGCTGGAATTATTGGCTTAACTGGGTAATAACCTTGGCAGTAGATATTACTACCGTTAGCATAATAATCAAATTTTGGTTACCTAATAGTCCTACTTGGATTTTTAGTTTGTTGGCTTTAGGAGTAATGTTTGTTATCAATATTATCTCTGCTCGTTCTTTTGCAGAAACTGAGTATTGGTTATCGCTGATTAAAATTTTGGTTATACTGATTTTTATATTTTTAGGTTTTCTGATGATTTTTGGAAAATTAAAACAACCATTTACAGGAATGCAAAATTTTACTTATAAAAAAGCTCCATTTTTGGGTCTTTTACCAATGCTGGGGGCATTTTCAACAGCTGCTTTTTCGTTTCAGGGAACGGAACTTATTGGAATAACGGCTGGTGAATCAGATAATCCGGAAGAAAGTATACCTAAAGCAACAAAGCAAATTTTCTGGAGAATTCTATTATTTTATATCTTGTCAATTTTCGTGATTTCATGTTTAATTCCATATGATAGTCCTTTCTTATTAGGATCAAGCACTAAAGATATTGCAATAAGCCCATTTACATTAGTCTTTAAACAATCAGGTTTAAATTCGGCAGCAAGTATAATGAATTTTGTGATTTTAATATCGGTTTTATCATCAGCTAATTCCGGTATTTATGCAGCAACTCGGATGCTTTACTCACTTTCATATCATGAAGGAGCGCTATCAATCTTTATAAGAACAAATAAACGAGGTGTGCCAAGTTTAGCTTTGTTTGTAACAACATTTATCGGATTATTAATCTTCTTTATGAATTTTTTTGAAGTAAGAATTTATGATTTTTTGGTTACTGCTAGTGGTTTAACAGGATTTATTGCCTGGTTGGGAATTTCTATCTCACATTTGCGCTTTAGAATGGTATTAAAGAAAAAAAATATACCATTAAATAGTTTAAAATACCGTGCTAAGTTTTTTCCTTTGGGACCAATTTTGTCAACTCTAATTTGTATTATGATTATTTTAGAAAAAGGAGTTGAACTGACAATTGATTTTAATTGGTATGAGCTTCTGATTACGTACTCTTGCATACCAATATTTTTAATTCTGTTTTTAGGATACAAGTTAAAACATCATACAAAGTTGATACCTCTGAATGATGTTAATATAAAAAAATAAGAAAGTTTATCAAAAAGATAGAGCTAATATTGTTTTAAATATTGGTTCTATTTTTATTTTAAAAAAATCAGCAAATAGAAAAAGTTAATTTAGAGAGTCTTTGATTTTAGAGAACAAAATTGATGAGGCTCTTTAATCTGTAGAAAATATCTCAAAAAATAATAATTAACTGTTTGTTTTTGCGCTTAAAAGATTTACAATAATTTTGAAGTAAAGGAGTGGATCAATATGCATTCAGAAAGACTTTTACCAGTCGCGGGCAGCGTTAATTTACGTGAATTAGGTGGATATCCAACCCATGATGGTCAAATGGTTCGCTGGCAAAAAATTTTACGTGCTGGTGACTTAAGCCACCTTACACGTTATGGCCGTTTTCAATTAGCACATTATGGCCTGAAGTATGATATTGATTTACGTTCACCGCGTGAAAGAAATTATGCTCCTGACAAGATTCCAGAGCAAGCAGTCTTTCGGTCTTATCCGGTTTATCCAACTGATGACCAAGAAGATGATGGAGATCTGCCGCTTATTGAACTTCAAGCTCAAAGTCAGGCAACACTAGAAACTGATCCTTACCAGCTGATGGTTTTTGATTCCCATTCACAATTAGCTTTCCGTTGTTTATTTAAAGATCTACTGGCCAATGATCAACCAAAGCAGTCATTGTTGTTTCATTGTGCAGCTGGTAAGGATCGGACTGGAATCGCCAGTTTTTTGATTCTTTCAGCTTTAGGAGTAGATTATCAAATAATTCGTCAAGATTATTTATTGACTAATATTATCTATTCTGCTGCCGATCAGGATCAATTGCGAAAGAAGCTGAAGAACAAAAATGCCGCTGAGTTTATTAATCGAATGAATGCTTCGTTTTCGGTCTTAGGTGAGGAGTTAGATCAGGTTCAAGCGGCCATTGTTGAAAAATATAGGACGATCGATCAATATTTACAGACTGTCATGCAGTTAAGTGAAGGTGATCTTGATTTATTGCGGAAAATTTATTTAGAATAATTTACCGTAGTAAGGTTTTGACGTAAGTGTTTGTAAGGAAGAAGTGATTTGAGATGAAAGATGATCAAGGAAAAGCTCAAATATACGCACAAAAGGATCTTACGGAATTATTTCAAGAGTTGGCTTCTAGTCCAACTGGTTTAACAGCACAAGTTGCTGCGGATCGATTACAAAAAAATGGTTTAAATACGATTCAAAAAATTAAGCGTCAGCCTGAATGGCAGAACTTTTTAAAAAATTTTATTAGTTTAATGGCTTGTCTATTGTGGGTCAGCGGCCTGATCGCAATTTTTTCTGGCACGACTGAACTAGGAATTGCAATTTGGTGTGTGAATGTGATTAATGGCTTATTTAGTTATTATCAACAGCATGCTGCACAAAAGGCTACCGATTCAATGCTTAAAATGTTGCCAAATTATACGCAAGTCATCCGTGATGGCAAGCAGCAGCAAATTGATGCTAGTCAGATAGTTGTCGGAGATGTGTTTTTACTGAGTGCTGGTGATTCAATACCAGCAGATGCGCGATTATTGGAAACTAATTCCCTGCAGATCGATGAATCAGCATTAACTGGTGAATCTGTACCAGCAACTAAGGATGCCGTTTATCAGGGCTCAGATTCTGATCAATTATCGGTCAATAATTTAGTTTATGCTGGTACATCAGCTGTTAATGGTTCGGCTAAAGCAATTGTTTTTGCGACTGGCATGCAAACTGAATTTGGCAAAATTGCACAGCTGACGCATCAACAAAAAAAGACTATCAGTCCATTACAGTTAGAATTAAATCGGCTGACCAAGCAATTGTCAATCATTGCTCTCTCGATTGGGGCGGCTTTTTTCGTGGCATCGATCTTTTTCGTACATTATCCGCCAGCACAGGCCTTTATCTTTGCCTTAGGGATGATCGTTGCATTTATTCCTGAAGGATTATTGCCAACAGTTACCTTGTCTTTAGCACAGGGAGTTCGGCGAATGGCGCAAAAACACGCTTTGGTCAAAGAACTTAACAGCATTGAAACCCTGGGTGAAGCAACGGTAATTTGTTCTGATAAAACTGGGACGCTGACCCAAAATCAGATGACGATCAATCATCTTTGGACTCCAGAACATGATTATCAGCTAACAGGTGAAGGTTATGAGGTTAATGGTCAGATCATGTTAGACCAGCAGTCAGCTGATTTGACAGATCCTGATTTGCAGCAAATGCTCAAAATTATGGCTTTGGATAATGATGCTAAGTTGCAAACTAGTTTTGATCAGCAAGGGCAGACTTTAGGTACACCAACGGAAAGGGCATTATTGATTGCTGCTTTAAAGTCAAAGTTAAATTTGCAGCAATTGGCTGAAAAATTGCCAAAACTTCAAACCTTTCCTTTTGATTCAATCAGGAAAAGAATGTCGACCGTTCATCAACTGGGTTCACAGTGGCAATTAGTATTAGTCAAAGGTGCTTTAAGTGAAACACTGCCATTATGCAGCCAAATTCAATTAAATGGTCAAGTTAAGTCATTAACCACCGAGCTACGGCAACAGATTTTAGCAGCTAATGCGCAGTATGCGGCTCAGGGATTACGTTCTTTGTGTTTAGCATATAAGAAAATTTCTAGTTCGCAGCAGCAATTGGATTTAACTGAAGCTGAAAGCAATTTAATTTTTGTCGGCTTAGCAGTCATGATGGATCCGCCAAGGCCAGAAGTCTATCAGGCAGTTCAAAAATGCCATCAAGCTAAGATTAAAATCATCATGGTGACCGGTGACAGCCCCCTGACAGCTAAGGCCGTTGCGGTCAAAATTGGAATCACGGGACCAAATCCGCGCGTTGTAACTGGTGAGCAACTGGAAAAAATGTCAGCAACACAGTTAAAAGAAGTTTTAAAAGGTGATGTGATTTTTGCCCGGGTTGCGCCGGAACATAAATATCGAATTGTGTCTAGTTTGCAACAGTGTGGGCACGTTGTTGCATCGACTGGTGATGGCGTCAATGATGCACCAGCTTTAAAAAAAGCAGATATTGGTGTTGCAATGGGAAAATTAGGCACCGATGTAGCTAAAGATGCTGCTGATATGATTTTGACTGATGATAACTTTGCTTCGATTGTTGCAGCAATTGAGGAGGGAAGAGCAGTTTACAGCAATATCCAAAAATTCTTGCTGTATATTTTAAATTCCAATGTACCAGAAGCATTTCCTTCCGCTTTATTTCTTTTTAGTGGCGGGTTGATTCCGCTGCCGTTGACGGTCATGCAGATTTTAACAGTTGATTTAGGAACCGATATGTTGCCGGCTTTAGGCTTAGGCGCAGAGCGAGCCGAACCGGATGTGATGCAGAAACCACCACGTTCTCGCCAATCACACCTGTTAAAGAAGTCTTTGATTTGGCGGGCTTTTGGTTGGTATGGCTTGTTAGCTAGTTTAATTTCGACTTTTGCTTATTTCTATACCAATTATGTTTCTGGCTGGCCGAATAAGGCTTTAGCTGCTAACGGTTCAGTTTATCTTGAAGCAACGACGATGACTTTAGCCGCGATTGTTTTTTGCCAGATTGCTGCCGTTTTAAATTGCCGAACAGAAAACATGTCGGTTTTCAAAATTGGTCTTTTCAGTAACCATCAGATTTGGATTGGAATCATCTTTGAAATCTTATTATTAAATATTTTGATTTATTTACCTTTCTTACAAGGGATCTTTAACACTACCGCAATCGGTCTCAAAGAATGGTTATTTTTAGTTGCGATTCCAATCCCAATTTTTTTATTAGAGGAATTACGGAAGCTTATCAATCGACACTGGCAACGAACTTAATCAAAGGAGCATGTTATGATTACTAAAAGCTTACAGGAAAAAATTAGTACTGCCCGGAGAGCCTGGAAAAAGGGAGACGATCAGCGGGATGCAGGCTTGACCAAGCAAGTCAGCGGAATCAAGCGTTTTGATAATTTAGTTTATGGTCCGGCTGGTCAATGGAATTTGGCTGATATTTACCGGCTGGATAATGAAAGAACCTTGCCAGTGATCGTTAACATTCATGGAGGCGGCTGGTTTTATGGCACTAAAGAAACTTATCAATTTTACTGCTTAACCTTGGCTCAAAGTGGCTTTGCAGTGGTAAACTTTAATTATCGTTTGGCTCCAGAAACACCATATCCAGGTGCAATTCAAGATGTTGTTCGATTAATGAGCTGGTTGGCGTACAACAAGACAAGCTATCATTTGGATTTGAATAATGTTTATTTGGTTGGTGACAGCGCTGGTGGTCAATTGACAGAGCAATATTTAGCGATTGACAGTAATCCAGTGTATCGTCAGCTTTGTGGTTTTTCGCGACCGCTGTTAAAAATTAGAGCGGCTGCACTAAATTGCGGTGTTTATTTTTTGCCTGAGGCGCATTTTCAACCAGATGATTTAGAAACAGCCTATTTTCAGCCAGCGTTAGTTGCCAAGTATCGGCGGCAGCTTGAAGTCGAAAAATATTTAACAACCGCGTTACCACCAATTTTTCTGATGACTGCTAATCAGGATTTTTTACGTGAAAAAACAGTGCAATTAGATCAATGGCTAAATAAGAATCAAATTGTCCATTGCTTCAAACTTTATGGTGACACGCAGCAACCACGTTTTCATGATTTTCAGATCAATCAAAAAGATCAAATTGCTACGCAGTGCAATCAAGCTGAAATTGCATTTTTTAAAACTTATTTGCTTAAATAATGCTAATTTTTTAGCTTGTAGTAATTTTCATTTTAAAGACTTTTTGATGAAATTATGTATTTATAAAACTTTTAAATCTTAAAAGCGCTTTTATTAGTTGATAGTTAACATGGTTTAGGGTTATGATAAATGATAATATTTCTAATATATATGCCAAAAATATTTTTTTATTTATTTTTTTCAAGGGGAATTTGAAATGAAAACAAAACAGGAGAACATTTTTTCTTCTAAAACGCTCAGCTATTTTTTACAATTGGCCGAAACGATGAGCTATACCCAGGCAGCACAGATTTTGGGCATCACTCAGCCAGCATTGACGCAGCAAATCAAAAAATTGGAGCGAACAGTGGGTGCACCGTTATTTTATTCAGTTGGTAAAAAGCTGCATTTATCAGATGCAGGTTACACAATGTTGGATGCGACTCATCAAATTTATGAGACTTTAAATCGGGCTGCTGATGAAATTCAACAATCAACTAGTGCCACTCAAGGAGAAATTAGCATTGGAATCTTGGCATCAATTGAAGATCGGGTCTTTAATCAATTTGCAGTTCGTTATTTTTTAAAACATCCGGGAATCAAGTTAATTTTTCATATGCTGACACGAAAAGAAATTTGGGAACGATTAGAAAACAATACCATTGATCTGGCAATTATGTATTTGCCAGATGAGAGCATAAAAAATTGGAAGCCTTACGAATCACGAAAAATTTTGACTGAGAATTTACTATTCTTACATCATAATCAAGAATGGGCAAAAAGAAAACGAATTCGCTTAAAGGATACTTTAGATCAGCAGTGGGTGACCTATCCGCCTAAGTATTATTTAAACAGTCTAATTCGGGAAGCTTATAAGAATGCTTTGATTGACAAACCCACCAGTGTTGCCCATTTTGCAACTCCTTTTCAGTTGTTTAAATTTTCAAATCGAACGGGTGTTGCAACAGCTTTACCAATGTCATTTGTTTTGGCTCATTTAGACGAAAAAGCGCAAACGACCTGGACGGCTTTATTTGAGCCCGAGATTTCGTTTGATTTGGCATTTGTTTTTCGACGTGATAAGGATCAAATTCCCCGGATCGAAAACTTTTTAAATTCTTTTGATAGCTATTTAGAACAGCAGGATTATATTTCACGCTTGACAGAAATCAGCCGAAAAGGTTAAATCAATATTGAAGATCAAATATAGATAGGAGATTTTAAAGTGAAAGAACTAGTTTTTGGACATAAGAGTCCTGATACAGATGCAATTGTTGCTGCTAAAGCATTTTCTTACCTCCAAAATCAACTTGGCTATGAGACGGAAGCAGTTGCTTTGGGTGAACCAAATGATGAGACAAAATTTGTTTTACAGCATTTTGATGAGCCAATTCCGCGTGTAATTACAGCTGCTAAGCCGGAAGTTGACGCTGTGATGTTAGTTGATCATAATGAGGCTCAACAAAGTGTAACCGATTTGCAAGACGTCAAAGTTACACATGTTGTTGATCATCATCGAATCGCTAATTTTCAAACAGCAGCACCACTTTATTATCATGCAGAGCCGCTTGGCTGTACCAGTACGATTTTGTTGAAGTTATTTAAACAACATCAAGTAGCAGTTCCAGCCAAATTAGCTGGCTTAATGCTTTCTGCTATTATTTCGGATACTTTGTTATTCAAATCACCAACAACCACTCCTGAAGATGAAGCGGCAGTTAAGGAGTTGGCAAAAATTGCGGGTGTTGATTATCAACAATATGGTTTGGAAATGTTAAAGGCTGGAACCAATCTAGCCAGCAAAACCGAAGATCAATTGGTAACAGCTGATGCTAAGACTTTTGAAATGGGCGGCAAAAAAGTTCGCATTAATCAAGTAAATACCGTTGATTTGGATGAGGTTTTTGCCCGAGAAGCTAAATTACGGCAAGCCATTGAAAAGCAGAACCGAGAAAATGGCTATGATTTGTTCTTGTTGATGGTAACTAATATTTTAAATAGCGACACACGGCTGTTAGTTGTTGGGGAACCACAAGCAGTTGTTGAAAAAGCCTTTAAGACTAAATTAGTTGATAATAAAGCTGATTTGCCTGGGGTGGTTTCACGTAAGAAACAAGTTGTACCGCCGTTGCAAGCAGCTTTTTAGTTGTGAATTAACTTAAATATTTAAATTCAGGAGACTACTTAAAATTTATTTTTTAAGTAGTCTCTTTAGAATACGGGACATTTAGTATTAAAAGTTAGAAATAATTACTTTGCTGATAATAAGTAAAAATTAGCATCAAAATAAGTGTTTAAAATTGAGCAATTGTGCTAAATCCTTATTTAGAGTATAATTATCAAAGATTTAATTTTTTTGTGAGGAGAATTTTATGAGTCAGGAAAAAAGGATTGCTTTGATCAAACAGCTACTAGAAGAAAGACAAGAACTGACTACGAAAGACATCATGGCCGAATTTGGAGTTTCCCAGGATACAGCTCGGCGTGACATCGTTTTGTTAGCTAAAAGAGGAGAAGTCAAACGAACTCATGGCGGAATCTTGCCCTTAGATTTTGGTCATCAAGTTTTGAATTATCAAAAACGGTTGTCGCAGTTCACTGAGGAAAAGACTAAGATTGCTTTAGAAGCAACGAATTACTTTAATCCCCATCACGTCTACTTTATTGATGCGTCAACGATTCTTTTAAAAACTTGTCAAAATATTAATTTGCCAATTACGGTCATTACCCATTCGCTTGACAACTGTTTAGCTTTGGCGGAGCAAAATAAGGTTACGATCAAAGCGTTAGGGGGAAGCTTTGATCATGAAAGTCGTTTCTTTTATTCTAACCAAGCTTTAAATGAATTAGATACGATTGAATTTGATACGGCGTTCATTGCGGCCTCGGGAATCGACGAAAAGGGGCTGTATATTTTAAAACAGGAAGATGCGCAAATTGTCAGCCGGGCTGTTGCTCGTTCACGAAAAGTAATTTTAGTTGCCGAACATCAAAAGTTTGTTAATACATCTTATTATCGGATTTGTACGCCAGATAAAATTTCACTTTTCATAACTGATCGACCATTAACTCAAAAGCAGCGAGCAATTTTTCCAGGAACAACTAAGATTCAAGTTGCTGGTGAAAGTACAATTCGCTGATTGAGAATGAATCTTTATAAGCTGCTTGGCTGGAAATTTTGGTCAAACTTATTTATAATGTTTTTATTCGTTTAGAAAATAAGAAATTCAAAAAAAATCTTGCATTTCAGATTAAAAAAAGATAACATTTTTATTATATAGTTGAATTAATTGATGTTTCAAATTTTAGGCATTAATCAGTTTTGTCATAAGCGACAGGCTGCTAAAAGGCTCTAAAGTAACTTGTTGCTGCAGATCAGCATTTGCAGGAGGTCGGTATTGTGGATATCAGATTAGATGACGAGTTGTTTGAAAAAATTTCAGCCGGAACAAAAACGGTCGAAGTATTCCTTAACGATGACCAGATGAAGCACTTTGGAGTTGGTGATACTTTAGCAATCCATCGGGCTTCGAATGAAGATGATTATATTTTAACAAGTGCTTGGAGTATTAAGAAATGCCGTAGTATCGCAGAAGTTTATCAAAAATTTTCTGAAAAAGCAGTTGGCTTGTCTTCAAAAGAATTAGCTCGGCTTTATCCGGCTGAGAAAGTTAAACGTCATGGCCTCTTAGCAATCAAAATCAAGTTATTAAAGCCAAATTATGAATAATAAATTCAGTTATTAAGCCGTCAAACCTGGATTCATGGTTTGGCTTTTTTTTTAATATTTAGTAAACCAATTAAAAACTAAAGTTGACAAAGTGATTGCTGATGAGTAAATTAAGATTATCAGCTGATAATTTTATGAGGAAAAGGATTGATATAATGAATAAGAATCAAATACAACGGATTACAATTAATGGGATGCTGCTCGCTGTAATGATTGTTTGTTCCCAGTTAACGATTCCAATTCCAATCGTTCCCATCACTTTACAAACATTTGCGGTTGGATTGATTGCATCGTTGCTACCAGTTTGGGACGGTTTAGAAGTAATAATTGTTTATTTATTGCTTGGAACGCTTGGCTTCCCGGTTTTTGCGAATTTTAGCGGTGGCCTGGCGGTATTCCTTGGGCCGACCGGTGGTTATTTACTATCATTTTTGGTTTATCAGTTAGTAACAGCTGGACTGTTAAAAAAATTTGGCCGTCAATTGCCAGTTTTATTGGCAGCCAATTGTTTAGGAGCATTGCTAAATTTATTAATTGGTTCAGTTTGGATAACCTGGGTGCTGAAAATTTCTTTTATCAAAGCTATGCTAATTGGCTTTGTTCCCTTTCTATTGCCCGGATTGCTTAAAATCATAGTAATCTTGCCGATTGTTAAAAGACTGGCTCCGCTTACTTTGGGGCGTCAAGCTGGTTAAGTTGAAATTCTGAATAGAGATTCTTTAACTATTTTTTTATTTCAGCGTGCTATAATATTAATTAGATTTAATTAATTATCCGATGCAGGGAGTAAAAATTATGGTAAAAGAAAAGTTTAATCAGAAAATCGAAGCAATTGCCGTTTCTGATATTCGCCAATTTGATAGTGAAGTTAGCGATATTCCAGGAATCATTAAATTGACGCTGGGTGAACCGGATTTTAATACGCCGGAACATATTAAGCAGGCTGCGATCAAAGCGATTAATGATAACCAATCTCACTATACCTCGAATGCTGGTTTTCCCGCTTTGCGCCAAGCTACTGCTGCCTATTATAATAAAAAATTCAATTTGAATTATCAATCGGATCAGGTAGTAACAACGATTGGTGCAACAGAAGGAATTGCTGCTAGTTTGCAAACAATTCTTAATCCTGAAGATACCGTGATTGTGCCGACCCCAATTTTTCCAATCTATATTCCTGATACCAAAATCAATGATGGACGGGTAATTTTAGTTGATACAAGCCGGGATGGCTTTATTTTAACTGGGAAAAGGCTGCGGAAAGTTATTGAGGAACACCCATTAGCGAGAATCAAAGCTTTGGTTTTAAATTATCCATGCAATCCAACGGGGGTGACATACTCGAGAGCGCAACTGGAAGAACTGGCCCAAGTAGCCCGTGATTATGATTTTTGGGTCATCAGTGATGAAATTTATGCGGAATTGACTTATCAAAAGCAGCATGTTTCAATCGGAGAGATTTTGCCTGAACGTAGTATTGTGCTGACTGGTCTGTCAAAATCACATGCGATGACTGGCTGGCGAGTTGGTTATATTTTGGGACCGCAAGAATTTACGCAACAAGTTGTTAAATCACATCAATATATGGTGACTTCACCATCAACGATTTCTCAATATGCAGCTTTAGAGGCGATGACTAATGGTAAGAAAGACAGCTTAACGATGAAGAGCGAATATGCTAAGCGCCGTGATTTTATGATCAAAGAATTGACCGCTGCTGGTTTTAAGATTGCTAGTCCGGATGGTGCTTTTTACCTCTTTGCTAAGATTCCAGCAGGTTGTCTTCAAGATTCATGGAAGTTTGTTCGTTCATTAGCACAGAATGCTAAAGTTGCTTTGATTCCAGGGATTTCCTTTGGACCAGGCGGGGAAGGCTATGTCCGGATCAGTTATGCAGCTAGTATGGAAAAACTGCAACGAGCAGCTGCAGCCATCAGGAAATATGTTGCAAAATTCAATAAGCAAGCGAAAGTCAGTCCCAAAGATAAGTGAGGTAATCAATTAATGGATACAGTTAATAATCGACCGGTAGGAGTTTTTGACTCAGGAGTTGGTGGCATTAGTGTTTTAAGAGAACTGTATCGATTATTGCCACATGAAAATTATGTTTTTTATGGTGATTCAGCCAATGCTCCATATGGTACGCGGTCAACACTTGAGGTTCGCCAGCTAAGTTTGGCAGTCACGAGAAAGTTACTCTCGCACCAGGTTAAGGCCTTAGTTATTGCTTGTAATACAGCTACCAGTGCGGCTATTCAGCAGATCCGTCAACATTATCCTAAACTGCCAGTTGTCGGCTTAGAACCGGCTGTTAAGCCAGCTGTTGAACAATTTCCTCAAACCAACATTGCTGTGATGGCTACTGAGTTGACATTACGAGAGGTTAAACTGCAAAAACTGTTTGAACGTTATCAAGATCAAGCCAAGTTGATCAAGGTTCCAGCTCCGGCGTTAGTTGAATATGTGGAAAAGGGGGATCTCAATACCCCAGAAGTTCGGGCTTATTTAACTGATTTGCTGGCACCTTTAGGTAAATTAAGCTCAATTGTTTTAGGCTGTACTCATTTTCCATTTATTAAACCGGCTTTAGAACAAGTTGTTGGCACTCAGCCTAGGATCATCGATGGTGGATCTGGAGCGGCTCGTGAATTGCAACGGGTTTTGACTAAGGCTGATTTGTTGAATCCTGCAGTTGATCAGGGTAAAGTTACTTTCTATAATAGTAATCCAGATCCAGCTGAAATCACGTTGAGTCAGCGCTTGTTTCAAACACCATTAGACTAAATCAAGAATTTAGGGACTGTCATTGTGACGGCCCTTAATTTGACTAAAAAAGGATTGAAAATATGCAGAATAATAAAGTAAAAATGCCTGATTGGTATTATCGTCGTAAATATCCACTTTACGGTCTTTTTAGAAAATATTTCCATGGAAATTGGATGACGAATGCGATTTTGTTTGTAACCGTAGTCGCTTATCTGGTTGAAGTTTTGCTGAGTGGCAGCTTCAATATCAATGGTCAGGTTTTGGAGCAACTTGGAGCGCGTTGGAATCCAGATATCATCGCTGGTGAATGGTGGCGTTTATTCACGCCAATTTTCTTGCATGTAACGATTTACCACATTGCTTTTAATATGGCAGCCTTAATGTATGCTGGAACAATTGTTGAAGAGGTATATGGACACTTCAAGTTTTTACTGATCTACCTTTTTAGCGGCTTTAGCGGGAATTTGATTAGTGCTTTTTTTAAACCCAACACGATTTCAGCTGGAGCATCGACTTCTTTATTTGGACTGTTTGCAGTAATTGCTTTGTTGCAAGTGGTTAGCGGTTTTAAGCATCAATTTACGGAACTAAGCAAAGGTGCTGTTGTTTTGATTGTTGCTAACTTGGTTTTCAACTTGTTTATGCCGTCAGTTGATATTGCTGGCCATTTGGGTGGTTTAGTTGGCGGGGCAATCAGCGTTTTGTTTTGGAGTCCCAAAAGTATTCGCTGGCATGCATTCCATGATATTCTCGGAACGCTAGTAGCTTTGACGCTGGTACTTGGCGCTGTCTGGTATTTACTTAATTCGATATAAAAACAAGCAGTAATTAGCAAGTTTGGATCACTCGCTAATTACTGCTTGTTTTAATTTAGTTAGCTTTATCAATGACTTGCTTTTTTTCAATTCGTGCCAGCAGTGGCATGATTAAACCAAATCCAAAGAGCACAAAAACTGAGAATAAATTCATCAGTAGCTGGTGATCATAAGCTGGTGTACCAAATTTGAATCCTGCGGGATAAAACTCATCATGGCACAAACAAATGAGAAGATAAAACACCAAACACCGACCGCAATTGCAACGGCTTTGTTCTTAATGAAAACAAATGACGAATGAAAACGATCAGATTGCCAGCGGACAGCAATAAAGGCCAAAAAGATCCAACAATTTTTAAAAGGAAAGACAATTCCATTCAAATTTAACAGCCAATTGAAAATTGAATTGATGTTTGGCAAAGTTCCACTCATCAACAATAGGAATAAGCAAAGCCCGCTCGTCAAAACGTAGCTATGCAATGGTCGACCATTTTTATTGCGTTTACTCAACCAACGTGGCATGAAATTAGTAGCGGTGTCACCGGCAATGACCCAACTGGCAGCATCTAACAAAACGGCCAATTGAGCCATCATGTAGATTGCCTGGACGACAGTAAAGACATAAAGTAAGACATTTCCCAGGCCTAAACGTTCACCCAGCATCTGAAAAGCATAATACGAACCATTCATTTTTAAATCATCAGGTAAATGGTTGGCATTAAAGAAGATTGCCAGTGAAAAAGTTCCAAAAACAGTTAAAAAAGCGGTCATGAAAGCCACTAGTCACATTGCTTTAGGAAAATCTTTTTGCGGATGGCGCATTCTGATCAAATAAGGTGCCACTAATTCAGCTCCACAAACGGCAAACATCAGCAACCCGGTCGTTGAAAAATATTGCAGACTAAAATGCGGGATAAATGAGCTGAAATTAAACGGCTGCGTAGCAATTTTTCCACCATTTGCAAGCGAATAACCTGTCATAATCACAAATAAGACGGTCATTAAAAACATTGCACCGCCGCCGAGTGTCGCCATAACCTCCATTGACTTTTTGAAAATATTTTGCAGCAGAATAAAAATTAAAATAATGATAAACGTCAATAAGCCAAACATAAAATTCGACATCCGCTGACCGAGCGAGTTGTCACCCAAGACTAACCAGCTGAATGAAACAATCACTGAATTTGCCACATCAACAATGTAAGGCAAACTAGCAGCCCAATACATCCATGCGGTCCAATAGCCTAATGTATCGTTGGCACTGTGCCGAACCCAGGAGGACAAGCCACCTTCTTCTTGGTCGGTAAAAGTGGCACCTAATTGACTGACTGACATTTCATATGGGATCACGAAGGCAAAGACCATAAAGGCCCAGGTAAAGACAACTGATAATCCTTGGTTTTGCAGTGGGTAAAGGATATCATCAAAACCAATAATTGTCACAAAATCTAAAAAAGCAATTACTGGCCAACTAATATAATGTTTATTTTCAAGTGTTGATTCCATTTTTTCCTCCAAATAAGTTTTATTGTTTAAATTAAAACTAAAAGATATTTGGTGGTTTGGAATGCAATCTGTCAATTAAAGATTTCAATTTTCGACTTCTCTCTTTTAAACAATAACATTAAATATTCTAAAAATATCTTAAAAGAATTGCAAGAAAAATTCAGTTTTGAAAACAAGAAATTCTAAATTTTGGGGGATCACTTGATATTTTGCTATATTTGTTATATAACAAATATAGCAAAAATAAATCATTTACTTAGGGAGGTGAGCCAATGTTGCTGACAGTTGATTTACAATCATCTATACCGATTTATCAACAGATTCGTAACCAAATCGTAGCTCAAGTAGCGGCCGGTTTGGTTCGACCGGGAGAGAAGTTGCCAACGATCCGCGCTTTGGCAAATCAGTTGCAGGTTAATCTGCATACCGTTAACAAGGCTTATCAACAACTTGCTCAGGAAGGATTTATTGATCTGCTGGGACGCCGAGGTGCAATCATTGTCCAGCCATCAACAAAAAATTTGCAACAAACTAAAAAATCTTTTCAGCAAGCAGTTACTGAGGCAGTTGCTCAGGGAGTTTCGTGTTCGGCACTGCAACAGTTAGTTATTCAGACCTACCAACAGTTGAAAGCGGGGAAGACAGTATGAAACAGGGACAAGTTTTGGAGATCAGCTGGTTGCTCTTGGTTTTGTTGATAGCATTTGAGCCTTGGCTAACGAGAAAAAATGTGATTTTTGGAGTGGTTTTTAGTCAAAATGAATTCTGGACAGCCAGTTATTTAAAAAAATTACGCTGGCTATATTTTGGCTTGATTTGCCTGGTTGGAATCATGATTAACTTCAGCGTGCAAAGCTTTGGTTCAGCGATCAATCTGATCATCATTGGCTTACCACTAATCTTATTGTTAGGGATAATTGCTTTTGGCGTTTTTCATCGGTTAGTTTGGCGCTGGCAAGAACAACAGCCGACTAATCATTTACAGACAAAAAAGCGAGTGACCGTTGATTTGAAAGAATTAGTTACTAATCAGTTATCTCCTTGGTGGTTAGGATTTTTATTAGTCATGCCGTTGCTGGCTGGTTATTTAGCTGTGACCAATTATCAGGTATTGCCGGCTAGCTTGCCAATTCATTATTCGCTGAACGGTCCTGACAGTTGGTTGCCCAAGCAGCGAGCTTGCTGGTTAATTTTAGCTAACCAGGTTTTGCTGGCAGTGACCTTTATTGTAACTGGCTATTTGACGCGGCAGGCTGCTTCTGTCCATGGTAGTCCGCAAGCAACTCCCGGTTATTATCATTTTCGGCGCAGCATTTACTTTTTTATGATCTTTGCCGGCTTGATGAGCCAAATTATTTTGCTGACGCCATTATTAAAAGTCAACCATTTAACAACCTGGCTGAATTTCCTTGGCTTATTCAGTTTGCCGTTGTTGATTGGGTTGCCGTTACTGTTTTTTTGGTTGTTTATTCGCCGCAAGAAACCACATGGTCCAATTATCGATGATAACTCTAATTGGATTTGGGGGATGATTTACTATAATCGTAATGATCCAGCAATTTTTGTCCAGAAAAGGAGTGGTTTAGGTTTTACCTTCAACATGGCTCACCAACTTAGCTGGGTCTATCTGATTGCTTTTTTAGGACTGATCACAATTCTAGGAGTTTTAGCAAATTAAGACTGGAGGTTGGAAATGGTTGGATTTAGTGAACGAACAGTTGCAATCAAAGTTACGCCTGGAAAGCTAACGAAGAGTTTATTACTGCCAGCGCAGCCAACTAAGCCGGCAATCGTTCTGCTGATTGCTGGGTCCGGTCCGATCGAGATGGCAATAATCTTCTCAGCGGGCAAACTAATAATTTAAAGCAGTTTCAAGTAGCTGGATTGATCTTATTGGCAACACCAGGATGCAGCTAGCTGCCCAGTTAAAGCAGCAATTAGCCGGTCAGCCCCAGTTACTGCAACAGAGTCTCCAGATATTGGCAAATTTGACTGTCAATCGTTTGGTATCAACTGTTCCGCCTGAATTACAGGCCAGCTTTCGACCTAGTGTTCAACCTTATCTGCAATCATTTTTGACGTTTGCTTCGCCAGTCAAGTTAGCTCAATTGAAGCTGCCAATTTTAATAGTTCAAGGAACCGCTGATTTGCAGGTTTCCGTTGCTGATGCCCAGTTTACTTAAGAAGGCCGCACCAACTGCTAGGTTAGTGGTAATTGAACAAATGAACCAGGTTTTGAAAATCGTGGACCCGACTGATCGAGCCGACAACTTAGCCAGTTATCATCAGTCTAACCGCCCACTCGCTGGTAAACTAAAGCAGCAACTAGTTACTTTTTTGACAGCTCAGTAAAGATAAGAGGTTTAATAAATTAAATTTTTAGATGATGAAAACAGCAAAATATTTTGCTGTTTTTTTTATACTTGTCAGCCAGTATGTATTAGTGTAGTATATAAGTACAACAGTATGACTGGATGAGGTGATCAAAATGAAATTTGCGGCTAACATTCCAATTTACTTACAAGTCAAAAATCTGCTGATTCAGCGGATCATTGTTGGCACGTATCCACTCGGTAAAAAAATTCCTTCAGTGCGTGAGTTGGCTGATGAGCTAACGACTAATCCGCGAACGATTCAAAATGCGTTGAAGGAGTTAATTACTGCTAAAATTATTGAAACCCGGCGAGGGCAAGGAAATTTTGTAACGACTGAGCAAGCGCGGATTGAAGATTTAAAGCAGCAGGAAATCCGTGTAACAACTGAAAAGTATTTGCTAAGGCTGCGACCGTATCTAAGTTTGGCGGAAATCATTCGAATTTTAACTGAAGTTGATCAGCAGCAGGGGGGACCAAGAAAATGGAAAATGATGGATTAATTTTAAAAAATATTTTTTTTAAGCGCCAAAATAAACCAATTTTAACCAATATCACAGTTAAGATTCCGTGGGGGCGAATTGTTGCTTTATTAGGTGAAAATGGTGTTGGCAAAACAACATTGTTAAGAATTATCTGTGATTTAAATAAGGGTTATCACGGAGTCGTCAATTTAAATGGAGTGGTCGATGAAAAACGTAAACAATTTGTCTCTTACTCGGATAGTTTAGAAGGTTTTTCCAAAAAAAGTTCCTTGATGAAAATAATCGACTTTTATGAATTAGGCTATCCTGATTTTGATCGTCAGCGTGCTGAAAAACTTTTGACATTCATGCAGCTTGACCCAGAACAGCGGTTAGGCGATTTATCAAAAGGTAGTCGCGAAAAATTTGTTATTACCTTGACTTTAGCCCGCAAAACAAAACTTTATTTGTTGGACGAACCTTTAAGCGGGGTTGATATTTTCAGCCGTGACAAGATAATTTCAAGTTTGATCAAATGGATCGGGCCGGATGCAATTTTGATTATTGCTACCCATCATTTAAATGAGTTGGAGCAAATCATCGATGATGTGATGATTTTAAAAGATCGTCGCTTATTGGCTTATCGTGATGTTGAAGAAATTCGTGTTCAAGAAGGTTTGAGCGTTGAAGAATATTATCGGCAGCTTTATTTAGAAGATCGGAGGCAGTAAGTGATGTTGAAAACAAAGAAAATATGCCGAATCTTTTTTCAAATGGAAATCAAAAGAGATTTTGTTTTGGCTTGTGGCTGGCTTGTGGCAGAAGTCCTCTGGTTTGCCATGGTGATATTTCTTAATCAGAATCAACAACGACTAAATGTTTTGATTAGTGGCTGCTTGCTTTTTTTCATAGTAGTTTTTGTGACTGCCAGTGTTTGCAAAGTAATAGTCTCAATTAATCGGACTTGGAGCAAGAATGAATACCGTTTATTACCGGTTAAAAGCGAGATCTTCTATTTTAGCAATTTGATTATGCGGATTTTGGCAGCACTTTTGGTTTCGTTGCCCGTGATTGGTTTAAATGTATTAACAATTATGACAAATCCAAATTTCAGCCAAAGTTTGACTGAGATAAATTTTAAT
>NZ_AHYZ01000049.1 GCF_000255495.1 Liquorilactobacillus vini DSM 20605
GCAATAGTTATGATTAATTTTGCGCTTTCAAACGATAAACTGTAAAATAAATATTAGAATAAATGAAAGAGGGTTGGCAAAGTAATGCCTTTTGATGGCCTTTTTACTCATGCAATGGTAACTGAATTAAATCAGCATATTCTACATGGCCGAATTACTAAGATCTCACAACCATATCCGAATGAAGTGATTATAACTTTGCGAGCTCAACGGCATAATTATCCGCTTTTATTGTCAGCTCATCCAAATTACGCTCGCGTTCAAATTACCAAAATTCCTTATGATAACCCACCAATTCCAACTAATTTTACTATGATGCTACGCAAATATCTTGAAGGCGCGGTATTGCTCAAGATTAGTCAGTTGGAAAATGATCGGGTAATCAATTTTGAACTAACAGCTCGCAATGAACTTGGTGATGCTTTTGCACTGCGTCTTAGTGTTGAAATTATGGGTCGCCACAGCAATGTAATCCTGATTGATCCCCAACAAAATAAAATTCTTGATGCCATTAAGCATATTGGACCCAGTCAAAATCGTTATCGGATTTTGCTTCCAGGAGCTGAATATTTGGCTCCACCGCAGCAGGACAAATGTGACCCGTTTACTGAAGCAAACCAAAATGGTCAATACTTAAGTTTAGTTGCTAACTATCCTAATCGGGATGTTTTAGCTAAACAATTGCAAAACACTTACCAAGGCTTTAGTCGTGAACATGCACTCTATTTTGCCGATCAGCTACATCAAGCCCAAAATAAGATTGAACTATCAAAAATTTGGCGAAATTGTTTGCAACAAGTCAATTGCCCAACTCCGGTGATCGTTAAAGATACCAAAGTTTTCTTTACTTGTTTTGCTTATTCACCAAAACAAGTTACTAAAAAAATGTCTTCTTTAAGCGAGTTGTTAGATGAATTTTATCAACAAAAAGCAACTCATGACCGAGTACATCAACTGGGTGGTCAATTAATCGAGGTAATTAAAAATCATTTGCATAAAGATCGCAAAAAAGCTAAGAAGTTAACACAAGCTTTACAGACTAGTCAGCAAGCTGATCAATATCGAATAAAGGGAGAAATCCTCACAACTTATCTCAATCAAGTCAAACGTGGTGAACAACAAATTGAATTACCAAATTATTATGATCAGCAAAAACCTTTACCGATCAAATTGGCACCTAATCTATCGCCTGCCAAAAATGCTCAAAAATACTTTAAAAAATATCAAAAGCTGAAAAATTCTGTTGCCTATGTGTCCAAGCAATTAAACTTAACTAACGAAGAAATTGATTATCTTGAAGGAATTCAAACACAAATTGAATTAGCTGAGCCGCAAGATTTGCCAGAAATTAAAACTGAACTGCAAGAACAAGGTTATTTAAAGTTCCAGAAAAAGGGAAAAAAGAAACAGACCCATCGCTCAAAAAGTCAACCAGAAAAATTTTATGCTTCTGACCAAACAACGATCTCAGTTGGAAAAAATAATTTACAAAATGATCAACTGACCTTAAAAACAGCAGCAAAGTCTGATATTTGGCTGCATGCAAAAAATGTTCCCGGTTCACATGTAATCATCCACGCATCACAACCTAGCCAAACAACACTGCTTGAAGCAGCTAATTTAGCGGCTTATTTTTCAAAATCACGTAACTCAGCTACTGTCCCGGTCGATTACGTAATGGTTAAAAAAATTCGTAAACCCAAAGGAGCGCGCCCGGGTTTTGTTATTTATGAAGGACAAAAAACCTTATTTGTAACTCCTGATAAAGAATTAGTTGAAAACTTGCGGAAATCAAACTAAATTAACTAAAAAATTTTTTGCATAATAAAATAAAAAGATTGCTAATTGAATTAAAGATTTTTTCAACTAGCAATCTTTTTATTTAGTGATTGTCTTTCTGTTGCTGATCAATTAAATCAACATAAACAATTTTTCCTTGTGTCTCGGTATCAACCACAAATGAACCATTTGAATAACGATCAGCTAATGAATGTGTCGCCAAATTCAATTGGATTTTCTCATTTTGATCAGTTGTGATTAACCAATCTTGATTTAAAATGGCATGCGCTGCAAATTTTATTCGATGCGGATTTCGTTTCAATTCACGTAAGATCTGCACTCCGCGCCGAGCTCTGGAAGTTTTAGGGATTTCACTGACCTTCATGCGCTTAAAGGCTCCACGCTGAGTCAAAAGACCAACTGCTTGATCTTGAGTGACTAACAAAACTGCAGTTAAGCAATCATCACGTAAATCCATTGCCTTGACCCCGGCAGCTTTAGCACCGTTAACTGGTACCTCAGTTAATGGATATCGTAAGCCATAACCGCCTTGCGAGCAGCAAAGTATTTCAAAAGCTGGTATTTTTTCAGTTGGTACATAATCAACCGTGATTAAACGATCATCTTGGCTTTTTAACTTGATGGCAGTTATGGCCCGGCTACGGTAAGTTCGACCAGGTTTTAGGTCCGCCAAGCTAGTTAACTTGATTGCCCCATGCGAAGTAGCTAATAAAAAGTCACCCGTAGCTTGTAGATTCTTAAAAGCCAACACCCGCAGGATATTTTCATCATTTTTCAAGCCAACTGTTTGTGACAAGTGTTGACCAGTGTCCTTCCACTTGGCATCAGGAATTTCATGAACCGGCCGATAAATCAGATTTCCATGATCAGTAAAAATCATTAAATGATCAAGCGTATTAACCTTTTGTTGAAAAATAACATGATCCTCTGGCTTCAAGCCATTTTCTTGATCACTAGAGGCAGCAAATGAGCGTAAAGAACTCCGCTTCAAATAACCATCACGACTGACTAGAACTATTACATCTTCGGCAGCCACCAGCACTTCCGTATCAATTTGTAATTTTTCCACTTCTTCTTCGATCTTAGTTTTGCGCACGGTTGCATATTCATGATCAATGGCCGTTAATTCTTTGATGATAACTTGATCGAGCTCATGCGGATCATGCAAGATTAAGTGGTAAGCCGTTATTTTTTGTTTTAAATCTGCAGCTTCTTGCTGTAAAGCGGTAACGTCCGTATTGGTTAGTCGATATAATTGCAGCGAAACAATTGCTTCAGCCTGAGCAATTGTAAAGCCATACTGACTGACTAAATTATCTTTAGCATCTTGTTTATTTTGACTGCTACGAATTGTCTTAATTACTTGGTCAAGGATTGACAAGGCCTTAATCAAACCGGCTACAATATGCGCTCGTTCCTGTGCTTTTTTTAAATCAAACTGTGTTCGGCGGGTGACGACTTGCTGTTGATGTTTTAAATAAGCACTAAGAATTTGTTGTAAGCCAACTTGTTCCGGTCGCTTATCATTAATGGCTACCATATTAAAATTATAAGAAATTTGCAAGTCCGTATTTTTTAATAAATAATTCAAAATTCCTTGCGAATTAGCATTACGCTTAAGTTCGATTGCGATCCTTAATCCTTGACGGTCACTTTCATCACGAACTTCCGCAATGCCTTCAACTTTTTTGGTTAGCCGGATTTCATCGATTCGTTTAACTAATTGAGCTTTGTTAACCTCATATGGGATTTCCGTCACAATAATTTGTGAGCGGCTGCCTTTAAGATTCTCAAATGCTGTTTTAGCCCGTACGATAATTCGTCCGTGACCGGTTTGGTATGCCTTAAGAATTTCATCCTTTCCCTGAACAATTCCACCAGTTGGAAAATCCGGCCCTTTAATAAATTTCATTAAGTCATTTAATTCAGCTGTTGGATGGTTTAGCAGATAAATCGCAGCTTGAATTGTTTCATGCAAATTATGTGGTGGAATTTCAGTTGCATAACCAGCCGAAATTCCAGTCGCACCATTTACGAGTAAATTGGGAAAGCGAGCTGGCAAAACAGTTGGTTCTTCCTCGGTATCATCAAAATTTGGTACAAAATCGACGGTTTTTTTCTGAATGTCACGCAACATTTCAGCCGCAATTTTACTCAAACGTGCCTCAGTGTAGCGCATAGCCGCTGGTGGATCGCCATCCATTGAGCCATTATTACCATGCATCTCAATCAGCGGCTCTCGTAGTTTCCAATCTTGGCTTAAGCGAACCATTGCTTCATAAATTGAACTATCACCATGGGGATGAAAATTACCCATGACATTTCCAACTGATTTGGCAGATTTGCGGAAGGTCTTATCATAAGTATTGCCATCCTGATTCATCGCATATAAAATTCGGCGCTGAACGGGTTTTAAGCCATCACGAATATCTGGCAAAGCCCGTTCTTGAATAATATATTTTGAATATCGTCCGAAACGTTCTCCCATCACAGTTTCCAAAGAGAGTTCTTGAATCTTGCTTTCATCGGCTCCCATTAAGCTTGACCTCCTTGATCTTCAATTGGAATTCCATGTGCCCCTTCAACAACAGCATTGTCCAATAAACTGCCATCTTCTTCAAGCGTAAATTTTACATTTTCCTCGATCCAGCGCCTTCGCGGGGCTACCTTATCACCCATTAAAGTTGTAACTCTTTTTTCTGCAAGTGTACCATCATCAATTCGAACTCTGACTAAGGTCCGCGTCATTGGATTCATCGTAGTTTCCCACAGCTGGTCAGCGTTCATTTCACCGAGGCCTTTAAAACGTTGCAAAATATATCCTTGCTTTAGGCCTTTTATTGCGTAATGCAATTCTTCATCAGTCCAAGCATACTTAATTAAAGTCTGCTTTTTGACTTTTCGTTGAATTTTATATAATGGCGGCAACGCAATGTAGACGCGGCCGGCATCAATCAAGGGCCGCATATACTTGAAGAAAAAGGTTAATAATAAAATTTGAATATGTGCCCCATCCGTATCCGCATCAGTCATGATAATGATTTTATCGTAATTAGCATCTTGCAAGTCGAAATCTGTTCCTACTCCAGCACCAATTGTATAAATCATTGTACTAATTTCTTCGTTTTTTAAAATGTCTGGTAATTTAGCTTTCTCAGTATTCAAGACTTTCCCACGTAATGGTAAAATTGCCTGAAACTTGCGATCACGACCTTGTTTAGCAGATCCGCCGGCTGAATCACCTTCGACTAAGAATAATTCATTACGCTTCGCATTTTTAGATTGAGCTGGCGTTAGCTTACCAGACAGCAAGCGCTCTTTATGATGCTTTTTTTTGCCTCCACGTGTTTCATCACGTGCTTTACGAGCTGCCTCACGGGCCTCTCTAGCTTTTAGAGCTTTGCGAACTAAATCTTGAGCAAATTCACCATTTTCCAGTAAAAAGAAGCCCAATTTTTCACTGACCACATTGTCGACGATTGAACGAGCTTCTGGAGTGCCTAATTTTTCTTTAGTTTGTCCCTCAAATTGCAATAGTTTTTCTGGAATTCGGATCGAGATAACCGCCGCCAGGCCTTCACGGACATCAGCGCCTTCTAAGTTTTTGTCTTTTTCTTTTAACAAACCAATCTGCCGAGCATAATCATTAAAAGCTTTGGTCCAAGCTGACCTCAGCCCAGCTTCATGTGTTCCGCCATCTTTGGTCCGAACATTATTGACAAACGACATAATATTTTCTGAATAACCGTCATTATACTGAGCAGCAACTTCAACTTCAACCTCATCGCGGGTCCCATCAAAATACATAATTGGCCCCAGAGTATCTTTATCTTCATTCAGATACTGCACAAATTCTTTAATGCCTTCTGCGTAAAGGAATTCATCTTCTTTGCCGCTGCGCTCATCAATTAAAGTAATCTTAACGCCCTTTAACAAGAAAGCCGATTCACGCAGACGTTCTGCCAAAATATCATATTGATAATTCGTGGTTGAAAAAATCTGAGGATCTGGTTTAAAAGTAACCGTTGTGCCATTGGCGGCTTTAGTTTTGCCAATTCTTTTCAAAGTTCCTTGAGGTTGACCGCCGTTAGCAAAATTTTCTTGATAGGCAACTCCCTCGCGAATTGTTTTAACTTTTAGCCAACTGGATAATGCATTGACGACGCTCGCTCCAACCCCATGCAAACCACCAGCCGTTTTATAACCACCTTGACCAAATTTTCCCCCGGCATGTAAAACCGTGAAGATCACTTCAACTGTTGGGATCCCTAAAGCATGCATTCCGGTTGGTAATCCACGACCATGATCAACCACCGTCACGCTGCCATCTTGATGTAAAGCCACCTTAATTTCCTTACCAAAACCAGCTAAGGCCTCATCAACCGCATTATCAACGATTTCATAAACCAGGTGGTGCAAGCCTTTACTGTCGGTTGAACCGATGTACATGCCTGGACGTTTTCTAACAGCCTCTAGCCCCTTTAGTACCTGGATCGAGTCATCGTTATAGTTGCTATTGTCCATCGTTCAAAGTCCTTTCTAACCAATTTAACTATCATCTAAATCTATTAAAAAAACATACTAGCCTATTTATCATACCCTATTAGTTCTTAGAAAGTAAAGCGCATTATATTGGAATGGCGTTTTTTAAAATAAATTTTAAGTAGGAGTCCAGCTGTTTAAGTGATAAAATATAATTTGATCAGCTCAAGGGAGGGTTAAAACTTGGAACTTAAAATTGCAGGGATGCTGCTGATCGGATATTTGCTGGGGTCGATTCCTTCCGGCGTTTGGATCGGCAAAATCTTTTACGGCAAAGATATTCGTCAATACGGCAGCGGTAACATGGGAACAACGAATACATTCCGAGTCCTTGGAAAAAAAGCCGGCATCATTGTCTTACTAATGGATATGCTTAAAGGAACATTAGCTGCCTGCCAACCATATCTTTTTGATATTCGAATCAATGTTTTGATTATCGGCTGTGCAGCAGTCATCGGCCATGTCTTTCCAATTTTTGCTGGTTTTAAAGGCGGCAAGGCTGTTGCAACCAGTGCTGGCATTCTGTTAGCTTACAATCCGTTTTTCTTTTTGGTTGCTTGGATTATTTTCTTAACAACGCTTTATTTAAGCAGCATGGTCAGTATTGCTAGTATGGTTGGCATGACTTTAATCACTTTATTATCTTTTTTGGTTTTTAAAGATAACATTTTGACCATCATTGCACTTATCTTAACAATTTTTATTTTTTACCGTCACAGAGGCAATCTTAAACGGATTCGCGAGGGTGATGAAAATATTGTTCATTTTGGCCTTTATTATCAGCATTTAAAAAAGCAGCATAAACTTTGAAATTGTAGCGGGTTTTCTGCTCTCAGTGACTACTTTCCAGCAAATGCCGATCAAACAAAGAGACTGAAACAAAATGTAATTAACTCCTTTAGGCTCTGTGATGTCTAAAGAAAGTTTTTCAAAATTACATTGCGTTTCAGTCTTTTTAATTAGAAAATACTGATTGTATATTTAGCAGCAAACTCTTGTTGACTTGTGAGTTGATGCAAACCAGTTTTTTGAGTAAAATTCCCAGTCGCTTGTCGATCATCAGCTAAACCCCACCACGGCTCCAGACAAACGAACGGTGCTTTAGCTGGATAAGGCGACCAAATACCAACATAATCCGTTGCTGGAAGATCAAGCAAAACACCATGTTGATGAGCACTTGTCGTTAATTCTAAAACGGTTTTTTGTTTTAATTGATAAATCAAAGCATCATTTTTAAAAGTCTCATGTGAAAGCTTTATACCAGCCATTCGATCGGTTTGAGCAGCCGCTGAATCGGTATAATTACCAACCAGCGGAATTTTTTGATAATTTCCAACCGGTTGAAACTCAACTAAATAATCATCAAAACTTTCATCATTAGCCAAAGGAACGGTGAAAGCTGGATGGCCGCCAATTGAAAAGAGCATCTTTGATTTAGTTGGATTTTTGACCCGATAAGTGACAGTTAAGTGATTGGCAGTCAGTTGGTAGCTGATCTGCAAATCAAAAGCAAAAGGATAGATTCCCCTAGTTGCCGCTGAATCATGGAGACTAAAAGTTAATCGATCCGCTTGTTGATCAACAATAGTAAAGTCTAAGTCCCTAGCAAAGCCATGCTGCTTTAGATGATAGGTTTGACCATTCAATTGGTATTGATCATCTTTTAATCGACCAACGATTGGAAATAAAACTGGTGCATGACGCCCCCAAAACTTGGGATCTGCCTGCCAGAGATATTGTTTTTGGGTTTTTTGATCGATCAAGCTCTGCAGCTCCGCGCCATGTTGACTGAAAACAGCCTTGAGCTGATTATTTTCTAAACTCAGCAAATTAATTACTTCCCTTCAAATTTACAGAATATATTGTGTCAAATCTTTATTTTTAGCAATATCACCAATTTTTTGTTCAACATAAGCTTCAGTGATCGTAATTTCACCCATTTGCATGTCTGGACCCTCATACAAAATATCCTGCAACAAGCGTTCCAAAATTGTATGCAAGCGCCGAGCGCCGATATTTTCATTTTCATGATTAACTTGATAAGCAATTTCAGCAATTTTATGAATGGCTTCAATCGTAAAGGTCACTTTAATATTATCCGTGCCGATCAGAGCAATATATTGCTTAACTAAGGCATTGTTCGGTTCAGTTAAAATTTTAACAAAATCGTCAGTGGTTAACTCGTCAAGTTCAACTCTAATTGGAAAACGTCCTTGCAATTCAGCAATCAAATCGCTCGGCTTGCTGTCGTGGAAAGCGCCAGAAGCAATAAATAAAATATGATCAGTTTTCACTAAACCATACTTAGTTTGAACTTGAGAGCCCTCAACAATTGGTAAAATATCACGTTGGACTCCTTCACGTGAAACTTCACCGCTGTTCTTTTTAGCTTTTGAAGTAATCTTATCGATTTCGTCAATAAAAACAATACCAGTATTTTCTGCTCGTTTAACTGCTCGTTCAGCAACATCAGCACTGTTGATTAATTCCTCAGCAATTTGACGAGCTAAAGTTTCCCGTGCTTGGGCGACCGTCATCGTTCGTTCGACCTTCCGTTTGGGAGTTAAGGCTGCTAATGCATCACCAACATCAATGCCCATTTGGCCTAATAAATTGCTCTGATTAGAAAAGTTATGGTTAGCATCGTCAACTTGAATTGTCACTTCACGATTTTCTAGCAGGCCCTTTTTTAGCTGATCACTAACTGATAGCCGCTGATTGCGGACATCATCGGTCACATTTTCTTCCACATTGGAATTTTCCAAAAAGTCCAAATTGCCGGATTGAATATTCCGCAACATTTGCATAAAGTTTTGCTGTGGTTGTTCTGGTTGCTTTTTTTGTGCCGGAACGAGTATCTTGATCAGCTTTTTATTGGCCTGCTGGACAGCTTGACCATGAACTCGTTTATATTCAGCCTCTTTTTCCATTTTATAAGCCACATTCACCAAATCACGGATCATTGATTCCACATCACGGCCAACATAGCCAACTTCCGTGAATTTAGTAGCCTCAACTTTAACAAATGGTGCCGCAACAATTTTTGCCAAGCGCCGAGCAATTTCTGTTTTACCAACACCGGTAGGCCCAATCATCAAAACATTTTTCGGCGTTACCTCTTCTTGCATGGCTTTTGACAGCTGTAAACGCCGGTAGCGATTTCTTAAGGCAACTGCAATTGCCTTTTTAGCTTTGTCCTGACCAATTACATAATTGTTTAATTCTTTAACGATTTCTTTGGGAGTTTTATCGATTGGATTCATTTTCGCTATCCTTTCTATACTTAACTATAATTCTTCGCCAATAATATGATGGTTGGTAAAAATATCAATGTCAGCAGCGATTCCAATCGCACTTTTAGCAATCTCCAAGGCTGACATTTCACCAGCATGACCCTTTAGCGCTTTAGCTGCCGCCAAAGCAAAATTGCCGCCGGAACCAATCGCTAAAATATCATCATCAGGAGTAATGACCTCACCGCTGCCTGAAACTAATAATAAATCATTTTTATCCATCACGATCAGTAAAGCTTCCAATTTTTGAAGTGCTTGATCACTACGCCATTCTTGGGCTAATTCAACTGCTGCTCGTTGCAAATTACCACTGTATTGCTCAAGCTTTTTTTCAAAACGTGCTTCTAAGTTGAATGCATCAGCAACACTGCCAGCAAAACCAACTACCACTTGATCATGATAGATCCGCCGAACTTTGCGTGCCGTTCCTTTCATAATGACCTTTTCACCCATTGTTACTTGACCATCACCAGCCATGGCAGTGTGTCCATTATGCCGGACAGCACAAATCGTTGTTGCATGAAATGATATAGTTGACATCTTTTTCCTCCTAAAAAATGATTACGAACGTGGAAAATATTTTTGATAATCTCGCTGCAAATGCTCTTTGGTGACGTGCGTATAAATTTGCGTCGTTGATAAACTACTATGGCCTAAAAATTCTTGAACTGCCCGCAGATCCGCTCCACGATTTAACAAGTGAGTTGCAAAAGTATGACGTAATTCATGGGGATGGATTGTAGTCGTCAACGAACTGCGCTTGATGATTTGCTTTAAAATATAAGTTATTCCAGCCGCCGTAAGCGGATCACCGTGCTGATTAATAAAAACCGCTTGATGCTGCTTATGATACTTGCTTATCAATGGTGAGCGAACCTGTTCAAAATAACGCTGTAATGCTTGCTCACAATAGCGTCCAAAAGGAACATAGCGATCTTTATTGCCCTTGCCATGCAGCAGCACGATTTTTAAATTAAAATCTACATCTGTCATTTTCAAGCCAGTACATTCACTGACCCGCATGCCAGTTGCATACAACGTTTCCAAAATTGCACGATCACGTATATCGACTAAAGCGTCACCTGCGACAGCCTGAAAAAGCTCTTGCATCTCTTTCTCATAAAAGAAACGCGGCAGCGGACGAGGGTGCCGTTTTAGTTGAACGTATGAGAATGAGTTATCAACAATCTGTCCATTTTTTTGCAAAAAGCGGTAAAACGATCGTAAGCTTGAAATAATCCGTTCAATCGAAGTTGCTTGATAATGCTGATCATACAAAAAACTCATAAAAACATGGACATCCATCCGCCGCACAGCTGTTAAACTTGCTAAGCCGCCGTTTTCTTTCAGAAATTTAATAAAAAGCTGCAGGTCATCAGTATATGCTTTTAAAGTTGCCGATGAATACTGCCGTTCAACCCGTAAATATTGTTGAAACTCGGCAATTAATTTTTCTGCCATAAGCTTCACCTCGCTGACCACAAAAAAGAATCTTGACCGACACTTAACAATCTTATTTTAGCATAGACTGCTGTTTCCCAAAATTAGATAAGTTTAAAATTCAAATTAAAGCAGCAATTATACTTTTAATCCCAACTTCGATTATAAACCAAAAAGGCTGGGAAAAACTTCTCAACCTCTTGTCAAAGTTATTCTTGTTCAACATAATCACAGTTACTACATTTAATCTGGACGTTCTTTTTGGACTTTTTTTCGACCAAATAATGCTGGCATTTTGGACAAGTACGGCCAATTGGTTTATCCCATGAGACAAAATCACAATCTGGATAACGCGAGCAACCATAAAAGATCCGATTCTTCTTTGACTTTCGTTCGATCACTTCACCTCGTTGACATTTTGGACAAGTTACCCCAATATTTTTAACGATTGGCTTGGTATTGCGACAATCTGGAAAGCGACTGCAAGCATAAAACTTACCATAACGGCCTAACTTAATCACTAATGGAGCTCCGCAAATGTCACAGTTGATTCCAGCTGGTTCGTCTTTAATTTTTACTTTAGCCATTTTATCTTGCGCTGTAGCAACTTCTTTAGAAAATGGCTGATAGAATTGATCGATAACTTTGATCCATTGTTGCTTGCCTTCTTCGATTTCATCTAATTGATCTTCCAAGTCAGCAGTGAAAGTTACATTCAAAATGTCGGGAAAACATTTTTCAATCATTGAATTGACAATTTCGCCCAATTCAGTTGGTTCGAATTTCCGTGCTGTCAATTTAACGTAATATCTTTTTTGGATCGTACTTAAAGTTGGCGCATACGTTGAAGGACGACCAACGCCATTTTCTTCCAAAGTTTTGATCAAGGCAGCTTCTGTATACCGAGCAGGCGGCAAAGTAAAATGTTGATCTGGCTGATTAGTCATTAGCTTGGCAGTTTGTCCCTGTTCTAAATCCGGCAGCTGATTATCTTTTCGCTTTGCATCTGGATAAACGATTGTATAACCTGGAAACTTCATTTTTGAACCACGCGCACGGTAAATAACGCCATTTTGCTCCAAAGTAACTGCCATTGTATCATAAACAGCTGGTGTCATCTGACTAGCAACAAACCGTGACCAAATTAATGAATACAATTTATACTGATCACGAGTTAAATATTCCTTGATCGAATCTGGCGTCCTTTTGACTGAAGACGGTCGAATCGCTTCATGTGCATCTTGAGCTCCTTCAGCCAATTTGCCTTTACGCGGCTTAACGGCTGCATATTCGCTGCCATACGTTTCATGAATAAATTTCGAAGCTTCATGGACGGCAACATTTGAAATTCGAGTTGAGTCCGTCCGCATATAAGTGATCAAACCAACTGCTCCACCACGCCCCAAACTTAAACCCTCATACAACTGTTGAGCAACCATCATGGTTTTTTGTGTTCTGAACTTCAAAGTGTTGTTAGCTGCCTGCTGCATTGTACTGGTCGTAAATGGTAAAGCCGCAAAGCGCTGCCGCTCTTTGCGATCGACCTTAGTAATTGCAAACGGTTGCTTTTGATCCAAACGCGCTAAAATTTTTTTAACATCAGCGTTGTCTTTTAATTCTTGCTTCTGACCGTCAACACCATAATACTCTGCTGCAAATTGCTGCCGCTGGCTTTTGAATTTTGCCGAAATTGTCCAATATTCTTGTGGTTTAAAATTTCGAATCTCTTCTTCACGTTTAATGATCATATTTAAAGCAATGGACTGAACTCGACCAGCACTCAATCCTTTTTTAATTTTTTCCCAAAGTAACGGACTGATCGAATAACCAACCAAACGATCCAACACTCGTCGTGCCTGTTGGGCATCAACTAAATTCATATCGATTGAACGTGGGTGCTTAAAGGCATCTTTAACTGCATCTTTAGTAATTTCATTAAATACTACTCGGTTATTATCTTGTGGATCCAAGCCCAATAAATAAGATAAATGCCAAGCAATCGCTTCCCCCTCGCGGTCGGGATCGGCTGCCAGATAAACTTGACTAGCTTTTTTTGCTTCTTTGCGTAAATCTTTAATAACGCTGCCTTTGCCCCGAATTGAAATATAATGTGGTTCATAATTATGCTCTAAATCGACACCCATGGTACTTCTGGGCAAGTCGCGAACATGGCCTAAACTAGCCATTACTTTATAACTCGGTCCTAAATATTTTCCAATTGTTTTAGCCTTCGAAGGTGATTCGACGATTACTAATTTTCGTTTTCGCTTTTTTGCTGTCGTTTTTTTAACTGCTTTTTTTTCGACGGTAGGCATAATCAGACTCCTTTTGTCGCAAATTTAAAAATCGGTAATCATGTTATGCTACATTTAGGCAGTTTGTCAAGTCTGAAGAAATTCCTCCCAAATATCGATTGCAGATAAAGCCGGCTTTGCCCCGGCTGCAATCAACTCATTAGTTCCAACTGACAATATAGAATCAACTGGCCCGGGAACTGCTAAAACATTACGATTTTCTTGCAGAGCTAAGTTAGCTGTGATCAAGCTGCCACTTTGTTGACGAGCCTCGACGACTAATAAGTTCTCAGCCAACCCTGCAATGATTCGATTTCGGGCGGGAAAATGATAAGCCAGTGGTCCTTCATCACAACTATACTCACTAATTACTAAACATTGATTGGCAATTTGTTGCTGAAGCTCAAGGTTTCCTCGCGGATAATATCTTGCCAGACCGGTACCAATGACTGCAATCGTTGGACAGTTAAATCGCAAGCTTAATTGATGCACAAGCGAGTCAACTCCAGCAGCTAAGCCACTAATTAAAACAACTTTTCTTTCTAGTAATGGTATCAGCAAATAGTTGATAGCTCTTTTAGCATAACTTGAATTTTTTCGAGCACCAACTACAGCTAACAAATATTTTTGTTGAACAAGCTGCCAATTGCCTTGAAAAAATAAAACAACTGGCGGATCATAAATTTCTTTTAATCTTCTTGGGTAGGCTGTATCCAGCAAAGTAATAAAAGAACTGCCACTTAAATTGCGACGAACAACCTGATAAGTAGCTGTTGAAAAAAGCTGTTGTTGTTGTGAAGTTGATAACTTCAGATCTGTTTTTAAAAAGCTTTGTAAATCCCATTTTTTAAAATTTCTCTGTAATAGCTTTTGCGCAGCCGCTTTGACCGTCTGTTGTGGAATTGCTGGACAGAGTCTTAAAAATAAAAGCAATTCTCTGGGTTTCAATCGATCACTTCCTCTACTGAATAAATACGCAGCAGAAGTTTGATTAAACCTTAATCACTAAAATTCTTGGCAACTTTGGCAACTGGTGCAAAACTCAGACGATGAATTGGTGTAATTCCTTGACTTTTTAAGGCTGCCAAATGCTGAGCCGTACCATAACCGGCATTTTGAGCAAACCCATAGCCGGGGTAAATTTTATCATATTCTGCCATTAAATGATCTCGCCAAACCTTGGCAACAATACTAGCCGCGGCCACACTGTTACTTTTAGCATCGGCTTTAATTAATTTTAATTGTGGAATAGCTGTTTCAATTTGCATTGCATCGATAATTAATTGTTGTGGCAAAATTTTTAAAGCCGCAACTGCTTGTTTCATGGCAATTCGGGTGGCTTGATAGATATTTGCCTGATCAATTTGCTGATTATCAGCAACCCCAATTCCAACTGCTAAAGCTGTCGCCAAAATTTGGCTTGAAAGCTCTTCTCGCAAATGTGAACTAAGCTGCTTGGAATCATTGACTGCTAAGATTGAAAAATCATGTGGCAAAATTACGGCTGCAGCCACGACTGGTCCGGCTAATGGCCCGCGACCAACTTCATCGATTCCAGCAACTAACTGCTTGCCAGCTTGCCAAAACTTCTTTTCATAAACAAAACGCTGAGCAAACTTTTGTTGAGCTGTTTGTTGTCTTGCCTGCCATCTTTGAGCTTGCTGCACCAATTTTTGCACACCAATTCGCCGATCTGCTGTCAAGCTTGCCACTAGTTCATTTGAATAATGTTGCTTTAATTCAGCTTTGATTTGCTTAATCGTTAACTTATCAGCCATTGTTCAGGCCACCTTCAAATTCAGTTACTTTGTCCAATGAATAGCGGCCTAATTTGCCCCGACGGCAATCAAGGATTATCCGTTGGCTAGCTCGTTCATAATCATCTTTCATTCCTAAATTTTTAGTGATTTTAAACAACAGATCTGGCAAAGGCAACGCTAAATCAGCTGACTCTAAGTGATAACGATTTACTAAATTGGTTGGCTGATCGGCTAAGAAAAATTTTAAAGCAAATAATGCAATGTCATCAACAGCTACCAAAGTATCTTTGATAGCACCTGTTAATGCTAATTTTTGACCAATTATTTGATTTTCAAATTTTGGCCATAAAACACCTGGTGTATCTAATAAATCAAGATTTTTTCCAGCTTTTAACCACTGCTGAGCTTTAGTAACACCTGGGCGATCACCAGTTTGTGCGGCTTTTTTTCCTACCAGATGATTCAGCAAGGTTGACTTGCCAACATTTGGAATTCCCAAACATAATGCCCGAAGCCGTTTTTTTTGCAATCCTTTTTCCTGGGCGGATTTAATCTTAACAGCTAAAATCTGCTCAATCTTTTTTTCCAGTAATTTGGGCTTTAAATTTAAGCTATTAATTGCAATTGCTGGTTGCTGCTGTTGCTGATAGTAATTTAACCAAGCTTGGGTTGCTCGTGGATTGGCTAAATCACTTTTGGTTAAAATTAATAAACTGGGTTTATTAGCCAGTAATGCTTCAATTTGTGGATTGCGAGCAGATTCAGGCAGACGCGCATCAGTCAGCTCAAGTGCAATATCAATCAGCCGCAGATTTTCTTTGATCTGTCTGATGGCTTTTACCATATGTCCTGGATACCACTGAATATTTTTCATTTTTAATTCCTTCCGTTAACTAAAATTGATATAACCACTTAAATTGATTTAAGGGCCAATAAATTAGCACGACTTTCCCGGTGATCCAGCTTTTTTGAATTGGGCCGATCGTGCGAGAATCTTTACTAATCCGCCGATTGTCACCTAAAACGAAATATTCATTGGCTGGAACTCGTTTAACACCGATCAAACTCTTCAAAGAAAAATCCGAAGTATAGTCTTCGTTAGGATCAGCAGTTTCTCGCGCAATAAAAGGTTCACTAATTTTTTTGCCATTAATATATAAATGGTCATTACGATAATCTAAACGATCTCCCGGGAGTCCGATAACTCGTTTAACATAGGTTACATTGCTTGGAGTTTTAAAGATAACAATATCAAAGCGCCGCAGTTTATTCGGTGAGATTACTAAAACTTCTTGTTTAGAATGAAGGGTTGGCTCCATTGAATTACCCTCAATTTGTATAGGAATCAGTAAAAAGGAACGAATAAATAAAGCGATTAAACCAGCCCAAAAAACCAGTGCTAGCCAATATCGCCATTGGAATTTTTTTAGCTTCTTTTGCTTTTCCAAAACGCCAACTCCTAAACCAAGTTCTGCTTATCTTTTTTACAATCATTGCTCTTTTAAACATTATAACAATCCTTTTTTGATCTAGCGACCTTTAACGACTAGATTTAAAAAAGTTGTGAAAATTTTAATTTCCACAACTTTTTGCTAATTATTATTTTACAGCTTCAATCGCCCGCTGATAAGCTGGATCATTTTGACTTAATTTAGCAGCAATCTTAGTTTCCAAAGTATTGACCGTTTTGGCGTCTGCCTTGCCAGAAACTGTTAACTGATTATCTTGCTGGAACTTTTTAACAGCTGCGGTTGTTTGATCACTATAATAGCCATTTACGTCACCTGGCTGATATCCTAGAGCCTGTAAGAGAGTCTGGATTTTTTTAATTTGTTTTGAAACTTGGCCGTTTTGATAAGTCTTTTTTGTATCAATCGCTGTCTGGTAAGCATATTTTGGATAATCAGCTTTAATGGTTGGTTGTAAACCTTTATGATTAATCCAATCACCATCTGGAGTTAACCATTTGGCAATCGTCATCTTTAATTCAGTTTTATCACTGAATGGCAAGGTGTTTTGAACTGTCCCCTTGCCGTAAGACTTAGTTCCAATCAATTTGGCCCCAGCCGATTGATTTAAAGCGGCTGAGAAGATTTCAGCTGCACTAGCACTACCACTATTGATTAAGACAACTGTTTTCCCAGTAATCTTATAACCATCATCAAATTTGGGACCAGCTTTATAAACTTGAGCGGCTCCCGTCCTTTGCTTAACTTGCAGCAAAATTTTGCCATTCTTGACAAAAATCGATGACATTTTTAAAGCCTGATCCATTAAGCCACCAGGGTTATCACGCATATCAATAATGAATGATTTAGCACCCTTTTTCTGCAATTTTTTCAATTCAGCTTTAAATTCTTTAGCAGTATTTTCAGAAAAAGTTGAAACTTTAACATAACCGATTGTTGGCTGATTTTTAACCAAGTGTCCACTGACTGTTTTAACCGGAATTGTGTCACGAACTAAAGTTTTAGTGAAGGTCTCATTCCCCCGTTTAATTGTTAGCGTGACTTTAGTTCCTTTTTTCCCGCGGATTAAACCAACTGCTTTGCTGAGCGAATAGCCATTGATTTTTTTACCATTAATCTTCTCAATAATATCATTGGCTCTTAAACCAGCTTTCTTGGCTGGAGTCCCATCGATTGGCGAAATAATTTTGATCTGAGAACCACTCTTTTGAACTTCAGCACCGATGCCAGTGAAACTGCTGGAAATTGTATTATTGAGTGATTCTGTCTCAGATTTTGACATATATTCAGAAAATGGATCGCCCAATGCATCTACCATTCCGTTGAGAGCACCATTAACCAATTTTTCTCGATTAACCTTGCGATAATAATTTTGATATAAAGCAGAATAAACCGTTCCAATTTTGCCAAGCGAACGGCTAGTTGCTTCGGCTGCTTCTAAACGTTGGTCCATAAAATAATAGACCCCGCCAGCTCCCAATAGTAAACAGATTAAACCAGAAATAATAACTGTCGGCCAGCCAAATCTTTTAACTTTTTGTTGTTTTTTCTTGAACATCCTCAGTTCTCCTTATGTTTTTATTGCATTTTTTCAAGGTAACTTTCCCAAGCTTGATCAAAAATTGTCATTGAGGGTAAATAACTGCCATTTAACTCCAAATAATTGGAAATTTCCTGATAGTTTTGTGATTGTTTAGGAAAGCTTTGATCAAAAAAAGCATCATTAGCAAATTTTGCAATGGGTTCTGAACTATTGTCATTTCTTTCAGTCATTAAATACTGATAAAAGCTTTTACGAAACATTTTACCACCCTATTTTAATGGAATATTGACCTTAAAAAGAAACTTATTATTAATCAAATCAATTTTCTTGGCACGAACTGTTACTCCATGAAACCCCTTGATTTGACTCAAATTTAGTCTAATTGTTTTAGCTTTGCTGTCAATCGTAACCCATTTGCCCAAACGATAGTTATTTTTAATATAATTCAAAATAAAACCAGGCGGTGCACTTAAAGTTCCAATCGCGACTGATTTAGCGTACAAAAGAATGTTGCCATTCGGTGTAACAGTTGGCTCAGTATATAAAGAAAAAGAAACGTTCTCTCCTAAAATCTTCGTTGTTCCGACTAAAATTGCTGCTTGATCAACATAGAATTTATATTTTAGTTTTTTATTTTTTTGTTGCCGAGTCAAATAATAATTTATGGCTGCATTCAACTGTTTTTTATTTAATTGAACATCTACTGAGGTATGCTTACCCAAGCTTTTGGTTGCTTGGGCAACTTGCTGCTGCTCAATATTTTTCCCAGTCAGCTGTTGAACTAAAAACAAGCTACTTCCTAGAATTAAGGCGAGTAAAATAATAAAAGCCCATTTCCAATAGTTATGTTTCTTCGCCTTTTTAGCAAAAACCCGACTCCTTTTTTTTAAATTATTATCCAAAAGTCAATCCCCCTTTCTTGCAAGCCAAGTTGTTTTATGTTTCATCATAGCCGTATAAAGTTTATTTGTCATATAACGATAACCCTTTAAATTCGGATGAAAATGGTCAGCAGGTGATAAGTAGCCATTTTTTTCCTTTTGATTATCAAGTACATGCGTTAGATCCTTATTATTTAAAACCGTGATATCCGTCACCGAACTTTTTTTGAGCTGTTTAGTTTTATGATAATATTGGCCAGTGGACATTTTCTGGTCAATATTGACAAAGTAGGCATCTTTCGTTTGACCAACAACCTGTTTAGTAACATTATTCCAAACGTTGGTATATTTGGTAAATTGATACATCGTTGGAAAATAAACGTAAAATGGGTTGTAAACTGAGTAAACAAAAATCGGCGCCTTCGAATTGTACTGGCGAACAGCTTGCAATAATGATTTTAACTTTGTCTGATATGTTTGCCGAGAATTGGTAACTGCTGAAGCCAGCTCCTGATCAGAAATATTTGAAAAACTTTTTTCTAAAACTTGCATCAAATCATTACCACCGACCGTCATAACAATTACATTAGCTTGCTTGATTTGTCGTTGGATCACCGGAGTAGATTGTAAGCGAGCTAATATTTGATCACTCCGATCACCTGCCTTGCCATAGTTGAAAGTTTGAACTTTAACATGTGATAAAGCATCCAGCTTTTCTTGAATTAAATGAACATAGCCACCCTGATCAGTTGTATCACCTACCCCCTGAGTCAGTGAATCACCCAACCCCACCAGCTTAAGATGCTTAACCTTTTTCGAAGTTGAACTGCTGCTGGCCGTTTGGTGGTTGGTGATTTTGGATGTGGTTGATTGAGATTGACCCAAGTAGAAAAATAATTGCCAAATTCCAAAGACTAAAAAAGTTACTAGGCCTAAAATTAAAAAAAATTTCAGAATAGATTTTATTTTTTTCAAATTATTTTCCTTTCTCTAGAATTTTATTTACTATGTTAAAATAATATTATCATAAAAAAAGACCGTCGATTAGTATAGCAAAAACTTTATTTTTAAGATAGAAATTGGGGCAATCTTAGTGAAAGCTTATTTTTTAAAAAAGAATATTAAATATCAGCGGGTTGGGCTGGCATTTAGCCAAGGAATCTACTTAGCCATTTTGGTCAGCATTGGAATAGTTCTCCTGCTAAAAAGCCGTTCATCAATCTGGCTGCTCTGCGCTAGCAGTTTAATCTTGGGTTTTATTAGTTTAAATGGCATTTTTCAAATTCTTAATTATAGCTTGGCTAAAACTAGAGCAGCAACCGTTTTTCAACGCTTAGCCACGATTAGTTGTTATCTACTGACTGGCAGTCTACTATTTTATCCGACATTTTTAGTGATTCCAAAGATTCCTGGAAGTGGCTGGACTTTATTTGGAATCGAACTCGCTTGGATCGTAACTGCAATTGTCTTAATAGCTATTTTCGATTTGCGCGGATCATTATTTTGGCCTTTAAGCGGGAGCTGGTTGCTTTTATTAGCTTGCTTATTTATAACCTTTCCAATTTGGTTAATTTTAATTGATGGGTTACTGCTGCAAATTGGAATATTTTTTAAATGGCAACAATGGCTTATAACTGGTGACTTGATCTGTAGTTTAACAATTGTTTGTTTTTTGTTAGTTTTTAAAGGTTAAATCAAAAACGCCAAAGAATACTAATATTCTTCCCTGACGTTACCTTAGCTTCAAATATTTACTCAGATTGTTCAGTTTGCCGACGATATAGTTTGAACTGATACGGATAATGATTTTGACTATCCATTTTTCCTCTTTTAGCCCAAACTAATTCAAACTTACCAGGAATTGGTGGCATTTTGACATCGCCTGAAAAGTTAGCTGCAATTTTAGTCACATATAATAAATCAACTTGCTCGGCAAAAGCAGCAAACAAACTTGCCCCACCAATTATAAAAAACAATTGAGAATCATCTTGCAAAAGTTTCCCTAGTGCTTGTTTACTATGCACCACTGTCATTTGCGGATTTTGAGCATATTGCTGATCATGTTTTTGATCATGAGTTAAAAGATAATGGTGTCGTTGCGGCAACAATCCCGGAAAACTCTCAAACGTTCGACGCCCCATAATGATTGGATGATGAAGAGTCATTCGCTTAAAATGAGCTAAATCAGCTGGTAAATGCCAAGGCAGCTTCCCACGATAGCCGATGTGATGCTGAATATCTTCGGCCCAGATAAATGCTAACATCGCTTTAATCTCCCTTTTTTAGACAGCCACCGGTGCTTTAATTGCCGGAGCTGGTTGATAATTTTCAACTTTAATATCGCTAACAGTAAATTCTTCAATTTGTTGCTTAGCAGGGTTCAACCACAGCTTTGGCGCATCTTTTGGCTGTCGTTGCAACTGAATTTGCGCCTGTTGCAAATGATTCAAATATAAATGCGCATCACCTAACGTATGAACAAATTCTCCAACTTGCAAACCAGTTTGGCGAGCAATTAGATGAGTTAATAAAGCATAACTGGCAATATTAAATGGTACACCCAAAAAAGTGTCCGCACTTCGTTGGTACAGCTGACAACTTAATTTACCATCATTCACATAGAACTGAAATAAGGTGTGACACGGCGGCAGAGCACTTTGTGGGACATCTTCCGGATTCCATGCTGTAACAATCAAGCGTCTCGATGATGGTGTCTTCTTAATACCATCAATCACATTTTGAATTTGATCAATCACTCGTCCATCGCGCGTTTTCCAATGACGCCATTGAGCACCATAAACATCGCCTAAATTCCCATACTTTTTTGAAAACCGATCATCGGTTAAAATTTGTTGACAAAAAAGTTTTTTTTGTTTCAAATACTCTTGTTTAAAATTTTCATCTTCCAACTGGCGTCGACCAAAATCTGTCATATCAGGTCCATGATATTCAGGACTGTTAATCCAATTTTTAAAGGCCCATTCGTCCCAGATGTGATTATGATGTTGCAGTAAAAAACGAATATTGGTATCTCCGCGCAAAAACCACAGAAGCTCGCTTTTAATCAAGCCAAAAGCTACCTTCTTGGTCGTTAGCAATGGAAAACCTTGCTGCAGATCAAATCGCATTTGATAGCCAAACAGACTTCGAGTGCCGGTGCCCGTTCGATCATCTTTTTGGTGCCCGTGTGCTAAAATATCTTTTAATAGTTGTAAATAGGGCTCTTCAACGACCGTCATAATATTTGTCCTCCCTTGAAAAACCTAAGCAAACTGACTTAACTCGTCCCAGCGGTTCATTTTTTGATCAATTTCTATGTCCAATTGGTCAATTTGTTGCTGCAGATCAGCTAATTGGCTAAAGTCATTCCCAGGGACTTGCGTCATTTGCTGGTTAAGTTTAGTTTTTTGTGACTCAAGTTGATCGATTTGCTCTTCTAATTGACCATACTCGATCTTTTCAGCATATGTCAACTTGGTTTTCTTTTTTGAGCCAGTTTGTTCCTGTACTTTAACCTGTTTCTTTGGCTGGGCTTTTTCTACTTTATTGATCTTTGATTTTATTTGCTTTAAATAGACACTTAACATGCCGGTAAAACGTTCCACCTGACCATTGCCAGTAAAGATCAACAATTGTTCCGCAATTTTATCAAGAAAGTAACGATCATGTGAAACCGTGATTACTGTACCTTGAAAATCCTCAAGATAATCCTCGAGAATTGTTAAAGTCTGAATATCCAAATCATTTGTCGGCTCGTCCAGTAACAACACATTCGGCTGCTGCATCAAGATTTTTAAAAGATATAATCGACGCTGCTCACCACCAGAAAGTTTACGAATTAATACACCGTGCATATAACGTGGAAATAAGAAACGTTCGAGTAACTGAACAACGCTTAAACGATTGCCATTTTTATCAACTACCTGCTGAGCAGTCGCTTTTAAATAATCGATTACTCGTGTATCGGGAGGTAATTGAGCAAATTGTTGATGATAATAACCAATTTTAACAGTTGGCCCAACAATCAGCTCACCAGCATCAAGTGGCAATTGTGCAGCTAAAATATTCAAAAAACTGGTTTTTCCAGCACCATTAGCACCAGTGATTCCAATTCTTTGATCAGCTTGGATCAATAGGCTAAAATCATCAATAATTCGATGCTTGTCAATCTTTAAGCTAGCATGTTTTAGTTCAATGACTTTTTTGCCTAATCTTTGTTGCCCAAGATTCAAATTAGCTTCAGTTTCTTCAGCCTTTTGCGAAACCCCCGCCTGTAACTGATTAAAGCGATTGATCCGGGCTTGTTGTTTAGTACTGCGAGCTTTAGCGCCAGTCCTCATCCAAGCCAATTCTTTTTTATATAACTGTTTTTGTTTATGCTCAAATTCTGCTTTTCCAGCTATTCGTTCAGCTTTTTGGCCAACATACGCTCGATAGTTTCCTTCATAAATATAGAGTTTGCCATGATCCAACTCTAAGATTTTTTGAGCAACATGATCAAGAAAGTAACGATCATGAGTCACTACCATTAATGCACCTTTGAAACCAGCTAAATATTCTTCCAGCCAATCAATTGAAGAAAAGTCCAAGTGATTAGTTGGTTCATCTAAAATCAACAAATCAGGATCTTGAATCAAGACTTGAGCTAAGCCAACTCGTTTAACCTGCCCACCTGATAATTGACCAACTTTTTGATCAAGATCAGTGATTTTTAGCTGTGTCAAAATTGTTTTAACTTGACTCTCAGCGTCCCACGCAGCTAGTTGGTTCATCCGTGCTTCTGCTGTTAAATAATTCTGCTCTTTTTGCTGATCATTTGGATACTGACTGTAAACTCGCAAAGCTTGTTGATAATTTTGGGTGGCCTTAAAGACTGGTGCAGCTCCCTTAAAAATTGCAGTCATAATTGAATCAGCCGCTTCCAGTTCAGGTTTTTGCTTTAAATATGCAATCCGATAATCATTAGGTTTGATCAAATTTCCTTGATCAGCTTGATCAACTCCTGCCAAGACATTTAATAGACTCGTTTTCCCCGTTCCATTTACACCAATTAACCCTAAACGATCATGTTCATTGATTATTAAGTTAAGATCTTCAAACAAAGTTTTTTCGCCATAGGTTTTACTTAAACCTTCAATTCGTAATGTCTGCAAATTACCACTCTTTCATTCCTTTAAGGTTTACTACAAATTAGCTGCTTAGCTCGAGCCAATAAGCTATCTAAATGATTAGGTACCTTTTTCTCAATAACTTCAACTTCTAGTTGCTTTAAAATTTTGCCTAAATAAGGGCCCGGTTTTAAATTAAAGTTCTTTAGTAAAATTCCGCCATTGATTACTAATTCTTTGGTGCTTTTAATTGGCAGCTGTTGGTAAATTTGATGTAATTGATTTAAATCTAAATCAATTCCAAGTAAATTGGCAGCTTCACCAGCCTGCCAAACGACCGGCCAACCAAACTGATAAAGTTCACTCGGTTTTAAATCACGGCGCGTCATCAGCAACAAGGCTCGTAAAATTTCTCTCGATTCTTCGATTAACTGGTTAGAACTTTTCCAAGCTTTCAAAAAATCCCCCAGTTTTGACGGAGAAAAATTAGCTAAATAAGCAAACAATCCCCAGGCCGTCGCAACAGTTTTGAAATGCAACACTGGCAAAGTCAACATTTTCTGTAATGGTTCTTGACAAGTGCTCATTTGGGGACAATACCGATATAGGCCCGTTTGGATAAAGGAAGCTAAGCCACGCTGAACAGCTTGTCCAAGCAGAAGTTTTTGCCATTCTTCATGAATTCTTTCAACAGCAATTTTAAGCAACAATTCAGCATTTTGCTCGATAGCGGCCCGGGTGCGCGGTTCAATTTCAAAAGCTAACTGACTGGCAAATCTGATGGTTCGCATCATTCTTAAAGCATCTTCATGAAAACGTTCAGTCGGAATTCCAACCGCTCGAATAATTCCGGCACGTAAATCAGCTAAACCATCAAACAAATCAATGACTTGCCCCGCCGAATCCATTGCTAAAGCATTAATTGTTAAATCACGGCGCTTTAAATCATCTTGTAATGATCTAACAAAAGTCACTTGATCTGGACGGCGAAAATCTTGATAGCCTGATTCTGTCCTAAAGGTGGTAATTTCATAAGCAGCCGACTTAGCAAGTACCGTGACTGTTCCATGCTTGATCCCAGTATCGACCGTGCGAGGAAATATCGACTTAATCTCAGCTGGGTAAGCACTGGTTGCAATATCAACATCGTGTGGTTGTTTACCTAACAGTAAATCACGAACACTGCCACCAACAAAATAAGCTTCAAAACCAGCTGCTTGAATTTTAGCTAAAATTGGCAAAGCTTGCTGAAAAATGGTCGGTAACTTTTCAACTATCATAGAAGATTCTCAAGTCCTACCAGCAGCTCATGCTGTTTGCCGATTTTGCTGACTGCTACTGCAACACCTGACATGAATGAGCTGCGATCAAAGGAATCTTGGCGAATAGTTAAAGCTTCACCAGGTCCGCCGAATAAGACCTGTTCATGAGCTACGTAGCCTGGCAAGCGAACACTGTGGATTCGCATGCCTTGAAAATTAGCTCCCCGGGCTCCTGGCAATACTTCAGTTTCATCAGGGTTTCCTTGATAATGCTCAGAGCGAATCTCAGCAATCATTTTAGCAGTATTTAGCGCTGTTCCACTTGGAGCATCAAGCTTTTTATCATGATGCATTTCAATAATTTCAACATCTGGTAAGTATTTAGCTGCTTGTTTTGCAAATTGCATTAATAAAACTGCTGAAATACCAAAGTTTGGAGCAATCAAGCCACCAACTTGGTTTTTTTTGGCAATTCGTTGTAATTGTGCAACCTGTTCATCTTTTAATCCTGTTGTTCCAACAACTGGTGAAATATGATGTTCTAAAGCAAACTTGACATTTTCAAAAACTGCTTTGGGCGAAGTGAAATCAATCCAAACCTCCACTTTTCCCGTAGCAATGTCTGATAATTGATGATAGGCCGGCACATCAAGCTCTGAAAATTCATTAATTTCATTCAAATTTTTTTCAATCGAATGTGGATCATAAACCCCAACTAATTCAAAACCTGGGTGATTAAGCACCATTTCAACAGTAGTGTGTCCCATGCGGCCTTTAAAACCTGCAACAAGAATTTTTACCATAAGACCAACCTCTTTTTCAATCTTCTTTTAAAGTTTTCTTTTTCTATTTTAACAGATTTGCTAACTTTATTATAGTTGTCAAAGCTAAATTGGATAGCATCCAGAATCTGAATGTGTTATTATCTGATAGAATTCATTATTAAGGGGGCAATCAGGTGGTTCAATCAAATGAAAGAATCCATTTTAAAAATTTCATCATGATCGCAGTTGGCAGCAGTTTATATGCTTTCGGTTTAGTAATGATTAACATTGCTAATAATTTAGCAGAAGGCGGCGTAACTGGCATAACCCTGATATTGCGTTACTGGTTCAGTATTGATCCAGCCATTTCAACTATTTTACTAAATGTCCCACTTGTTATTATTGGCTATCGCTACTTGGGAAAAACAGCTTTAGCGTATACCGTTTTTGGAATCTTTAGTTTATCTTTTTTTATTTGGCTGTGGCAGCAAATTGATTTTTCAGTCAATATTGATCACGATCTATTTTTAGCTGGAATTTTAGCTGGACTAATTGGTGGTAGTGGTTCAGGAATCGTTTATCGATTCGGCGGAACAACTGGTGGCACAGATATTGTTGCGCGAATCTTTGAAAAACATCGCGGCGTTGCCATGGGCAAGACTTTGCTGACTTTTGATTGTGTTGTTTTAACCTTATCATTAAGCTATGTTAGCTTGCGGAAGATGATGTATACCCTTTTAGCTTCTTACGTTTATTCAAAAGTTGTCAACTTTACTCTTGAAGGCGCCTATGCAGCTCGTGGGGTAATCATCATTAGTAACCATCATCAAGAAATTGCCAAAGATATTATCAACGACTTAAAACGTGGAGTTAGCTATTTACAAGCGACCGGTGCGTACTCACAAGAACCAATTCAAGCAATTTACTGTGTCATCAGTCCCAATGAATTAATGGATTTGAAACATATCGTCGCTCGGCATGACTCACATGCTTTCGTTTCAATTTTATCAGTCAATGAAGTAATCGGCGAAGGTTTCTCCTACGATGTAGCTAAGAAAAAGCTGCTGCATTTATAGGACGAAAGTGCCGTTATTTTAGGCTTTGGCAAAGCTGGCTGGTCGCTAGAAACCGACTGAAAAATATTTTTTGTAGGTCAAATGTGTGGGTCATTTCAGATGGCATGTGGGTCATCTCATATTTTTTAAGTAACTAACTAGTGATGATTCCTTAAACAAAAAATACCGCCCATTTCTGGACGGCTGTCTATTTTAACTCAATAATTAATTTAATTATCAGCAATTACCGATGTACAAGCCAAAAATAATTAGCTTAACTACAAAAAATAAGCAATTTCTAATAATGCAATAAAATCATATAAACCAATTAGCTGTTTAACTCTCAACATAAGTATGACAAGTTAACCACCACCTGTCTAAAGTCACGGAATTCCCAGTTAATATTCATTAAACATCTTTTATTTTTGTAAAAGATGTTCTATTATAATAACGGTTACTTATAGAAAGGAAATGTTTTTAATGAAATATACAGTTGATATACCTCTAGAACGTGACGGACTTTGGTTGGACAGTAACTTGACTTATACCCAGGTCCCAGGTTGGTTAGGAAAAACAACTCGTGATTTAAAATTGTCAGTAATTCGGCATTTTGCAAAAGCTGGTTCAAAAAGGTTCCCAGTAATTTTTTGGTTTGCCGGTGGTGGTTGGATGGACACTGACCATAATATTTATTTGCCAAATTTGGTCGACTTTGCACGCCGAGGATTTATCGTTGTTGGTGTTGAATATCGTGACAGTAACAAAGTTAGTTTCCCAGGACAATTAGAAGATGCTAAATCGGCAATTCGTTATGTTCGAGCTAATGCGGACAAATTTCAGGCTAATCCGAAAAAATTCATCGCCATGGGTGAATCAGCTGGTGGTCATCTAGCAAGTATGCTTGGTGTTACTAATGGTCAAAAAAAATTTGATGTTGGAAATAACTTAAATGTTTCGAGCGATATTCAGGCTGCAATTCCTTGGTATGGTGTGGTTGACCCACTTACAGCTAAACAAGGAAGTACTTCCAACGATTTTGATTTCGTTTATCGCAACTTGTTAGGAGCAGAGCCAGAATCAGCTCCACAGCTAGATCAGCAAGCTAATCCATTAACTTATATAAATCAGCAGACTGTGCCTTTTTTGATTTTACACGGTGATCAAGATGTTGTGGTTCCCTTCAAAGATAGCGAAAGACTTTATCAGAAATTAATTGACAACCAAATTCCAGCCGATTTATACCAAATCAAAAATGCCGGGCATATGGATTTGAAATTTTTACAGCCAGCTGTTTTTAAAATTATTGAAAAATTTTTAGCAAGAGTTCTCTAATTGATGAGCGCTGCGGTTTATGCAGCGCTTGTTTTTTTTGAAGATTTAAGTTAAGGTAAAAATGTACACTTAACACAAAACAATTCCTAGCCTTAGGAGGTTCTTTCAATTGAATTACCCGCTGCAAAACATTTTTGAAAACCATCTTTTTGAACAACAACTAGCAGCACCAACCGTTTTAAGCTATCGCCATGATTTGATTAACTTTTTTTGCTTTTTAGCAAGTCTTGATCATCAGCCAACTGAGTTACCCAAAATTACTGAAAGTGACTTGCGAGCTTATTTTTTAGCACTAAAAAATGCAGCTGAAATCACAGCTGCAACTTATAATAAAGTTCTTTCTCATTTAAATCAATATTTTATTTTCCTATTTCAAGCAAAACAAATTTCAACCTTGCCAACACTTGGCCTTAAAAGTATTCCTGTTGCCACCAATCAATCAAATCAACTCTTTTGGAGTGATCAATTAGCTGATCTGCTAGCAAATCACCAAATTAGTTTTTATGGCCGCTTAACGCTTTTATTAACAGCCCATTTCTTTCAGCCAGCAGAATTCTTAGAAATAGATTTTTATCAAATTTGGAAATTTGAAACTTTAAATAACTTTGAGCACCAATTTATGCAGCAATTCGAAATTTTTCACCAACCACTCACTAAAAAACAAGTTTGCAAAGATCTATTTTTAAAAAGCAGAATAGACCACCATGATCCC
>NZ_AHYZ01000048.1 GCF_000255495.1 Liquorilactobacillus vini DSM 20605
AGCGATAGTGCTGTCTATCTGTTCAAGAAGATTTCCAATCTTGGCTTGCTCGTTTTCACTAGGAACGAATAACGATTGTTTTAGAAACTCACTTGAGCTGAGTGCGTTCAGCATTCTTGCGTTTGAGGTTGCTCTCACCAATATTGGACGCATGACGTTTTCGTCGTGTATATAGTACTTCCAAAAGCTCAAGTTCATCTTAGCTTTAGGTCGGTAAATATCGAACACATGCGAGACAATCCCGTCACGGTAGTCATCTAAAACGAATCGACCAAAAGCAAATTGTTTTGAGGTGTGACCTTCAAATAAGATGTCACCTACGTGGATCACGTTATAGGTCTTCATGTAGTCGTCATCCGAATTAATATCACGATCCGAGTCGGTCATGGTTGCCCCGGTTAAAACCTGACTACGTGAAAAACTGAGATTGGTGTTCTTCTCTGAGGACTTCTGAAATAGCTCTGAGAA
>NZ_AHYZ01000047.1 GCF_000255495.1 Liquorilactobacillus vini DSM 20605
ATTAATGTTTTGTTTTTGTGGTGATGAAACTAATAACTGTTTAACAACTTCATTCCTACGTTCAATTGAAGTCAATTCCTTAGAACTATCACCTCTTATAGTGAATTCTTGATTAGTATAATTTTCATAATTTAAGAAGTAGCCTCTTCCCCTTTTCGATTCAATAATTGGTTTATTTCTGTTTCTTTTGTTAATTTTTTTAGTAATTCGTGAAACTGTTTTTATAGAGACTCCCAAATAAGCTGATAACTCTGATCCTGAAATGAAACCACGATGATTCAAAAAATAGTTTATTAAAGCTTTTTTATTATACTCAGTTATCATTGTCTTGCTCCTCTCTACATTTATTATAATAAACCCGCCTTCTAGATAGCGCTTACATAATTTTGTTCTTTAACAAAGGACAAAATTTACAAAAAAGTAAGCGTGAACAAAACCCTGGATCAAATTTGGAGGAATTTGAATATTTTTTAAGGAAGAGCGCCTCAACTATTTCTTAAGTATGACCGTTCTTATGCAGCCATGATTCATGTATTGGGCTATCCTTCTGTTGATGTTTTGTGTTAGTGGCATCAGGAATACTGGATTTTTTGTCAATAACGTGGATACTTTGTAAGCACCTGTGGAGGGCGGTTATAAAATGTAGGAAAAGGGGGGCGGACATAATCCTGGACTAAAAATGAACACAGGAGGAATGTCCATATGTTTTCCCATGAAGAACGTGTCAAAGCTATCCAG
>NZ_AHYZ01000046.1 GCF_000255495.1 Liquorilactobacillus vini DSM 20605
TTAAAACCAAGAAAAGATCTCTACCTAAGATCAGCTAATCAGCGAACCATTTGGAATCTCATCAGCAACTGTGATTAACTGGACTTGCTTACCGTATTCAGCAGATAACAGCATTCCCTGACTAATCTCGCCCCGCATTTTACGCGGTTGCAAGTTAGCAACGATCACCACTTTCTTGCCAACTAATTTTTCTGGTTCCGGATACCAATCAGCAATTCCTGACAAAATTTGACGTGGCATCGGATCGCCAGCATCTAATTTAAACTTCAGTAACTTATCTGCCCCATTAATATGACTAGCTGCCAAAATTTCAGCAACTCGCAATTCAACTTTATCAAATTTATCAAAACGGATTTCTTTTTTATTCAACTTCAAAGTCTCTTCAACAGCCTTCGTTTTAGCTGCAGCCATCGCTTTGCGGCCCTTTACCTTTTCATTTTTGCTCATTTTGGATTTAATATAAGCAACTTCTTGTTCAACATCAAGACGCGGAAAAATTGGCGTCGGTTTAGCAACAACCTGCTCGCCAACTGGCAAATCAGCATAAGCTAATTGGTCGATCTCAATTTTATCAGTTGGCAGTCCTAACTGGGCAAAGATTTTCTGCGGTGCATGTGTCATCACTGGCTGCAGTAAAATTGCAATTACCCGCAAGCTGGCAGCCAAGTGAGCTAAAACACTCTGTAACGCGCCAACTTGATCCGGATCCTTAGCCAATTGCCAAGGCTCAGTTTCATCGATATATTTATTTGTTCGACTAACCAATTGCCAAATTGCCTCTAAAGCATTTGAAAAATGCACACTATCCATTTCTTTTTCATAATTGACAATTGTCGTTTGCGCAACATTCTCTAAAGCTTGATCAAAAGCTGTAGCATGAGCTAAAGCTGGAATTTTCCCAACATTATATTTATTGATCATCGCAACTGTCCGATTCAAAAGATTACCTAAATCATTAGCTAGATCAAAGTTAACTTTACCAACAAAGTCTTCTGGAGTGAAGACCCCGTCATTTCCAAAGGGAACTGCACGCATTAAATAGTAACGCAACGCGTCTAAGCCATAATGTTCAACTAACATTTCGGGATAAACGACATTGCCTTTAGATTTCGACATTTTCCCATCTTTCATTAAGAGCCAGCCATGACCAATAACATGTTTTGGCAACGGCAGATCTAAAGCCATCAAGATAATTGGCCAATAAATCGTATGGAACCGCACAATCTCTTTGCCAACCATATGGATATCAGCTGGCCAGTATTTTTTAAACAGGCTATCGTCATTACTACCATAGCCTAAAGCAGTAATATAGTTGCACAAGGCATCAATCCAGACATAAACGACATGTTTGGGATTACTTGGAACTTTAACACCCCAGTTAAAGGTTGTCCGGCTAATTGCCAGATCTTCCAAACCTGGTTTAATAAAATTGTTCAACATTTCATTTTTCCGGGAAACTGGAATAATAAAATCAGGATGATCATTATAATATTTAACTAAGCGATCAGCATACTTGCTCATTTTAAAGAAATAACATTCTTCACGAACCAATTCAACTTCATGGCCTGATGGTGCTTTACCACCGATAACTTTGCCCTGTTCATCGCGATAAACTTCAGCTAATTGGGATTCCGTAAAATATTCTTCATCAGAAACTGAATACCAGCCGGTATATTCACCTAGGTAAATGTCGCCTTTTTTCAATAAACGCTCAAAAATCTTTTGAATTGCTTTTTCATGGTAATCATCAGTGGTTCGAATAAACTTGTCATTCGAAATTTCAAGGAGCTGCCACAATTTTTTGATTCCTGCAGCCATTTGATCAACATACTCCTTGGGAGACATCTTCAATTCCTCAGCTTTTTTCTCAATTTTCAAGCCATGTTCATCAGTCCCTGTCAAGAAAAAGACATCATATCCCTGCAGGCGCTTGTAACGAGCCATTACATCACAGGCAATCGTCGTATATGAATTCCCAATATGTAATTTCCCAGAAGGATAATAAATTGGAGTCGTAATATAAAATGTTCCCTTTGAAGCCATCGAAGTCAAGTCCTTTCACTCTACAAAATCATCTTAATTTTTATTTATGTCTAAATTAATAGTTACACAGTTAGTATAGCATAGTTTATGAATTAAAAGTTGTTCCTTCAGACTTTTACTGCTGCAAAAGTTGATGCAGCATCAGCCACAATTTGCTGTGCATTGGCTGGCAAAACTAATTTTTCACGATTGATGGCAATTATTTTAGCTGTTGGATCAGCTGCTGTCAATAGGCCAGCAAATGGATAAACTTGCAGTGAAGTCCCACAAACAACAATTAAATCTGCTTGCGAAATAGCCATTAATGATGCATTGATAATTTTAGGATCAATCTGCTCTTCATATAAAACAATCGCTGGCCGCAAAATCCCACCACAACCTTGATGGATCATAGATTTTAAATATTGTTGATAAGCTACCTTTTGACCGCATTTTTGGCAATAGACTCGATATAAGCTGCCATGAAATTCGATCACATTTTGAGCTTTAGCTTTCATATGCAAGCCATCAACATTTTGCGTAATGATGATGGCTGCTTTATTTTTGGTAAACCAAGCCATTTTCTGATGAATGATATTTGGTAAAGCTGCAGGATAATACATCTGTTGAACCACGAATTGATAAAATTTTTCTGGCTGATGCACTAAACAAGTATGACTTAATAAATACTCTGGCCGTTGCTGATCATTATCATACAAGCCACCTTTAGAACGATAATCTGGTATGCCCGAAGGAGTCGAAACACCGGCACCTGTCAAAAAGACGATTCTCTTTGCCTGAAACAATTCTGCTGCTAATTGCATGATAACACCTCCATTGTCCAAACTAATCAGCCCATTTAACGCAATTGATAAATAAAACCATTTTCCTGCATAAACTCGGTGACTGACTGCTGATAAATTTTCTTAAAATACGCTTCTGGCTGAGCAGTTTGAGGAGCCGGCAACACAAATGAATTCTGTTGATCAGCTTGATAATATCCGATATATGCCCGGGTAAATTGCAAGTTGTCCTGCCAGTCAGTATGATAAATTGCAAATAATTGTCTGATTTGCAATCTCATCTGGCGCTGACTGAAGACTGGGGTGAGAGTTAAGAACTGTCGCAACTGAAGGCTTGGCAGCTGCCAAATTTTCAATTGCTGCTCAAAGCCCTTCAGAGCTTTAACCATCCCGCGTCGAAGCGCCAAAGGGCCGTTCAAATCTTTTTCAGTAATCAGTTCAAATAATTGACTGGCGCCGTTCATTGAGCGCGGATATAATTCAGTCAATTTTTGAATCACTTGATCCTGGCCTTGGAAAAATACCAATCCATCTAATAAAGATAATAACCGCAAAACCATCCATTGATCATTAATTGGCTTTTCTGGCTTTAAAGTTGCTAAGATGCCTCGATAGAAATCCTCCTCAATTTTCTCTGTAATCAACCCTAACTGCCGCTGCTGTTGATAAACAGTAAAATGCAGCAAAGTGTCATATAATTCAAGTCCAGCCGCCATTAGTCGCTCATCAAGCTGCAAATTGCCGGTTGTTAAATTGAACTGCAGCTGCGGGACTGGGGCTTTTAACAATTGCAGATGCAGCAGTTCATGGGAAACAATAAAATCAACGGCTGCTAAATTTCCTATCGAAATCACCATTTGACCATTGTGCAAAAAATGCTTGCCTTGATCGTGGCGTAACCAGTTGCTATTTAAGCGGACAGCTGGCTGAATTTTGATTTTTTGACCGAGTTGCTGCTCAGTCGCTGTTAAAAGTTTACTAACCGCTGGCTGTAAATTAAATTCTGTCATTATGATCACCGTTTTTTCGTATTTTTTGTAAAATCAGCTGGGCACTAGTTAGATCAGTTTGTCCTTGTGCTTGCAACTGCTGGACGACCTCAGCCACCTCAGTGATTTTTGCTCCTGCCGCCAAAGCTGTTGAACGCAATTGCAACTGCATATGGCCACGTTGAATTCCCTCAGTAACAAGTGCTAATAATGCCGCCAGATTCTGGGCCAAGCCAACACAAACCAGCAGTTTTTCCAAATCACTGACTTCTTTAATCTGCGCCAATTGCTGATTCAACTGGACTAATGGCACGATTTTGATCGAACCGCCAACAAAACCCACTGGCAAAGGCAAGGTCAACTCACCCTGTAAAAACTGTTGATCTGCAGATAAACTCCAGTGGCTTAATCCCCGATATTGGCCGTCTCGAGCAGCATAAGCATGAGCTGCACTTTCAATTGCTCGCCAATCATTTCCCATCGCGATCGTTACTGCATCAACGCCATTCATGATTCCTTTATTGTGAGTGGCTGCTCGATAAGGATCAATTTGGGCAACGTGAGCAGCTAAAGCAATTTTCTTAGCCGTCTGTCTGCCAGAAAAGCTTCCTTTAGTTAATAGTTCGACTGGCAGCTGGCAAGTAGCAGTTGCCAAGCATTCATCAGCTAAATTACTTAAAATGCTCATTAATACTTGGCTGCCAAGCTGCTGCCGCAGATACTTGGCAACTGCTTCCAACATCGAGTTAACCATATTGGCCCCCATTGCCGCTTGCGTGTCGATTCCAAGATCAATTGACAGCAACTGATCGTTCAAGCTGCGGACCCGGAGCAAACGAGTACCGCCACCACGTTTTTTTAATGACGGATGAGCTTGATCAGCTACTGCTAGCAATTGAGGCTTTTGCGTCAATAATTGCTGCTTTAACTGCTGCTGATTGGTGATCTGTTCTAAAATAATCTGTCCCCATAAAATATGTGGCCCAATTTTAGTCTTAAAGCCGCCAGATTGCGCAATAAGCCCTGCTCCGTGACTGCTGGCAGCAATAACTGAAGGTTCCTCAGTGACCATTGGTGCCAAATATTGCTGCCCATCAATTAAATAATGCCAAGCCACTCCTTGCGGCAGATGATAATCTGTCAAGTAATTTTCAATCTGTTGGTCACCGAGCAACTGATTGTTTGCCTGCTGTTTTAAGATCTTCGCTTGGGCCGGCGTGATAATTCCTTGATCAATCAACGTTGTTAGCCGGTTGGCCCACGACAGTTGATAAAATTTTTTAGCTGTTCCCATAATTTCACCTCTTGATCCACTAATCGATACTTGATAAATTAATTTTAGCACGTTCAAAACTTTGAAACGACTTAAAATTAGACTGATGTCACCGCACAATAAAAGACTAAAGCAAGGTAATTCATTGTTTTAGTCTTTGGGATAATTATTTTGCTGCTTCATTTTTTAAGGAATGATAAATAAAACCTTCACGTGCTCCGCTTTCAGAAAAAACGACTTTACTACTTGCCAACCACTCTAGCAATAAGACAACCGGCGACATGCCAGCCAAGATGATATCAGCACGATTGGCTTCCATCCCCGGCAGCTGCTGACGTTCTGGTAGCTTTTTAGCTAGCAAAGTAGCATAAATTTCCTTGAAGGCCTGAGTTGTCATTGAAAAGCCATGAAACAAATCTGTCTTAGCATAGCCAAGTCTTGTTCGCTGCAACCGTGCTACCGAGCGATTACAGCCTCCCAATAAGACTAAGGGCAAGTTGGCAGCTTGTTTTAGCCAAGAAATCTGTTGGAAACTACCTACCAAAAAGTCTTGCAACGCAAAAAGCTGCTGAGCAGTAAAATCATTCGTTGGTGAAAACCTTTCACTCAAGCTAACTGCCCCAACCGGCAAGCTAATTCCGGCCACAAATTGTCCTTTTTTTACCAAAGCTAATTCACAGCTGCCACCACCAACATCAAAAATCAGGCATTCCGTCAGCGGCAACGAATTAATCACCGCTAAATAATCAAAATAAGTCTCCTGCTGAGCAGTTAAGACTTGAATTTGGCAACCAGTTAAAGCTTTAATTTGAGCAACAAAATCAGTTCGATTTTCTGCCTGACGAACAGCAGCAGTTGCTATCCCAACAACTTTACATTCTGGATAAGATTGATAAACTTGCTGAAAATCTGCTACTGCTCCCAAAGTTCGTTTAACAGCCTTCGCAGTTAATTTCTTTGGCTGAGAAGCGTTTCCCATTCCCTCAGCTAGACGGGTCGTTGCTTTTTGCCGCAAGATTTCCTGAAAAGAATCTTTCCCAACGATTTGATTGATCGAAAAGCGAACCGAATTTGAACCAAAATCCAAAACTACCAAATTGCGCATCTTAGATTCCCCTCCCAAACTCATTTTCCGTTACCAGATAATGAGTTTATCACTCACATCCTACAAGCTAGTTGCTGAAAGCTACCAGTTTTAGTCAAAATAGTTGACGCCAATTGCAGCCCTGACTTCTGTTAAAGTTTGATTGGCAACTTCATTAGCTTTTTGACTGCCCTTTTGCAACATATCATACACTGCTGGAATATCCTTGGCAAATTCTGCTCGTCGTTCACGAATCGGCCTTAATTCCGCTTCAAGGACATCATTTAAGTACCGTTTGATTTTAACATCGCCTAACCCGCCAGCTTGATACTGTTCTTTCAACATAGCAACCTGCTCTTTGTCAGGATCAAAAACATCTAAATATTTAAAGACCATATTTCCCTCAACTTTGCCAGGATCTGCAACATGAATGTGATTTGGATCAGTATACATTGACATAACTTTTCGCTGCAATGTATCAGCATCATCCGACAGATAAATGCAATTGCCCAGTGACTTGCTCATCTTAGCATTTCCATCAAGACCTGGCAGCCGACCAAATCCTTTAGGAGGAAAGACGCCTCGCGGTTCAACTAAAATTTGCTTATGATAAATGCTATTGAAACTCCGCACAATCTCACGAGCTTGTTCAATCATTGGTTCTTGATCATCGCCGACTGGGACTAATTCCGCCTTAAAAGCTGTAATATCAGATGTTTGGCTAACCGGATAGATGAAAAAACCAGCGGGAATCGATTTTTCAAAATGTTTTTGTTGAATTTCAGCTTTAACAGTTGGATTGCGTTCTAAGCGAGAAACGGTAACTAGATTTAAATAATAATTGGTTAATTCTGATAAGGCCGGAATTTGTGATTGAACAAAAATCGTTGATTTAGCTGGATCAAGACCGACTGCTAAATAGTCTAGCGCTACTTGAAGCAGAGAACGCCGAATTTTTTCTGGATCCCGTGCATTATCTGTTAATGCTTGTTGATCAGCAATCATGATAAAGGTTCGATACTTGCCACTATTTTGCATCTTTACCCGATTTTTTAATGAACCGACGTAATGTCCAATATGTAATTTCCCGGTTGGACGATCACCTGTTAAAATTGTTTTCATTTTATCTGCCTCCTAAAATCAATTAAAAAAAATCCTATTGCAAACTTGCAATAGGACGAATGACCGCGGTGCCACCTATTTTGCAGTTAAAAACTGCCGCTTTAAATAATTTTAATTTAAGATCCAGTTCGTCTTGCTGTTGTACCTTTCAGCTTTTGATACATCTCTGTAAGTTAGCTCAACTACTTAATTATGAATGTATTTTAAACCCTAACTTCCTAAAAAGTCAAAATTTGTTGTTTTTTTGGTAATTCTTATGTTACGATAATTGCCTAAAAGGAGGAGCCATGAACAGCGAAAAACAAAGCGAACAAACACGTATCAATCAAGTTATTTTAAAAATTAAACAAAAATTAACAGCCATCACTGCTGAATTAAACGAAGCTCATTTTGAACGGGCCGCAGTAGAACAAAATTATGGTCAAAATGCCAAAATCAACACCTTGGAAGTTGACGATCAAATGGAAACTAATGCTGAAGTCCAGCAACAAAAACAGCTAGTTGCTAAAAACGTGCAGACTGAAAGCATTTTACAGCAACAAGTTAAACAATTGAGGAGGTTAAGTGATTCTCCTTATTTTGGTCGGATCGATATTTGTGAACCAGGAGACCAGCAACCGGAAAAATTGTATATTGGAACTGCTTCATTTGTTGATAGCCAAAATAACTTCTTGGTTTATGATTGGCGCGCACCAATTTCCAGCATCTACTATAACGGCACTTTAGGGTCTGTTAATTATCAAACACCAGCTGGTCAACAACAAGTTGAATTATTGAAGAAGCGTCAGTTTAAAATTAAGCAAGGAAAGATCCGCAATATGTTTGATACGAATGAAACCGTTGGTGATTCACTACTGCAGGATCTTTTGAGTGAACATAGTGATCAGTACATGCATAACATCGTAGCGACCATTCAGCAAGAACAAAACAGTATTATTCGCGATACGACTCATGATCTGCTTTTAGTTCAAGGTGTTGCCGGCAGCGGTAAGACCTCGGCTGTCTTACAACGGGTAGCCTTTCTCCTATATCATAGCCGCCAAGACCTCGTCGCTGATCAAATGGTCCTATTTTCACCTAACTATCTTTTCAGCAATTACATTTCTGAAGTCTTGCCAAGTTTAGGTGAGAAAAATTTGCGGCAGGTGACTTTGCACGAGTTCTTTTCACGTCGGTTTGAGGGTTTGCAGGTTGAAAATTTGTTTACTGTTTTTGAGGCTAGGCAAACCGCGTCACCCCAGATTCAAAATCATCGAGCAGCCAGCGGTCTCGTTCAAAAAGCAGCTGTTTATGCTCAAACACTGCCAGTTGAGCAAATCTGCTTCGTAGCTCTAAATCTCGCGGGTGAATCAATTATTTCCGCTCGAACTATTAAAAAATTGTATCAATCGCTGCCAGTCAGCTGGTCGCCAGCTTTGAAATTTACAGCTACTAAGAAAAAGCTCTTGCGGTTGATTAAAAAAATTGGCGAGCGACAATTAGCTAAAGATTGGGTAACCGATAAACTGCAAAATCTCAGTGAAGAACAAATTCGTTCTTGGAGTCGACAAGTTTCTCAAGAACCACAACTCATTGAAAAACAGCTGCGTCAAAAAATCGTCAAAAATTATTATCGTCCAATCTATGAAGCAATTTATAATGATTATTTTATAGACAGCTATCAACAGTATAGCGACTTTTTACTTAAGATTGACCCAGCAGTTGCTAAAAGTTTTGCTAACCAGCTTGAATATCACCAAATATCATGGGAAAACTGCGCTCCTTTATTAATGCTGCGGGATACATTAACTGGCAGTGGAATCAATCATCAAATTAAATATCTTTTTATCGACGAAATGCAAGACTATTCAGTTGATCAGCTGCTTTATTTAAAGCATGCCTTTCCCAAGGCTAAATTCACTTTGCTTGGTGATAGTCAGCAAGCTTTATACACAGTTGCCCAAACTCCGCAAGCAGTACTGACAACCTTAAAAGACCAACTGAAATTTAAAAAAGCCAAATTGATCGAGCTCAACAAAAGCTACCGTTCGACTTTTGAAATTACGGATTTTATTCAGCAAATCTTGCCAACTGGTCAACAAATCCAACCATTTAATCGTCACGGTCAATTGCCACAAGTTGTTTCGGTTCAGCCTGATTGCTGGCAGATTAAACTGCTAAAACTAATTAAAAGCCTACAGCATTCAAATCAGACACTGGCTGTTATTACTCAAACTCAAGCTACTGCCATCAAATTGGAAAAGTCTTTGCAGTCACAGTTGAAAGTCACCAGATTAACTGCTAACAGCAATAAACTCGAACACGGAGTAATTGTTTTACCTATTTATTTAGCTAAAGGATTAGAGTTTGATGGAGTCATTGTCTTTAATACTTCGCAGACAGCTTATCCAACTGAAAAATGGAGTCTTCTCTATACCGCTTGTTCGCGAGCTATGCATCAATTAGTCTTATTTTCAATTGGCCAACCCAGCAAAATTATTTCACAAATCAACACGCAAAAATATCTGATTTCGAACGCCAACACCAGTGTTAGCTGACTATCATAACTAATTTGGCAAAATTTTACTAGTTAGTAAACTTAAACTACAACCAAGCAACTAAAAATCACAGTTGATTTTCATTTTAGCTTGTAATATACTATTTAAGTAATGTTTTTGCTGCCACTTTAGCTCAGCAGGTAGAGCACCACCATGGTAAGGTGGGGGTCACCGGTTCAAATCCGGTAAGTGGCTTAATGTTATTTAAGTTTTAATTTACTAACAAGTAAGCTGCAAAACTTTTTGTTTTTCTAGATAGTTTTGTAGCTTATTTTTTTGCTAATTTTTTTTGCAAAAGCGGAAGTATTGCCCTTCTTTTAAAAGACTTATCTGATATATTCAAAATTGTAAGATTTATCTTATTAATTTTAAATTCCAGAAAGGTGAGGGATTTTTTGAAGAATAGATTTGAAAAAGACAATACTTCAGATAGTTCTTTGGTTCTAAAAGTTAGAGAAGAAAACGATAGTGATGCTTTTGAATTCTTATTTTCAAAGTATTTACCCGTTGTACACAAAGCTCTCGGACGCTATCATCTCCATTTTGTTGAACATGATGATTTGCTGCAAGAAGCTAGAATCGTTTGCTATCAGGCAGCACTTTCATACCAGATTGGAACTAAAGCCTCTTTTGGGGCATACTTCCAAAAAAGTTTATTAAATCGTTACTGCAGTTTACTTCGCAAAGAAAGCGCTTTAAAGCGGAAAGCGGAAATTAATGCTGCTTCTTTTGAAAAATTGAATAGTGACGGACAATTTGGTCTTAAAACTGCATTAAGTTACGACAATAATTCACTTTTCACAACTATTTTATTCAAAGAAATCTTAAATGATTTGCAAAATATTTTATCAAAAAGTGAGTATCAAGTTTTTCTTCTGCTCTATCTTGATAAAGCAGATATATTTGAAATAAGTCAAATACTTAACAAGTCAGGTCAGCAGATTTCGCGCTTAATTTCTAGTTGCCGTAAAAAGATTCGTGATGAATTAAATTAATCACGTGCTAAATATTTGTGGGCACTTAATAATCATCCATCTTTGACCTTAACTAAAGTTAAAAGGGGTCTATACTTTCTGATATTGGTGGAACATAAAAGCCAATATCAGTTTTTTAATTTTATATATTACAGGCCATGGCAGCCTGTGATACGATTTAAGCGTCTAAACCCAATCAATCGTTGAAAAAATCCTTCTCTTACCAGAGGTCTCAAATCTGCGGTCGTTAAATTAGCCAAACAATCACTACCTGTTACGACGATTGCCAAAATGCCAGGATCTTTCCTATTTCAGTTACACGTATTTTATATCATGATTTTCAAAAGCCTTAGCACCTGGTCAAACTTCTTGAACATCTTCGTTTTAACGAATTCAAATCAGTTGTCAGATCATATTCATTTATTACCATCGCTGCTAAAAAGCATAATTTGGTTTCAATTCTTGATGATCGCTTGTCTAAAAACATTTGTGCTTACTTTGAAAATCGCTATTCTCTAGAAGAACGTTCAGCTGTCAAATCGGTTGTCATTGACTTAAATGCCAATTACCAGCTTTTCATCAGACGACTTTTTCCGCATGCTAAAAATCATATTGATCGCTTTCACATTGTTCAACTGGTAAATCGGGCTTTCGATTAGCTTAGGGTTACAATTTTAAAGCAACAAGCCGATCAGCATAGCCGGATTTACACAGCTTTAAAAATCAATTGGCGTTTGTTTCATAAAGATGCTGAAAAAGTTGATGATTCTAAAATGCGATATTTCAGGAGAATCAATGAATATATGACCCAACAAAATCTAATTGATCTAGGTCTCAGTACCAGTTCAAAGCTTAAATAG
>NZ_AHYZ01000045.1 GCF_000255495.1 Liquorilactobacillus vini DSM 20605
AACCAATATAACTTTTTTTCCATTCGATGATGCTTAATCCCAGCATCTAAAAAGCCATCACCGATTACACTATATCCTAATTTCAGGTAAAAGCCCTGAGCTTGATCCTGTGCTCCTAAAGTTAAATATGGTATACCTGCTTTTTTGGCTTTTGCTTCAATAAAATTCAAAATTTGACGTGCTAAACCTTGCCGCCGAAATTTTTTTAAAGTTGCAACCCGTTGTATATGCCAACCACCATCAACTTGTTCGATCACTCGAGCAGTTGCTGCTGGCGCTGAGTCAAGATAGCCAACATAATATTTTGCCTGATCTTCATTTTCAATTTCTAATTCTGGTGCAACATGTTGTTCTTTAACAAAAACTTGCTGGCGAATCATTAGGGCAGCTTGATAACAAGTTGCTGAAGTTCCTATTCCGTTTTTTATCGTGAATTTCATTTGTTAACTCCTTTCTTTATTTAGAAAATCTATTATAAATAAGAATATTTGAAATAATCAAGGTTTGGTTTAAAATAGGAGTGTGGAGTTAATTCCGCACCGTGTGGATTTCAAAGGGAAGAGGCGATCGCAATGTCAAACAAGTTGAGCAAGGAAGAACGCAAAGCATTAGCTCGCAAAGCCTTAGAAGACCGCGCAAAGCATCCTCAAAAGAAGAGTAACGGTTCTGGTTTTGCACGGATCGATGCTGATGCCAAAAAATTAGAAAACTAATTTTTTATCAACTGTTTTGAGGAAAAAAGAGGCTGTCTCGGGCAACCTCTTTTTCTATGCAGTGTTTCACGCTTCATTTAAAATTATTTTTCGATGCTGATTGAATATCGAAGCAAAAATTTCCTTTTGATGTTCATCTAGAATTGAAAAATAGACCTCTTTAAAAGCATTCACAAACTCTGGGCTAGTAAGTTCGGTTTTGAATATCTGCGCTACCATCTCTGGATCATTGCCAGCCTGTCCACAACCAAAGGCTCCCAAAATTAAATATTCATCCCGCAAAACCTTAAATTGTCGCAATAACTGAATGACTCTTTGCTGCAAATCTTGTTGTAGCCTTTTCGTCTCAAACTGCTGGCTTTCTTTAACTGCTAATTTTAAATTAGGTGCAGAAATACTGATAAAATCAACAAACCTCGCTGGCTTCAGATAACTTTTCTCACTTTCATCATGTAAAACTTTAACCTGCTCTGAAACGATCATTTTCTGGCTGTAAAGACCTTGATTAAAATGGCATTGATTATAGTAATAATATTTGCGCCGAAATTGCATTAATTCCGGATATAAAAATGTATTACGACAAATTGCTTGCTCCTGTCCATCTCTTCCCTGACGAAATTCACCACCGGGTTCAATTGGATCAGCAAAATTCAAAACTCCGACCTTAGTTGACATATCCGTTGCCAATCTAATCCGCTGCAAAACATTTTCATGGTTAATAATAATTTTTAGTTTTTTACTCTGAAGTGGCTGGTACTGTTTCAAAAGACGGTTTTCAACCAACTGTGATTTTTGCTGAAGTCCATTCATTTCAACTTGATACAAATTCATCGTATGGTGGGCAATTTGACGATATTCTGCTTGAGTTAGTTTAACCAATTTGTTTGCCTGCCTTATTTCTTTCTCATCCCTCATCATACCACAAATTTAATTTTAATCTATTTTTAATCTTAAAGTTCAAAAAAAAACAGCCTTCAAAAATTGAAAGCTGCTTTTAGGATCATAATTGATCTTAATGACTCAAAATCCAAAAGAAAATAATAAAGACAAAGAACAAGCCATACATGATTGGATGCACTTCTTTACCACGTTTAGCAGCAATCATCGTAATTGGATAAGCAATGAAGCCCAGTGCCAAACCATCTGAAATACTGTAAGTCAAGGGCATCCCTAAAACAATCAAGAAGGAAGGAATTGCAATCTCCATCTTTTCCCAATTAATATTCTTCATACTTTCAGCCATTAAAACACCCACGATAATTAAGGCTGGTGCAGTTACTTGACTGGTAACCACTGCAAGTAATGGTGAAAAGAACAAGCCAAAAATAAATAAGATTCCAGTAACGACAGCGGTCAAACCTGAACGACCACCAACAGCGATTCCTGCTGAGGATTCAATGTAGGCACTAACTGGCGAAGTCCCCAACAAAGATCCAGCTAACATCGCCGTCGAGTCTGACATCAAAGCCTGACCAATTCGTGGCATTTTATTATCTTTCATAAAACCAGCTTGTTGAGCTAAGCCAACTAAAGTGCCAGCCGTATCAAAGAAAGTAACTAATAAGAAAGTCAGTACCACCACAATTAACTGCAAGGAATTAATATCACCAATATGTTTAACAGCTACTAAGAAAGTTGGCTTAAGACTAGGGGCCATTGAAAAGACTTGTGTTGGCAATTTGATCATGCCTAAAGCAATTCCTAAGATTGAGGTAGCAACCATCCCAATGAAAATTCCACCAGGTGTTTTCTTGACCATCAAAATTGCCGTCACGATTAACCCAAAAATTGTTAACCAAGTAGTGCCCGAAAAGTTTCCTAATCCAACAATCGTTGAGCTGTTTTTAACGATCAAACCACCGTCTGCCATACCAATAAAAGCAATAAATAAACCGATCCCGGCAGAAATGGCTGATTTTAAGTCCGCTGGAATCGCATCAATAATCAATTCACGAAGTTTAAAAATCGTAATAATTACAAAAATGATTGAGGCGATAAAAACTCCTGCTAAAGCCGTTTGCCAAGGAATCTTCATTCCAATACAGACTGAATAAGCAAAAAAAGCATTAACTCCCAGACCAGGTGCAGTTGCGATTGGATATTTAGCCAAAATTCCCATCATCAAACACCCCAAAGCACTTGCTAATGCTGTTGCAGTAAAAACAGCACCTTTATTCATTCCCGAAGCGCCCAAAACACTAGGATTGACAAATAATATATATGCCATTGAGATAAAAGTCGTAAAACCAGCTAAAAGTTCACGACGAAATGTTGTCTGCAATTCTTTTAAACCAAAGTAATCTACAATTCTCTCTTTCACAGTTTATCTCCCTTTCCGAACATTATTGATAGTTTATCATATTAACGAACGCTTTTTACTATACTATAATCCTTATTAATTGTAAACCACATTTTTTAGTTCCTGATTTATTTTTAAAGCGCAACTCGTTTGGAAGTAATTACCACCTTCGCTATAATATATTCATACTATATTTATTAACTGAAACTTGTTTTTTTGCTGATTAATCAAAGGGAGTTTTTTTATGTATGCTAAATTCAAAGATCTGCTGTTTAGGCCGCGCACGCTTTGGGAAAAGAACTTAATTGTTTTATGGTGCGGTACTTTTATGGCTGGGATCGCCTTCAGCTTAATCATGCCTTTTTTATCCTTATATATTGATACTTTGGGAAATTTTTCAAAAGATGAGCTTAATTTTTATAGCGGTATTACTTATTCAGCAACCTTTTTGGTAATGGCCATCATTTCACCATTCTGGGGAAAATTAGCTGATCGTAAGGGACGCAAATTAATGATCTTGCGTGCTTCGTTGGGAATGGCAATTGTCATTGGCTTAATGGGAGCAGTAACTAATATTTACCAGCTGATTATTTTGCGGCTTTTACAAGGAATTTTTTCTGGTTACGTCAGCAACTCAAATGCTTTGATCGCAACTGAAACTCCCAAAGAACACAGTGGTAAAGCTTTAGGAATCTTGATTACTGGAAATGTGACTGGTACCTTGTTTGGACCGCTTTTCGGTGGTTTTGTTGCTGCAAATTTTGGCTATCGGATAACTTTTGTGATTACCGGAGTAATTTTGTTGATCGTCTTTTTGCTAAGTGTTTTTTTTGTTCACGAAAGTTTTGTTCCAGTCGAAAAAAGCCAAATGAAGAGCGCCCGTGAAATTTTCTCGACTCTACCCAATCGGCGCATCATTATCGGCATGCTGTTTACAACCATGCTGATCCAGTTAGGAAACTTTTCAATCAGCCCAATTCTCAGCCTTTACATTCGCGAACTAATGAATTATCACGGACCAGTTACAATTGTTAGTGGCATTATTGCTTCTTTGCCTGGATTTTCAACTTTATTTGCCGCTCCTCGGCTTGGTGCTCTTGGTGATAAAGTTGGAACAGAACGCATCTTAATGTTTGGAATGATTGCTGCGGCTTTGATTTATTTGCCAATGGCTTGGGTAACTAATGTTTGGGAATTAGGGATCTTACGCTTTTTGATTGGAATAACTAATGCTGCTTTGCTACCGGCAGTGCAAGCTTTGCTAGCTAAAAATTCTCCAACTGCCGCAACCGGTAGAATTTTTAGTTATAATCAGTCGTTTCAAGCACTAGGCAATGTTTCCGGTCCATTAGTCGGTTCATTCGTTTCTGGCCTTTGGGATTACAGCAATGTCTTTTTATCAACTGCCGTAATTATTTTTTTAGGATGTTTCTGGGTACACTTTTCAGTTAAAGCTAAAAAATGATACAAAAAAAGCCTCCAAGTGGAGGTCTTTTTTACTTGCTGGTAAAACCATATTTTTTATTGAAACGATCAACCCGTCCATCAGCTTGGGTAAACTTCTGACGGCCAGTGTAGAACGGATGTGAATCACAAGAAATTTCAACCCGAATCAATGGATAAGTATTGCCGTCTTCCCATTCAATCGTTTCTTTGGAAGTCTTGGTCGAACCAGATAAGAACTTATAACCAGTAGCTGAATCTTGAAAAACTACTTGATGATAATCTGGATGAATTCCCTTTTTCATTTTGTTACTCTCCTTTGCCCTGGTTCATTTGCTGAGCCAGAGTTAATTCTTTCCAATACAACAAATTGTATAATATCATAAAATAAAACACAACGCAACTTAGCTTATTATTTTTTTTTCGTAAAATGATTTGAACGGCCCCAGATCGTTGTCAGTTTAGCCATTAAGCTTTGGTTATCGGTAGTTTGTTTCATCAATCTGATCAATTGTTCACTATTGCGTAAAGTATCTCCATTCATACTGCGTCGAAATTTCCATAAAAAGTCTAAGGTCTCTTGGTCAAGCAGCAGTTCTTCCTTGCGAGTTCCAGATTTCTTTAAATCGACCGCCGGGAAGATTCGCCTTTCAGCCAAATCCCTTGAAAGCTGCAGCTCCTGATTACCGGTTCCCTTAAACTCTTCATAAATCATGTCATCCATTCGACTGCCCGTGTCGACTAAAGCAGTCGCCAAAATCGTTAAGCTTCCGCCCTCTTCAATATTGCGCGCAGCACCAAAAAACTTTTTTGGTTTAAATAACGCGGCCGGATCGATTCCACCCGATAAAGTCCGGCCACTGGGAGGTACGACCAAATTATAAGCCCTTGCCAAACGAGTCAGTGAATCCAACAAAATAACAACATCCTGTTTATCCTCCGTCAAACGCATCGCTCGTTCTAAAACCAATTCAGCCACCCGAACATGATTTTCTGGGCGCTGATCAAAAGTTGAATAGATCACTTCACCCTTAACTGTCCGCTCCAAATCGGTCACTTCTTCTGGGCGTTCATCAATCAACAAAACCATTAATTTGGCACTAGGATAATTTTGAGCAATTCCGTTGGCAATTGCTTTCAACAAACTCGTTTTCCCCGCTTTGGGTGGGGCAACAATCAATCCGCGTTGACCAAAACCAATCGGTGCAAATAAATCAATAATTCGTGTCGAAATCTGTTGCTGAGTTGTTGCTAAATTGATCTGTTTTTGAGGATAAATCGCAGTTAAAGCTGGAAAATGCGGCCGTTGCTTAGCTTCTTCAGGGTGTTTACCATTAACGCTATCAACATGCATTAACCCATAATAACGTTCTTTAGCTTTGGGCGGCCGAACCTTTCCTGCAACCAAATCTCCATTTCTTAAACTAAATCGATGGATCTGCGAAGAAGAAATATAGATATCCTCTTGTGAAGGACCATAGTTGATTGGCCGTAAAAACCCAAAACCATCTTCATTATTAGAAAGCTCCAAAACTCCAGCCATATAATAATAACCTTGTTCTTGAGCCTTGGCCCGAATTACAGCTAGTGTTAATTCCTTTTTATTCATCTGACTATAATAAGGAATTTTATATTCACGAGCATAATTATAAATTTCTTTGAGGTTTTTCTCGCGCAAATCCAATAAAGTTAAATTATCTGTCAAATTTCTCTCCTAAAATTATTGATCAGTCGAAACAGTTGCTTCATCAACTAGTTTAATTTTAACTGATAATCCCGCCAGCTTATCCACGATACGTTCATAACCACGTAAAATATTATCGGCATGATTGATAATGGTTGTTCCCTTAGCCATTAAACCAACTCCCAGCAAAGAAACTCCAGCCCGAATTTCACTAGCTTCAACCGATGCTCCAATCAAATTAGCAGAATGATTGATGGAAATAACCCAATTTTGACTATTAATTTTAACACCCATTTTTTTTAATTCGGGAATATGCTTGATCCGTTCTGGATATAAAGTATCAATAACTCTACTGCAGCCATTAGCTTTCAGCAATAGTGGAGTAATTGGTTGCTGGAGATCCGTCGCAAACCCGGGAAATGGTGCTGTTTTGATCGTGACCGGTGTTAGATTATGTCCACCTTCAACATAGATACTATCTTCATTGACTTCTAAATACACACCCATTTCAATTAGCTTAGCAATAAAAGGTTCAAGATGTTCAGTAATTACATTCTTAACTAAGACACCTTCACCATTAGCGGCTGCAAAAGACAAATATGTACCAGCTTCGATTCGATCTGGAATAATCGTATGCGTATTTTGAGCTTTTAAATTGGAAACGCCTTTGATTCGAATTATATCAGTTCCGGCTCCACGAATCTGTGCTCCCATATTATTTAAAAAAGTTGCCAAGTCAATTATTTCAGGTTCCTTAGCCGCATTTTCAATGATCGTTGTTCCCTTAGCTTTAACTGCTGCTAATAAAACATTGATTGTTGCTCCAACTGAAACAATATCAAAAAAGATTCGTGCACCGTGCAATCCAGCTGCTGAGGTATAAATTGAAACCGCATCATCGCGTTCCTCGACAATTGCACCTAAAGCTCGAAAGCCCTTAATATGTTGATCTATTGGCCGTGGACCAATATTATCACCGCCAGGAAAGCCAACCAAAGCCTTGCCAAATTTTCCAAGTAAGGCTCCCATGAAATAATACGATGCTCGTAAACTTCGAATGGCTCCACCTGGCAAGGGAACATTTTTAATTTGGGTTGGATCAATTTCCAATTCTCCATGAGAGTAATTAGAAACAACATTCATTTTTTTTAAAATTAGCATTAAATTGTGTACATCTAAGATATCAGGTACTGAATCAAATTTGACTGGCGTATCTGCCAAAATAGCGGCTGGGATCAAAGCCACGGTGCTGTTTTTTGCTCCACCAATGGTCACCTCACCCGACAATTTCTGCCCGCCTTTAATTATCATTTTTTTCATTTTTAATAATTCTCCACTCACATTTAAATCGCGTTCAATGTAGCGGCATTCATGCTAAGTTAAAAATTATTTAACTTACAAGAGGCCTTTATCCATAATACAAGATCGCTTGCCAGGTTTCAATTAATCTAATCAAAATATTGAAAATACTAATCAAAAATTAAAAAAATATCGTCAGCCTTGGCTGACAATATTTTTAACATCAATATCTTGCTAATTAGCTACCTTACTTAACTGCACGATAATTAGCAATAAAATTTGACAAAACCTGTTCTTCATCAGTTTGTGGCTGATAAGTCTGCTGCTTAATTCCATGAATCTTTTCTACCGGCAGATGACTCTTTAAAGACAATTCGGTATCTGTCAAATGAAATTTTTCTTGGAAAATTACAATTTTTTCAGCTAAAGATTCTACTTGCCCTTGACTCATCAAAAATCACCTCACAGCTTATATGTTTTACAATATTAAGCATACCATAATTTTTTTACTTGGTGTTCGAGGCTTTAATTAAATTAAAAAATGTTGTCCGAAAATTATTTCTGATCAGCACTAGCTGCGATAAAGGCTTTAAACAAACCCTCTGGGCGTTGCGGTCGTGACAAAAACTCAGGATGATATTGCGAAGCTACAAAAAACTTACGATCAGTTAACTCAATCACTTCAATCAAATGATTATCCGGCGAGGTTCCTGAAAAAGTCAAGCCATGCTCAATAAAGGTCTTACGATACTGATTATTAAATTCATAACGATGACGATGACGCTCCTGAATTACATCCTGATTATCGTAAGCAGCCGCTGTTTTAGTTCCTGGTTTTAGCTTGCACGGATATAGGCCTAGGCGTAGCGTCCCACCCATCTCTTCAACATCTTCCTGATCAGCCATTAAATCAATAATTTTGTTTTGACAATCAGGCTTAACTTCAGTTGTATAAGCATCTGCTAAACCAACAACATTCCGTGCAAATTCAATGCAAGCCATCTGCATTCCTAAGCAAATTCCTAAATATGGCACATCATTTTCACGTGCATACCGAATTGCCTGAATCATACCTTCTAATCCACGATTGCCAAAGCCACCAGGGACTAAAATCCCATCATAATCTGCTAACATTTCAGCAACATTTTCAGCCGTGATTTTTTCAGAGTCAAACAATTTGACTTCAACGTCGGCATTAATTGCATAACCCGCGTGCTTTAAAGCCTCATTAACTGAAATATAGGCATCCGGCAACTTGACATATTTGCCGACCAAAGCAATCTTGACCTGCTTGGTTAAATTTTCAACCCGATCAACTAATTCGATCCATTTTGTCATATCGGCCTGCGAAGTATTTAAGTGCAATTTGCGGCAAACAATTTCATCCATCCCCTGCTTTTGCAAATTAAGCGGAATTTTGTATAACGAATCAACGTCAACCGACTCAATTACGGCATCCGGCTCAACATCACAGAAATTCGAAATCTTATTTCGCACACTAGCAGAAATATGTTTTTCTGTCCGTACAACTAAAATATTCGGTTGAATGCCCAAGCCACGCAATTCCTTAACGCTATGTTGAGTTGGCTTAGTTTTCATTTCACCAGCTGCATGCAGAAATGGAATTAAGGTAGTGTGAATATAAAGAACATTTTCACTGCCAACATCTGCCTTCATCTGACGCAAAGCTTCTAAAAATGGCAAGGATTCAATATCACCAACCGTGCCACCAACTTCAGTGATCACTACGTCAGCATTCGTAGTCGTACCAGCCCGCGTGATTTTTTCCTTGATCATATTAGTAATATGTGGAATAACTTGAACCGTTGCTCCCAAATAATCACCGCGTCGTTCTTTTTTGATAACCTCCGAATATATTTTTCCAGTAGTTACATTAGAATATTTGTTCAAATTGATGTCGATAAAGCGCTCATAGTGTCCCAAATCCAAGTCGGTTTCGGTTCCGTCGTCAGTTACAAAAACCTCACCATGCTGATACGGACTCATCGTTCCTGGATCAACATTGATATAAGGATCAAACTTTTGAATCATAACCTTTAATCCCCGATTTTTTAACAAACGACCGAGTGAAGCTGCCACGATTCCTTTTCCTAAAGATGAAACTACTCCACCAGTTACAAATATATATTTGGTCATCACTAAACTCCTTTGGCTAGTTTTTTAGAGACAATCTTTGGCAATAACAAAATAACAAGCTCCCTATTCCTTGAATAGGGAGCTTGTAGTTCCGATCTAACCAGCCTCACAAAATAAAAAATCATGAGGCGCCCAATAAGCATTCTACAAAATCAAAGACTGAACGTCAAGTAATTATTTTTAAGCTTGATCATCCAAATCATCATCTGATAATTCTGAAAGTTGGCCCTCAATTCCATCAGGCAATTCATTATCATCAACATCATCTGTCTCATCGATGTCGCTTAAATCTTTATCATATTCCTTTATTTCTGAATCATCATCAGAATCCGTAAAATTCTGATCGTCATTATCATCGTCAAAATCGATCACATCATCATCGCCATCGTCATCATCATCCATAAAGGCATTAACTTTCCGACGTTTGTCATGTTCCTCGTCCTCATCATCCTCGATATGCACAACTGCTTCATCAATTGAATCATACGGATACCAAGAACGCAAGCCCCAAAGATTATCTCCGAGTGAGATAAAGCTGCCATCAATATTCAAATCTGTATAAAATTGGGATAAACGTTCCCGGATTTCTTCATCACTTTTACCAAGGAATTCCTGCACTTCATTAGTTAAATCAGCAAAGGGCATCACATCTCCATGCTGTTTTAAAATCTCGTGTGCAACTTCGATCATTGACAACTCGCTTCGATCGGCATCTTTAAACTTTTCTAGCTCCAACCTGGTACACGTCCTTTCAACAGTCTAAACTTTATAATACCTTTTCAAGTAGTAAATTGCAATCTAATTTTATATCTACCAAGCAATTCTAAACCATTATATAACAAATAATCGACTTTGATTTTTCCCGCTAATGGAAACTCATTCAAAATCACCTGCAAATTAGGGGTAACTGTTTCGATCGGCAATAGTCCATACGGCGTTTGATAAGTTGCCGCTATTCGATGATTGTCTTTAAAAAAAAGCTGCAGCTTTAAATCATCCCGTTTTCTAGTCAAATGAATACTGCTGTCCTCGGTGATTTTAAACGTTACTGTGATTTTTTCGGGCTCATTTGCTTCAATATACCGCAGATATATTGAATTGCCCATTTGAAAAATTCGTCCAGAAAACTCTTTTTCATATTCACTGACTTCGCCAGCTTGTTCGCGTTGCGTCAGCAAATGAATCAAAATCGGTGTTCCATTTTCCAAAGTCTTCACCTCCTGAATTACCATTAACTAATTATACCATTTATCTTAATACCTGATAGCTAAACTGTTTATTATCATTACTATAATGCTATAATAGCTTTAAATATTATCCTAGTCAGGAAGTGAGCTCGATCAAAGAACATGATAAATTATTACCACGAGAAAAAGTTCTACGTGATCCAATCCACAGTTATATCTATATTCAATCACAAATTATTTTAGATTTGATCAACACCAAAGAATTCCAACGCTTACGGCGAATTAGGCAACTAGGAACTGCCAGCAGTACTTTCCATGGTGCCGAACACTCCCGTTTTACTCATTCGGTTGGTGTTTATGAAATTGCACGTCAGATTTGCGATACCTTCGCCAGAAATTATCCAACCAGCCAGCCAAATGATGGTTTGTGGGACGATCGCGAACGGTTAGTCGCCCTTTGTGCAGCTTTACTGCACGATATTGGCCACGGTCCTTATTCACATACTTTCGAACATATTTTTCAAACTAACCATGAAGCTTTAACAGCTCAAATTTTGTTATCACCCAAAACTGAAGTCAACCAAGTTTTACGCCAAGTATCACCAGTATTCCCACAAAAGGTTGCTAGTGTCATTCAAAAAACTTATCCGAATCCGCAGGTTGTTCAGATGATTTCCAGTCAAATCGACGCTGATCGGATGGATTACTTGCTACGTGATTCATATTTTACCGGAACAAATTATGGGACTTTTGATTTGCGACGAATTTTGCGTATGATGCGGCCTTATCGAAATGGAATAACTTTCCATGTTAGTGGGATGCATGCAGTCGAAGATTATATCATCAGTCGGTTTCAAATGTATCAGCAAGTTTACTTTCATCCAGTATCACGTTCGATGGAGGTTATTTTGAACCATCTTCTTTTACGAGCTAAGTTGCTCTATCAAAGCTCTCATTGGGATAAAGATCGGCTACCGCAAATGCTGCTGCCCTTCTTTGCTGGAAAATTCTCATTGCTCGATTATTTAAAACTAGATGATAACATTTTAAATACTTATTTCACCATCTGGTGTGATGATCCAGATCCAATTTTGAGTGATTTAGCACGCCGCTTTTTAAATCGCAAACCATTTAAATCTGTTTGTTACGCTGAACAAACTAAAAAAGTTTTGCCACAACTGAAAAGTTTAGTTCATCAAGCTGGTTTTGATGCGACTTACTATACTGCTACTAACAATAGTTATGATTTACCATACGATGCTTATGAGCCTGGTCAAAAACAGCAGGCCGCTCAAATTAAATTAATGCGTGACGATGGCTCTCTGGTTGAATTATCGACAGTCAGCAAACTAGTCAAAGCAATCACTGGAAAATTTTTAGGAGATGAACGCTTCTTCTTTCCTAAAGAGATGCTGCTTGGCCAAGGTCCAACTTTTCAAGAGTTTCGCAGCTATTTAAAAAATGGCTGGATCAAAAATCCAACCAAATAAGCCTCAATCAAGTGTAATAATAATCGCTAAAGCTATATAGGTCAGCCCAACGATCAAACAACTGGTACCGAAACGGTGGATCGTGACTGGTCTATTTTTTAATTCTCCGACTTTTTTAATATCAATTTTACGCTGTTGGTACTCCTGATCAGTTTCACCTTTTTTACGTCGTTGAAACCACCCTGCCATTAAGTGTGCTCCTAATAAAACATCAACAACGGTTGTGCAAATCAAAGCTAAGCCTAACAAAAATAGCAAATTAGAAAGATATAAACTCCACTTCACTAAATAACTTATTACTGCAGCTAAAAGTCCAACAAGTTGTGCCAAGCTTGTTAGTTTAAAAAAATACCTTTTATTCAATCTTTTCATAATTCCCCATCTCAGTTGATATTGACATAATTTCCGGTGACTTCATTTAATTTAGCGATTTTACCAGTTGTTATCTCAAATTGATACATTCCTTTGAGATTTGAAACATTACTGTCAGAAGGGCTGGTATGACGAATTTCGATTTGATAAGTCTGCGCATTGACTTGCTTAACGTAATACTGATCGCCGGCTTCTTGTGGAATCTGAGAGGTTTTAAAAAATTTCTCCAGCACTTGATCATTCGATAAAGACTCAGCTACTGAAGAAACTTGACTATTTGTAGCACTGGAAATTGAGCTGCCGGTTTTTTGAGCATATTCAGAACTAATTAACTTTGAACTGCGAGCGTTAGTATAACCATTTGTTGCTGTTTTATTACTTGAAGCTGCTGAAGAACTCCCAGCAGAAGTACTTGAAGCAACAGATTGGCTCTGACGTTGAGAAATTAAATTTCCATATTCAGCTGCCTTCGCCTGGTAAGCAGCAACTAATTGATACTTATTCGATAAGTCTAACAAAGCTTGATAACTGCCACCAGCTGCCGCATATTTTCCGGCTTGATAGTAGGTAACGATCTCTTGGTAATAAATTTTAGCCAATTTTGAAGCTTGCAGTTCTTTTTTTAAAGCAGTGATCTGTTTAACCAAACTATCTGGCTGATCGACTTTTTCTAGATCTGCTAAGTTAGCTTGCGCTGTTGTTAGATTACCAGCTGCCAAGTCTTTTTTAATCTCTAAGACGCGGCCAAGCTGATTATATAGTTTCTTTTCTTGAGCTGTGGCTGTATTTTGCGTAACTACCTTTTTTAAGCGCTCAAAAGCTTGATGATCTGCCCCACGGTTTAGATCCTTTAGTGCCTGCTGATACTGCTTTTGACTCGTTGTTGTGACAGTTTCTCGACTTGAATTCTGCTGGTCGGTTGCAGAACAGGCAGTTAAGCTCCATAGCGAAAATGAACAGCACACAATCAGCAATAATTTGCCTTGTTCGAGTTTCAATCCTGCCGCCCCCATTTCTTTGACTGATCTTAATTTAATTATAACACGTTACGAGCCTGCGCTAATCTTGTTTTACTTGCTGATTCTCAACTTTCCTGACCATTAATTCAATTGCAACTCCAATTACTCCAATCACAGCGATGGCTGAATATAAGACCATAAAAGTCTCACCAACAAAGATTTTTGAATTTAAATAATAGCCAAAAGTCGAACGTAATTTATCTAACAAAATAAACAAAGCCAAATTACCACCGAACATGCCAAAGAATAAAGTATTAAACGTCATTCCCATGATCTGAAAACCAATTGTTCGACCACTTTTACGTAAGTTTTGGCTGGAAATAGCTGGTGTTTGCTCAATAATTTCTTGCATACCACTAGTAATGGCAATTGCCGCTTCAGCAATGGCACCTAATGTGCTTAAAATTGTCGTCGCAATCAGCAAGCTTTCAAAATTAATGCCGATCGCCAAGTTAAAAGCCTCGACTTCTTCAGAATCTTCACTACTAAAACCTTCAATTTGCACCAAGTGATCAAAAGGAATAATCATTATTACCATTAATGCTAAAACAATGACTGTTGCAAAAAAAGCTGTGTTTGCCACTGTCTCCTGGCAGTCGCTCAGGTAAATCGTAATTGCTAAAATACAACAGCCACTTAAAACTGAAACCATAATGGGTGAAAAGCCCCCGGCAATCAAAATAACGCTTAAAAACAATAAGCAAAAATTCAAGCCAAAACTGATGATTGCTTTAAAGCCATTTTTACCACCAACCAGAATCACTAAAATTGCTAAAATCAATAACAATGTTTTTAAAGTTGTCATTTATTCATCCACTCCAATCTCCAGGCTGCTAATAAACTAGCCATTGGAATCGTTAAAGTAATTCCAATTCCACTAATGATTGCTTGGACAAATCCTAATGACATCGTCCATTCAAAAGTATAGCCAACTGAATTGCCAGTTCGAAAATATAAAGTTGCCAAGGCAAATGTTTCTGTAAAGAAAACCAGTAGCAAAACATTAATCAATGGCCCCATGATCGAACGACCAACCTGTCGGCCAGATAAGAATAACTGTTTAAAAGCAATTTTTGGCTGACTTTGTTTCAACTCAAACAAAGTTGACACAATATCAGTAGATGCATCCATGACTGTTCCTAAAAGTCCAATCAAAGTCGAAGCTAAAAAAAGCTGTTTTGGCTGCTGTGTTGCAAAATCTAACGCTTCATAATGCATCCCTGAATCGTGCGTTAGCTGAGTTACTAAATACGATAGACCTAGAGCCAAGGCAGTTGCGCTTGAAACTGCAATAAAAGTCACCAAGCTTTGCTGATTAAAACCAATTACGATTAAAAGGGAAATCGCTGTAAACAAAATTGCCCCGGCAGCAAAAATCCAAAAAAAGTTGGTAATATTCCAAGTAATATCAAGTTGAACTAAAACCAAAAATAAAACAAAATTGATCGCCACACTAATAATTGCTTTAATTCCGGTTAATTTCATTACTAAAAATAAAGCTGCCAATAATAACCAGATTAGCAGAAATAAATAAGCATCACGCTTGTAGTTAATGATCGTAACTGTTGGCTTACTTTTCCGGTGCTGATGATAATAATTAACAAACACATCTTGACCTGTCGTAAATTGTTGATCCTCCCCGTGGGATTTAGTAAAAGTGTTTTTAAAGTGAAAAATTTGGCCACGATATTTTCCATTCAAAACTTTCCCAGTTAATTTTTGATCAACTTGTTGGTCGTGGTTACCATACTCATCCGTTATTTTTTGCGGCTGACTATTTTCAACTTTGATAATCCGAATAATTGGTTGTTGATATAAGAAAGCATCATTTCTGGCCAAAAAGAAAATTAATAGGCCACCACCAATAAACAAGCAGATGGGAAATACAAACTTTTTTATCTTATCCAAAACTTTCTACCTGTCTTTCTGTCTAATTGTTTTAAAAATACCACTCTTCCCCCACATTAATAAAGTTTACTATTCATTTCTTAAGCAAATAAAAACAAATCTTTGGTATAATTTAAGATAATCAATTTGTTAATAATAAATCAGTGATTGGAGAGATAATATGAAATACAGCACTGAAGTTCTTAAAATGCTTTCAAATACCGATCAGCCACTTTCTGGTGAAAAGATAGCCCAGAATTTAAAAATCAGCCGTGCTGCTGTTTGGAAAATTATCCAAAAACTCCAGGCTACTGGTTATCAAATTGAAAGCCAGCATCGTTTAGGCTATATTTATCATGATAATAGCAAATTGAACCAATATATCATTAAAAAAAACTTAACTGCTCAACTCAGTCAACAGCTTGGTTTCGAAATCCATCAAACGATTGACTCCACCAATATACGAGCTAAACAACTAAGTTTTAAAAAACATTTGCATCCATTAGTGATTATCAGTGATCAGCAGACTGCCGGCTATGGGCGTTACGGCCGCTATTACAGTTCTCCCAGTGGCAACATTTACTTGTCCTTGTTGCTGCCTAATCCCAGCCATCAGCTAGTCCCAGGCTTATTGACAACTGCCACGGCTTTAGCAGTTAGCCTGTCAATCGAAAAAAAGCTGGCGGTTCAACCACAAATTAAATGGGTCAACGATTTACTACTTAACCAAAAAAAAATTGTTGGTATCTTGACGGAAGCCATCACTAATATTGAAACTCGTTCAATTGATCAAGTTGTGATTGGAATTGGCATCAATTATTTGACACAACTTGATCAACTACCACCCGAAATCCAAGCGCGAGCTGGTTCACTAAGAAAATTTGCTCTAGCAGCTAAAGTGACCCGTAATCAATTTATCGCTGCCGTTTTGAATCAATTTTTTCAAATATATCAAACCTATCAAACTGGGAATTTTTTGCCAGCTTACCGGCAGCGCTGTTACTTATTACATAAAGAAGTTACGATCCAACAAGGACAACAAAAAATTGCGGGCTTAGCGACTGATATTGACCAACAGGGATGCATAGTTTTGAGCAATGGGCAGCATATCTCTTCTGGTGAAGTTACTAAAATTCGCTTAAAATAAATATGAGCCAAAAGGCAGTATACTTATGCCGCGAACTTAGGAAGGGAGAATGTATTGTTCCTATTGAATGTTCGAACACAAGTTACTGGCTTTTAGCCCATATTTATTTTTTAAGTCAGTTTTTTAAGTTGGCAGCCGCTGCTTGATCAAGAATCACGGTCACATTTGGATGCTCTTGCAAAGCACTGGCCGGACAAGCAGTAGTAACTGGTCCTTGAATCATTTTAGCAACCGCTACTGCTTTATTGGTACCAAAAGCCTCTAGCAAGATTTGCTTGGCCTGCAAAATTGAACCAATTCCCATTGAATAAGCAAAACGTGGTACTTCAGCTGCATTCTCAAAAAATCTTGAATTGGCTTCGATAGTTGAATTCGTTAAAGCAACCTTGCGCGTTTTCTCAGCAAAACTTGATCCAGGTTCATTAAATCCAATATGTCCGTTTTGACCAATTCCAAGTAACTGTAAATCAATTGGATGAGCTGTCAAAACTTGATTATAGCGTTCAATTTCAACCTGTTCATCTGCAGCATCACCTTGTGGCAAAAATGAGTGCTTAAACTTTTTAAAATTAAACAATTTTTTTTGCATATAAGCATGATAACTGCGCGGATCATCAGCTTTTAAGCCAACATATTCATCCAAATTAATTGAAATTGCTTGAGCAAAGTCTAGATCACTGTTAACTAGTTCTTGATAGGTTGTTAAAGGTGTACTTCCAGTTGCCAGTCCAAAAACCCGTGCACCCTTTTTTAGTGCTGCTGCAAAGATGTTAAACGCCGCTTTACCGCCTTGCTGACTATCTTTAACAATAATAATTTTCAACTCAATCAGCCCCCTTATTGGTATATACCCATTATATAATGGACTATACCAAAAAGCAATTTAAGATGCTCATCATTAGTTGAACAGTTTAATTATAAATTATAAGTAAGCGTTTGTAAATAATTAAAAGTATTTATAAGCGTTTTTAATTATTTAGCATCTAGAGTCTTAGATTCTGATGCTTTAAGCTGGGAAAAATATATTTATCAGCCTGACCAACCACATACCCTTGAAAAAGCAGTGAAAAGATCGTCCCAATATTAATTGCATATAACTGTTTAGTTACCATAAAGGACAACCAAATTGCAACTGCTGGAAATGAAAATGATAGCCATTGTGCTTGGGTGGAATTACCATGACAAAATTTAAATCTAATCACTTGCATCAAATCATCTGG
>NZ_AHYZ01000044.1 GCF_000255495.1 Liquorilactobacillus vini DSM 20605
CATCAACTTGTTGCAAATTTTTGGCAAAGCAAAGTTTTTGATAGTGCACTTGTGAAAGAAAGCCTTTCATTACCATTTCCCCAAAAAACTGCTGTAATAAATCATAATATCCATCCTCATTATATAAAATGCAAGGATTCGGATTATCACCAACACGAGCCCAAGAATAAGCTTCTGAAATTTCTTCAAGCGTTCCAGCTCCACCAGGTAAAGCTAAGCAAACATCAGCAGCAGCCATCATTTTTTGTTTACGGATAGCCATATTTTCAACAATCGTCAGCTCCGTTAGCTTTTGAGAAGCAGCTCCTCGCCGATAAAGATTTTCAGGCATGTAGCCATAAGCTTTGCCGCCATCAGTCAAAACGGTTTTAGCCAAGACGCCCATTAAACCAACACCACCACCGCCAAAAACCAAATCATAATTATTTTTTACTAGCCAGTGGCCAATTTTTATCGCAATTCGCTGGTAAGTTGAATTACCAACTGAAGCTCCACAATAAACAGCAACTTTTTTCATTCAATAATCACCTTGATTTTGTAATAGTAACTATCATTTATTGTAGCAAGTTAGAGTTTTAAAACAAAGTATAATCTTAATTTTGTCGAGTCAAGGCATGTTTATTTTGCGAAAGCTGTAACTAGTCTTTAATGCATGCTTCAATATATCTTTAATTAGTAACAAATTTTAGCTACTGTTTTGAGATTAGTGTAAAATTGCTTGGCCAACGTTGCTTGCCAAAATTGCGAAATACGAAAGAAAATTTATATTCTGTTCGAATGTTAGCAACAACATTTTCCAAGAATTCCAAGCGATAAAACGTAATTCGCCGTAAGGGAATTGAATGCGGCAGTTTGAGCGGACGGTAAATATTAAAAAAGAAATTATAAGAATGTGCAAAAATATCATTAACAACTAAAATTTCATATCGAGCTTTAATATACGGTGTGAAATATAATTTCAAGCGTTGTTTAATGATTTGAGCTTCAAAATCACTATTATTCAAATGAGTTGCCTCCATTATGGCCTCCCACTAAACCAATTCGCTGACGGAAAGTTCCCCCATGCCCCAGACTGTTAGCATACATGATGGCACTGGTACCAAAACGGTCACGAATTTGATCAATTACTTGATTAAACATCACTTTTTTAATTTGTTTTTCAGGCGGTGTAAATAAGCTAAGCTGATCACCAGTTTTAGGTGATAATTGGCTTAAGCCTATTCTAATCTGACGGAGAGGTTCATACTGCCAATAACGACGAAAAATGAAAAGCAGCTGACGATTGATTTCAAAAGTGTCATCAGTAGCCGAGACTTTAAGTTCATGAGCAAAACCCGGATGATCAGTTTTAGCTGTTAGTGAGAAACCAATTCCTAAATGGAGACAACTAGTTACTAGGTGGCGATGACGCAAGCGGGAAGCCACCTGCTGGCCGATTTCTCGAATCACAATTTCAATTTCTGCTTGATCAGTATAGTCACGTGGTAAAACCTGGGAATTTTCTAAACTATGATGTTTAATAGGCAAACTTTCTTGTAGTTGACTGCGATCAATTCCCCAAGCTAGGGCAAAGAGTTGAGTGCCAATAATTCCAAACTCTTTTTGCAACTCAAATGGATCAGCTAAAGCTAAACTTTTGATTTGATGAATTCCTAAATGATTCAAACGTGCTGCTGTTTGTTTCCCAATACTCCAAACTGAGGTTAAATCAGTGATTGGCCAAACATGCTTGGTGAAAGTTTGATAAGTTAATGTGCCAATCAGTTCAGGTGAATGCTTAGCAAATAAATCCAAGGCCAGTTTAGCCTGGAGAGGATTTTCTCCAATGCCGACGGTTGTATAAAGGCCTAATTGTTGGCGAACAGCTAATTGAATGCAACGAGCAGCTTGTTGCGGGGTTTGACCAAAAAGCTGCCAAGAATGAGTCATATCTAAAATTGACTCGTCAATTGAGTAAGGGTAAATATCATTTTCAGCAGCAAAATGCGTGAAGATTTGGTTAATTGCTAAGCTTTTTCGAATGTATAGATTCATTCTTGGCGGAACAATTAGTAATCGTTGATCGTGTGGCAAATCACGCCAGCGATCAACGTTACGAATGCCAAAGAGCTTTTTAGCTTGGGGGGAGGTTGCTAAGACTAATCCGCCGTTAGTATTAGCTTGCTCAGACATAACAACTAAAATTGATTGTAGAGGGTTTAGACCACGTTCGATGCTTTCAACACTGGCATAAAATGATTTATTGTCAATTAAGAAAAAAATTCCATGTGGTTCGTCTGTATAGTTCATCATATTCACCTCGCAATGTGATGCTTTAATTAAATTATACAAACATGTGTTCGCTTTTTCAAGCGGTGACAATTTAAATACTGCAAGAAACTGTCCAAAAAAGTTATAATAAAAGAAGATTTGTAACTTATAAACATATAATATGAGGGGGATTAATCATGAGAGCAATTGCAATGACGAAACCAGGAGATATTGAAGTTTTGCAGACTATATCGCTTGCTCGACCAATACCAAAAGCCAAACAAGTTTTGCTACAAAATTTGGCAATTGCCATTGAACCTTATGATTGTCATGTTCGGTCAGGGAAAATTAAAGTCAATAATCCACTGCCGTTAGTTTTGGGTTCATCGTTGGCCGGAAGAATTCATGCAGTTGGTGAGAAGGTAACAGACTTAAAAGTCGGCCAGCGAGTAGCTGCTAGTCCGCATTTTCGGAGTTATGCAGAATATACAGCGGTCGGTCGTTCGCAGATTGCACTTATTCCAGATAATGTAACTGACATTCAAGCTGCCGCAGTTGCTCTTAGTGGACAAACTGCTTGGCAATTGGCCGAAGAGATTTTAGGAAGCTCGTTATCGGTCGGAGCTTTATTGATCAATGGAGCCAGCGGCAACGTAGGACAAATCTTAATTCAGTTGTTAGCAGATCATTTTTCAAAGATCTATGTAACAACTGGCTCAACTTCAGCCGCTAAGCTAAAACGGCAATTTCCACAAGTTGAAATTGTCAATTCAACAACTCGGCTTAGTCCAATAGTCGCAATTATTGATTTAGTTGGCAATCAAGCAGTTTCGAATTACCTTAAATATTTAACAAGCAACGGATTACTGTGGTCAACAGTTAAGCAATATTCAGATAGACGTTGTAATTTATTTTCAATGAAATCAAATGGTCAGAGTTTAGAAAAATTGTTGACTGCCGTTGCACAAAGTCAAGTTAAGGTTCAAATTGCGCGCGTTGCACCATTTAATTTAAAAAATTTGCGGCATTTTCAAATTTTGCAGCATCAATTTGGGAAATTGGTGCTTAAATTTTAGCGAAATAAAAGTGACAGCGAATGATTCATTAAAAAAACCAAGTAAAAATTTTTTGCTTTCAAAATAGTTTTATTGCTAGATGCAATTTTCTCTTTAGCAATAATTTGCAAATAGAAAAAATTCGAAAGAAGGAACTCATTATGGCTTATGAAGTAAGATCTATCCTAAAACAGGTCGGTTATCAGGTCCGGTCTCAAACTGGGGAGTATACTGTTTTAGCAGATGAACCAGTGCGGGCTGGGGGGACAGCAGCTGCGCCAAATCCAGTGCAATATTTATTAGTGGCACTCAATAGTTGTTTAGCAATTACAGCTGAGAGCATTGCCAAAAATCATCCAGAAATTAAGTTAGAGAAGTTTGAGATCGTCACGACAGGAAAGGTCAAACGATTTGCCGATAAGACTTCCAAAATTGCAGCAATCAACGTCCATTTTAATTTGCACACAGTTTTGGCTCCTAAAGAAGTGAAAACTTTTATCAATTCAGTAATTAAGTACTGTACAATCCATTCATCATTAGATCCGGATATTCAATTTAATTTTGAAATTGAATATCTTTAAAAATCATTGCCAGCTTATATTGTTTTAACGTAAATAATATTAATTGCGATAATTTTATAAAATAAGATTTTTAAAGAATTAGCTAGTTTTGTCTTAAACTGAAGCATGGTTTTGTTATGGTTTTTTTAAGTTTCATGGTAGACTGTACTTAAACTGTTTAGATGCTGCTAAACTTATTTAAGTAGTTAGGCAATTTCAAAGGAGTTTATTAAATATGGGAGATATTTTAACTGTTACCAATTTGAATAAATCTTTCGGGAAAAAACATGTGCTCAAAAATGTTTCTTTCAATGTTCAACCCGGGGAAGTAGTTGGTTAGTAGGGCCAAATGGCGCAGGGAAAACAACGATTATGAAAGCAATTTTAGGCCTATTTTCATGGGAAAGCGGTCAAGTCGTGATTCAAGGCCAGCCAGTAACTATGACTAGCCATCGAGTGTTAGATGAAGTTGGAGCCTTGATCGAATATCCAGGATTATATCCATTTTTGACTGGCTATCAACATCTGGAACTTTTTGCCAATGATGGTCCACAAAAACAAGCACGAATACAACAAATCATTGAAACATTAAAAATTGATAGTTACATCAATCAAAAAGCTAAGAATTATTCATTAGGAATGAAGCAAAAGCTGGGGATTGCCTTAGCTTTGTTGAATGACCCGCAATTAGTAATTTTGGATGAACCGATGAATGGATTAGATCCACAAGCAACTAAAGATTTGCGTGATTTGATCATTTCACAAGCTAAAAAGGGCACGACCTTTTTGATTTCCAGCCATATTTTGAGTGAATTAGAAAAAATTGTTGATGAAGTAGTAGTGCTTGATCAAGGTAAAATTATCAAACAAGCAAAAATGGCTGATTTGTCAATTGCCGGTCAAAAATTCATTCTTTTAAAAACTGATGATAATGTCAAAGCTGCTGAAGCTTTACAAGCGGCTGGTTATCAGCTAGAAGTAATTAAAGATCAACTAAAAATTGAACAGAGTGAATCCAATGAATTGGCTAAATTAATTAAGCTTTTAAGCGCTCAACAAATTAATTTGGTTGATGTAGCTCATCAGCAAAATGACTTGGAAACATCATTATTGAATATTTTAGGCAAACATGAACAAGATTCACAAGTAAAGGAGTAAATTTGATGATTACATTAGTCAAACAGGAGATTTATAAACTACTTCATAAAAAAAGTACATTGATTTTAACCGTGATCCAGTTAATTATTATGATTGGCACAGCTATTTTAATCAAAAGCAAATCAAATTTATTTGATCCTACATCTGCGATTCTAGATGGCTTTGGTGGATTGATGTGGAGTTTGTTTGTTTTAATTGCTGCGGCCGCTTCAATTATTGCCATGGAATTTCAACATGGTACAATTAAAGAATTATTATATCGGCGTTATTATCGAGGACAAATTTTAATTAGTAAATGGTTAACGATTTTTTTGTATTCGTTATACTATTACGTAATGACTTTCGTGGTCGCTTTGCTTTTAAAAATTGCTTTATTTAATTCCGCTTTTAAATTTACGGCGATTTATGCTAACAATATGTCGTATTTGAAGATCATGTTCTTAGGCTTTTTAGGAAGCTTTTTGACACTTTGGCTCCTTTTGAGCTTGGTATTTCTCTTAGCTAATATTTTCAAGAGCAACGGAGCTGCAATTACAGTTGGAATCGTCGGTTATTTTGCCACTAATTTGATTTCAGGTGTTATGTTCTTACTGATGAATAAATGGGAATGGTTGAAATGGAACCCATTTAACATGATGAATTTATCAACACAATTGTTGGAGCCAACTGCTAAAACTATGACTTTACTTTCAACTCAACAGATGGTCATTGGAAACTTGGTATATTTAGTAATTTTTCTAGCATTAGGCTATTTTGTTTTCCAGCGCCGGAATGTTTAACAGGTGTTGAAACATTATTTCAAAATTAAATTTTCATTATGTGAAAGGTTTGCTAGACTGAAAAAATTTTCTCAGTCTTCTTTTTTAAGGCGGTACTATGAAAAAATTTGTTACCATAATTATAGCAGTAACAGCTTTTATTATTTTAGGCGTACTGATCAGTAGACGACAGTTACTAATTATTCAAAATGATTTAATGATCAGTAATTTTTTTAGAAACATGGTCAATAGTCATTTGACGGTTTTCTTTGTTGTAATTGCCAAGATTTTTAATCCAATTTTGGTAATTATTTATAGTTGGGGATTTTTCTATATTTTAAGAAAAGATAATTTTTATCCATTTAAATCTTTTTGCTGGACAGTCATTGGAGGCTATGTTTTCATGAAATTAATCAAGTTGATCTTTCACCGATCACGGCCCGCTGATCCTTTAAAAACAGTTGCTGGTTATAGTTTTCCGAGTGCTCATACTTTTGAAATTATGATTGTAGCCTTAATGCTGATTTATTGGCTGGAGCATAGTCAGATAAGACTTTACAGACTTTTTGAGTTATTGGCAGTTCTAACGGTTTTTTTGGTCATTTTATCACGCTTATATTTACAGGCGCATTATTTTTCCGATATTCTGGGTGGAATTTTACTGGCAATCGCTTGGTTTGCAATTAATTTAAGTGTTTTTCCACCCAATATACTGAGAAGAGATATTTAAACAAACAATTTCAAATAATTTTATCAGCTGTGATGTCTTGCAAAAAAGTAAAATTTAGTAGACAATTAAATTTAACTTGTAATTTGGAGGAACTTAATTTGTCTTCAATTCAGAAATTGTATTCGATTTTGATTATCATTGCGTTAAGCTTGATGGTAATTATTTTTTTAGGGCTTTCTTGGGGTTTCCCGTTACAAATGGTGATTTTTGGAGATATTGCTTGTTTTGGATTTGCGTTTATTATGACGATTATTTTATTGATTTCAACATTTACTGATGATCATAAATAAATTTATTATTTGATAGGAGGAAGGCTTTCGTGAAGGTTAGTAAATGGATCAAGTTTCTGGGTGCTAATGATTCGCTGTATACCCTATTGCTGATGGCAATAGCAGGAATCGTTATCTGGATCTTTTACAAGATAAAATTTATTTTTGATCCAATAATGGTAATCTTAAGCGATCTGCTTCCCCCACTAATTTTAGGGATCGTCTTATATTATTTATTAAATCCATTAGTTGATCGTTTAGGAAAATATTTGACACGCAAATGGACAGTAACGGTTATTTATTGTGTGATCTTAGGCATCCTGGCTTTATTGGGAGTTGAAATTGTCCTCATGGTTCAAAATCAGATGGAGGACTTTTTACGACAGTTTCCTAAAATGATTAGTGAGTTTCAAAAGAAGAGTGAGATTTTTATATCAAACTTGCCTTTTTCAAGGGAAATCAGCCAATCAATTGATTCAATCAACATTTCTGGTTCCAAGATCAATAACTACATCGAACAATATTTGCAGCAAGGAATTAATAGCTTTAGCAGTTTCTTTTCAACGATTTCGACAATTTTAATTACAGTTTTTACCGGCCCAATTATTGCTTTTTTCTTATTAAAAGATAAAGAAAAATTTTTAAAATATGTTAAAAGTCTGATGCCTCCAGTTTTTCGTGATGATTTTCAAGAGATTGGCAAAATAGCTGATCAACAAATTGGTGGTTACTTAAAGGGACAAATTGTTGCTTCTTTGATTTTAGGGATTATTTACTTTCCGACGTTTTTACTGATTGGTTTAAATTATTCTGGTGTTGTTGCTTTAGCAGCTGGCATTTTCAGCATTATCCCTTATATAGGTTCATTTATAGCGTTTTTACCAGGAATTATTATTGCATTTCAGATGTCGACGTGGATGGTTGTTAAATTTGTCATCGTTTGGTTTGTGGTTCAATTTTTACATGGTCAATTCATTGTTCCGCGTGTCATGGGCGATAATCTTCAGTTGCACCCGGTAACTGTGTTGTTGGTTTTGTTAGTCATGGGGGATCTTTTGGGGATCGTCGGAGTTATTTTTGGCATTCCATTTTATTGTTTGTTAAAGGTGATGGTAATTTACTTATTTCGACGGTTTAAACGACGCTATAATCGATTTTTCGGAGAAAGTGGTCATTATGAAGAAACCGATTTTAGTAAGGATAAATATTTGAAGAAGTGATTTTAAGTTGGAAAGAAGCGTAGATTAGTTGAAGAACCAAGGTAAACTAATTATTGATCAAGAAAAATTAAAGGAACTTAATTTAAAAGACGGGACACAATTAAAAATTGATTTTAGTCCTAATCATCCAGCCAATTTAGCGGTTATTCGAAAATATTTTTTTACCGATAGTTCAACTTGGCGGTGGTTTTTATTACCTTCATTAATCATGTCCTTGTTGTTTAGTGGCTATTTTTATAGTAAACATAAATACTTAATTGCTTTGTCAGGTATTAATTCAATTGCCAGTTGGACGATTATTGTTGGAACGGGCTGTGGCTCTGTGTTATTTTGTGTACTTTATTTGAAAAATCGCCAGCAAATTCAGCAATGGTTAGGAAAGAAACTTTATTGGCGGAGCCTATTAACGATTAACATTTCATTTGCAGTTATTTTGGGAATTGCTTTATTAGCTTTTTTTTGGTTATTAGGAATAATTTTTAAAGGTACCTCTTTTGATCTTGGGACTGCTTCATTTATTTTTCTGCTATTTAATATTGTGACGAACTTTGCGATGTTTTACGCAGTTGAAACGCTTTCGCCAGATTCAATTTTCAAGCTGCTGATTACGGTAATTATTAGTGGTGCTTTGGTTTCAATGATTACTAATAGTAATAAGCATTGGTGGCTATACAATATAAGCTATTTGGGAACAAAATATGCTAGTAATAGCTGGCAATTTAATTTGACTTTGATTGTGTCAAGCTTGTTGTTTTTGGCGCTAACAGATTTCTTATTTTCTTCTTTAGAGGAGAGATACCCCCATGATCATCGTTTACTAGTTTTGCGAATTCTTTTGACACTATTTGCTGTCAGTTTGGGCGGGGTAGGAATTTTTGCTAATAACGCTGGTTTGTTACATCGTCTACATACAGATGCCGCCGCTTTAATGATTCGAGTGCTGATTATTATTGTTCTGTCAGTTAATTTTCTACTGCCTGAGAGTCCCAAGCGTTTTCGTCAACTTTCTTACATAACGGCTGGAATATTAGTTATTAGTACACTTCTCTTTCAAGTGGTCGGTTATTTATCATTAACGGCTTATGAACTGATTGATTTTATTTTAGTTTTTGGTTGGCTGATTTTATTGCTGCAACAATTGCAACAACTGACTGGAACAACTGATAATTCATTACAAGTTAGAGTATTCAGTCGTAAATACTAGATTTGTGCTGCTAAATGCGCATAATGTTTGTATAATAAGGCAAATTTAGAACGATAGTCTTTTTTCCACGGTTTGTCACGTCCGCAAAAGTGCAAAAAAACTGTATGCTTAATTACCCAGTCGAGGTCCCAATCTCCTGAACTGATCATTTCATAAATCAATGATTTTCTAGCGTCATAATTATAAATTTGATCAGGAATTGAATAAATCTTACTTGCATATAAAGAATTTAAAATATCTTGATCTGGCAACAACAGAGTAGCACTATTTTTTTCAACAAATTTTTCTAGCTCATTAGATTTGATTTCTTGACGAGCTTTAGGAACGTTGATCAGTAATACTCCTGAATTGTAATATTCTTCTGCTTCATACATCTTCAAGCGAACTTTGTTGACAACATTAGTAAAATTAGTTAATTGAGAATGACTCGCGGCAGCATAGAGATAATCATCAATCTCAAGCTGAAACAGCTTGCTTAGATCGTTAATACATAAAATATCAGCATCTAAATAAATTATTTTTTCAACTTCTTTGGGTAAGTAATTTTGAGCTAACAAACGATAATAGATTGTTTCTGGATAACGTTTTGTTTTAGGTGCATGGTGAAATTTTTCTTTGTTGATCATTAGCCAACTACATTTGATACCCAAAAGGTTGCAAAATTGTTGAATTTCATTTTTATTTTGTTGATGCATTTTTTTTTGCAAAATGAAAATATGAAATTCTTTATCTGGGGTATTTAATTTAATTGAAAATAGAAGTGTTTTTAATTGTTTAGCGAATCGATCGTCAATTGAAAAAAGTAAATTAATTGTTTCCATGACTACCTCCCCAATTTTGAATTATTTACTTTAATTTTAGCATAGAATGGGGCGCAAAAATGCTACTTTTAAATTTAGCTTTACCTAACTTAATTTTTAGGCAGAATTATGATAAACTAAACTTAAAAGGAGGAAATAATAAATGACGCTTAAAGAATTAGATGAAATTGATTGCCGGATTGATGATATCAAAAGTGTGTTATTGGAAAAAAGTGAATATCTTAGTCCAGGGGATTTAGTAAATATTCTAAATGCTTTAAAGGAAGATTTGCGGACTGTCGGTGTAAATAAATAAATTAATATCTAGATGCCTAGATGCAGCGGCATGTAAATGTTAATTTGTGGATTTAGATTTGGTACAGATCACACAGATTTATAGAATATTAAAAAAACAGTGGGAGAAAATTTTTCCCGCTGTTTTTTTATAATTGGTATAGTTGAAGCTAACAGTATTATAATATATACCAATTGTTGAAATGATTTTGTAATAAAGTGTTGACATGTTTATATTAAAGGACTATATTACAATAGAAGTCTAATTAAAATGTACTTTTGATATAGACCAATTATAGAATGATTTTAGAATACTAATAATTTTGAAAGGTTGGTATTGGTTTTATGTGTGGAATAGTTGGAGTTACCGGCAATCAAAATGCGGTTCAAATTCTATTAACTGGATTAAAACGGTTGGAGTATCGTGGATATGATTCAGCTGGAATTTATGTTAATGCTCAGGATGGTAAGGAGTATTTAGTCAAAGAAAAGGGACAAATTAGTGATCTTGAAGCCGAAATTACGCCAGAAGTCCATGGCTCAACTGGGATTGGTCATACACGCTGGGCAACTCATGGAGAACCTAGCAAAGCTAATGCTCATCCTCATGTTTCTGCTGATGGAAGATATTATCTTGTTCATAATGGCGTTATTAGCAATTTTGCTCAATTGAAAGCCGAATACTTAAGTGATGTTGAATTCAAGAGTGAAACGGACACTGAAGTTGTTGTGCAATTGGTTGCCAAATTTGCTCAGACTGGTCTGACGACTAAAGCAGCTTTTAAAAAAACTTTGAACTTAATTGATGAAAGTTCATCATATTCATTCCTGTTGATGGATAACCAAAAACCAGATACGTTGTACGTTGCTAAGAATAAGAGTCCATTATTGTTGGGAATTGCTGATGGTTTTAATGTTGTCTGTAGTGATGCAGTTGCGATGCTTAATTACACACATGATTTTATTGAATTGTTAGATGGGGAAATTGTGATTGTCAAACCAGACAGCATTGCAATTGAAGATGCTACAGGAAATAAAATTGAACGTCAGTCATTTCATGTAGCAACTGATGCTTCAGCGGCTGAAAAGGGCGCTTATCCATATTACATGTTAAAAGAAATTGACGAGCAGCCAGCAGTTATGCGTAAATTAATTGAGCATTATGTAGCCCATGATGGTTCAGTCAAAATTGATACCCAGATATTACAAAGCTTACAGCAAGCAGATCGCATTTACATCGTAGCTGCTGGTACCAGTTATCATGCTGGCTTAGTTGGCAAAGAATTATTTGAGAAAATTGCTCAAATTCCGACTGAAGTTCACTTGGCATCTGAGTTTGGTTACAATCCGCCACTGCTATCGAAGAAGCCATTCTTTATTTTATTATCCCAAAGTGGTGAAACAGCCGATAGCCGCCAAGTATTGACGCAAATTAACGCTCATCATTATCCAAGTTTAACAATTACTAATGTTGAAAACTCTACGCTTTCTCGTGAAGCAACATATACACTCTTACTTTACGCCGGACCAGAAATTGCGGTAGCCTCGACCAAAGCTTATACTGCTCAAATTGCGGTTGAAGCTTTGGTAGCAAAAGCTTTAGGTGAGCTTCGCGGCTTCACTACAGCACGGAATTTTGCTGTGGCAAAGGAACTAACCACTGTTGCAAATGGAATGCAAGCTTTAGTTGATGGTAAAAAGAAAATTGAAAAGATTGCCGCTGAAATTTTAAAAACAACTCGCAATGCTTTCTACATCGGCAGAGCAATTGATTATGATATTGTTCAAGAAGCTGCTTTAAAATTAAAAGAAGTTTCTTATATTCAAACTGAAGGCTTTGCTTCTGGCGAATTGAAACATGGGACAATTGCTTTGATCGAAGAAGGAACGCCGGTCGTTGCTGTAATCACTGATGCTAATACTGCTAAACATACTCGCAGCAATGCTCAGGAAGTTATTGCCCGAGGAGCAAGGGTTATCTATATTGCTAGCCATTCTTTAGCTGCTGTTGGTGATCAAATTATTTTACCAGATGTTCATCCATTATTGACGCCACTGGTTGCGATTGTTCCTTGTCAATTACTGGCATATTATGCAAGCTTACAGCGAGGATATGATGTCGACAAACCACGAAACTTAGCTAAAAGTGTAACAGTTGAATAATTCTTTAAAACTGGCTTTTATTAGTTGAAAAGCCAGTTTTTTGAACAACTGATTTGTTAAGACCTATTTAAGATGATAAACTTGTTTTAATGATTTTAATTAGTTGTTTAAAAAATGGAGGTTAGTAAATTGACCTTAATTGGTTCCTTAGTCATTATTTTAATTGTCACAACACTTTTTGATCATTTCTTTGCTCGTAATGGCCTTCCAGGCGTTTTAGGCCAGCTAATTGCAGGAATTTTACTTGGACCAGCGGTTTTAAATTGGCTGCAGCCAAATGAATTATTGACAAACTTTGCGGAAATTGGTGTAATTTTGTTAATGTTTATGGCTGGGATCGAAAGTAATCTTAGTCAGTTACGCAAATATTTGCGGCCAGCATTAGCTGTAGCAGTTAGTGGTGTAATTTTGCCAGTGCTGATTATGGGGGGGATCAGTTTTTTATTTGGTTATCATTTTCAAGAAGCACTTTTTATTGGGGTGGTCTTTTCAGCTACATCAGTTAGTATTTCCGTGGTTGTGTTACGAGAATTCAAGCAGTTAGAAAGTCGAGAAGGGGCAACAATTCTAGGGGCAGCAGTTGCTGATGATATTATTGGTGTTTTATTATTAAGCTTAATGATCTCTTTGATTGGTGCCGGTGAAAATGATGCTCATCAAAATGCTAGTAATAGCTTAGCAGCTCAGCTATTATTTCAAGGATTGTTTTTTGTAGGAGTCTACCTTTTGGTTAAATGGGGCGCCCCGGCAATTATGAAATTAAGTCAAAATCTGCTGGTACCGACCAGCCAGACTCTTGCGGCGGTAATTATTTGCTTATCAATGGGCTTCTTAGCTGAAAAAGTTGGTCTTTCAGGAGCAATTGGTGCCTTCTTTGCTGGGATCGCAGTGGGGCAAACACCTGCCCGGCAAGTTGTTGACCAGCATATTGAGCCAATTGGCAATGCAATGTTTATTCCCGTTTTTTTTGTAAACATTGGTTTAGAACTATCATTTAATAATCTTTTAAGTTCGCTTCCTTTTATTTTGATCATGACTTGTTTGGCAATTTTAACTAAATGGTTTGGGGGTGAATTTGGAGCCATGCTAACTGGTTTTGATCGTCTCAGTGGTCGAATTGTTGGAACCGGGATGGTTGCGCGCGGTGAAATGGCACTGATCACTGCCCAAATTGGCTTTGAAGCTCATTTGTTGGCTAGACCATTATATGTTGATTTGATTTTAGTAATTGTTTTAGCAACCTTAATTGCTCCTTTGTTGTTACGTTGGGCGTTACATGAAAAACATCTGCAGAGGGAAGACTAGCTTTAAAAAAATAAATAAATTTTAAAAAAATCTAATTTGACCTTTAACAAATATTCAACTTTGGCTGATATAATTTAATTAAATGGTAAAAAGTTTCTGTAAAGGAGCCAAAAATTATGCGAAAAGGCTTTAATAAGCAAAGCAGTATTGTTTCAGCAAAAATTATTGGATTTAATCGGTCACAAGTGATTTGTAAAACTGAAAATAATGAAATAATAACTATTAAGCAACCTAAAAATGTTCTGAATGATCGTTATTTTACTAAAATCATGCTAGATTTGCTCCAAACAGGTTTATGGATTCCCATCAATCGCAAGTTAAAAAAATTGTTGCGTTATGACTGGTTAGATGAAGGAGTGCAACTATTAACGGATTAAAATTTGAGGCTGGGGAAAATGACTATTTCCCAGTTTTTTTATATTTATAGTTGTAATCATAGAAAGCAGGGCTGAGATGAAAATTCTAGTAACTGGTGATAGCTTAATAGCGCGGCATGAACAACTTGATCAACCAATGATTAATCATTGTCTCCAACAGCAGTTGACATGGCTTGAAATTGTAAACACAGCCATTTCAGGTAGTAATAGTCAGGATCTTTTACAAAATTGGCGTAATTTTTTTCCTAATAATGAATTCTCAGCGGTTTTCTTATTAATTGGAACTAATGATTTGGCACTTCATAAACAACTCCCATTAAAAACATTCAAAACAAATTTATTGCAAATTGTTAAACGGTTGAAGCATTATTATCCAACAGCTAGTTTATGTTTAATAACCCCACCAGCAGTTGATGAAAACAAACAAAAATGGCGTAACAATCAGTTGATTGCTCAATATTCGGAAATAATGCTGCAAATTGCCGCTCAAAATTTAATTAAGGGAATTAATTTACAAGAAGCCATGTTTGCTGAAGAAAGCTTTCCAGCAATAACACAGGGGTGTTTAAATGATGGATTGCATTTTGGACTGGCTGGATATCAGTTACTAGCAAGTTTGATCAAACAGCAGCTTTTAACAACGTCATCATTGATATCGGTAAGCATTGCAAGTTATCGGCCACAAACTGATAATGATTTTCAATTATTATTAGCAGCTGATCCAGATTTAAGTCAGATTAAATACTATGTCGCTAATGGAAATTGCTTTGCTGCTAGAAATCAACAAAATCAATTAGTTGGCATGATTGTTATAAATAAATTGACTAAAAGCCAAGCAGAAATTTTGAATTTATCAGTTATACCATCGCAAAGAAGCCGAGGTATTGGGCGACAATTAATTAAGTATTGATTGATTGGGCGAATGAACATCAGTTGCAACAATTATTTCTAGGGACTGGCTCAACTAGCTACTCAGCGTTAGCATTATATCTGCAATGTGGTTTTCGGTTAAATGCAATCCAGACCGATTATTTTATTAAGCATTACCAACAACCGATTTGGGAAAATGGCTGCTGGTTAAAAGATCGTTTATGGCTAGTTTATGATGTAAAATAAAAAATTTATTTGTGGTGGCAATTCTCAGCACGCTTTTATTAAAATGTTTGAGTAAAGAGATTAGCTGATTCTTTGAAAAGCTGATTAAACTATTATAAAATGAAAACGAAAACATGTTTGCTAAAGGGGCTGAATTCATGAAGAAAATTATTAACGATCCAAAAAATGTCGTAGCTGAAATGGTTGACGGAATGGTAAGGGCTTATCCACAATATGTTCAGCAAATTCCAGAAACTTTTGCGCTTATCCGGAGTAATCAAGATTCAATGAAGGGAAAAGTTGGTGTAGTTAGTGGCGGTGGCAGTGGCCATGAGCCGACACACGCTGGCTTTGTTGGTCAGGGAATGCTAAGTGCGGCAGTTGCTGGCCAAGTTTTTACTTCACCGACACCCGATCAAATTTATCGGGCAATTAAAGCTGTTGATCAAGGAAAAGGCGTCTTTTTGGTAGTTAAGAACTATTCTGGTGACGTAATGAATTTTGATATGGCAAAAGATTTAGCAGAAATGGATGGCATCAAGGTTAAATCAGTAGTTGTTGACGATGATATTGCTGTCGAAAATAGCTTGTATACGCAAGGGCGTCGTGGAGTGGCTGGAACGGTTCTGATGCATAAAATTCTTGGGGCAGCCGCTGATCAGGGAGCTTCTTTAACTGAATTAAAGAAAATTGCTCAAGCAGTTTTACCAAAATTAAAAACAATCGCTGTTGCGCTCTCGGCGGCAACAGTTCCCGAGGTTGGCAAACCTGGTTTTGAATTAGCAGATGATCAGATCGAATATGGTGTCGGAATTCATAGTGAGCCAGGTTACCGGCGTGAAAAAATCAAGCCAGCCAAAGCATTGGCCACCGAATTGCTAACCAAGATCGATCACGAATTGAAACTGGATTCTAATAAACAATATGCCTTACTGGTCAATGGGATGGGTGCCACGCCGCTGATGGAGCAATATATATTTACGCATAATGTTTTAGATCTTTTAGCTGAAGAAAATATAAAGCCGGCATTTGTTAAGGTTGGCAACTTCATGACTTCCCTTGATATGGCCGGTATTTCGATTACTTTATTGGAGTTAGCTGATGCTGCTTGGTTGAAGGCTTTAAATTATCCAGTTGAGACAATTGCATGGTAAAGTTATAGTGCCAAAGCGTTTAAATTTTTTAGGATAAGGAGAATTGAAATGAAATTAACCTTGGAAAAGTATCTAAGCTGGATCAATGAGTTCTCACAAAAAGTTATTGACAAAAAAGATTATCTAAGTGATCTAGACTCAAAAATTGGCGATGGCGATCACGGGAATAACTTAGCCCGCGGAGTAACTGCTGTTCAACAAATGCTAACCGCTAAACAGCCCCAAGATTTAACAGCTGCTTTAAAATTAACGGCAATGGCCTTGATTAGTAAAGTCGGTGGTGCTGCCGGTCCATTATATGGCACGGCTTTTTTGGAAATGGCTAAAACAAGCAGTCAGACGACTGAGCTAGCCGAATTATTGACAGCAGCTACAGCAGGGCTACAGAAAAGAGGTCAAGCTAAGGCTGGCGATAAAACGATGGTTGATGTTTGGCTGCCAGTAACTGCCGCCCTCAAAAATGCTGACTTGACTTCAACAGTAATTGAAAAGGCCGTTGCCAGTACTAAACCTTTAGTAGCTAAAAGAGGGCGCGCTTCTTATCTGGGTGAACGTTCAATTGGACATCTTGATCCAGGAGCCGTTTCAAGTGGTTATTTGTTTGAAGCATTATTGGTTGCGGAGGATGAAAAATGAAATATGGAATCTTAATTGTTTCACACGTTCCAGAAATTGCGGCTGGTGTCCCACGACTTATACAGCAAGTTGCCAAAGATGTGGCTATTACTAGTGCTGGAGGAACCGATGAAAACGAAATTGGGACCAGCTTAGAGAAAATTCAACAGGCAGTTGAACAAAATGCTGGGAGTGAAATTTTGGCGTTTTATGATTTAGGCAGTGCGCGGATGAATTTAGAAATGGCAGCTGAATTAGCAACCAAGAAACTTCGAATTTATGATGTTGCTTTAATTGAGGGGGCCTATGTGGCAGCCTCATTATTGCAAGCCCAAGTAGGTTTACCAGCTATTGAAAAACAGCTAGCACCTTTAAAAATCAAAAACCAGGAATAAAAGAAAACAGCTCTTGAGACAACAGGTTGATTAATGCCTGTTGTTTTCTTGTCCTTGACAGTTGTCAGCCATTAACGCTAAATTATAGGTAGAGGTAGAAAAAATGAATAAGAAGAATCTGCTTTATTTTTTGGCGGCAGTTTTGTTAATAATTGGTTTGGTATTAGTTTTTAATCAACAGCTGACTTCGATGATGGTCAGCCAAATGACTAGTCAAGCTTTAAAAAAACCAATTAGGAAAACTCAGCCCTCAAAAGGGAAATTTAATTTTAAAAAAATTAAGTCTGCTAGTCCGCTTGCAGTTGCCAAGACGAAATTCTCACAAAGTTCAGCTAGTTCGATTGGCCGGATTGCTATTCCAGCTGTTAAGTTAAAATTGCCGATTTTTTATGGAATTACCAATGACAATCTCTTGCGGGGAGCAGGAACTTTAAAAGCTGATCAAAAAATGGGCCAGGGAAATTATGCTTTAGCCGGACATCATATGAACGATCCTAATATCTTATTTTCACCGTTAGCTAAGGCCAAAGTGGGTGAACTGGTTTATTTAACCGATGGGCAGAAGGTCTATCAATATCGCTTGACTCTTAGAAAAACAATTAGCAAATATCAGATTAACGTTATCAATGACGTTCCTGGGCAAAAACTGCTGACCTTGATCACTTGTGATCCAATTAAGGGAGTTGCCCATACACCTTTACGAATTTTTCTGCAAGGAAAACTGATAGCCACTCAAAACGCGACTGCCGCAAACCTGAAAGTTTTTGAATAGTTAGTGAATTGATAGTTGGTGAAAGCTGGTTTTTTCGTGGAAACTGAAATTTATGTTGTAAGTCATAAAAGAATTCTACTGCCTAATAATGATTTGTATTATCCAATTCAAGTTGGACCAAAAAATGAACGATTTCCTGGTTTTTTGCAAGATGATCAAGGCCAAAATATTGCCAATAAAAATCTGCACTATTGTGAATTGACTGCGCAGTATTGGGCTTGGAAAAATCGGCAAGCCCAAATTCAGGGAATCGTTCATTATCGACGATTTTTTGCCAATCATTTTGGTAAAAATAAAGTAATCAAAAATCAATCTTTTGACCAGATCATTACTAATCATTTCATCAATCAATTATTAACAAACCATCAAATGATTTTGCCACCAACTAGTCATTTCTTTGAACGCAATCTTTGGGCACATTATCGTTTCCAACATCAGCTTGTCGGTTTAAGTACCACTAAAAGGATTATTCAACAGGAATTCCCAACCTATTGGCCAGCCTTTGAGCAAGTCATGTTTCATCAGCGGCAAGCGCATATGTACAATATGCTGATTACTTATCATAAAATTTTTAATAACTATAGTCGATGGCTTTTTTCAGTATTAGAAAAAGTTGAAAAACAAGTTGATATTAGTAATTTTTCAGCTTATGAACAGCGAATCTTTGGATTTTTAAGTGAATTTTTATTAAATGTTTGGATCAAACGGAATCAAATTGATTTTGTTGAAGTACCACTAATTTTAACCGAACCGCGCAATTATCTAACCGAGGCTTGTCAATTTGTTGCCAGAAAATGCAAACTTTCTAGTAATAATATAAAGCAAAGATTCGTGCATTTTTGAAAGTTTCAAAAAAAGCCTTGCAAAAGTTCTATGTTCGTTATAGTATATAGTTATTGAAGGATTGTTACCGCTATCATTAGTGGGCAAGACCTGGACAAGATTGAAATAACAGTCGAATGATTGGTATTTTGGTGTTGTGCAGGTCTTTTTATTTGAATTTGTTGTGGACTGGGGAAGTGATCAATGAAAATCATTAAAGTGTTTAATAACAATGTTTTGTTAGCCGAGAAAAATGGTCATCAATTAATTTTAGTTGGTAAGGGAATCGGTTTTCAGCAAAAATCTGGTATGCCAGTTGATCGTCAAAAAATTGAACAGGTTTTTGCCCCGACTGAAAATAAGTGGTTCAATCTTTTTAATGATTTGTTGAATGACGTGTCGCCTGAATATCTTGAATTAGCTGCGCAAATTATTCAGTTAGCTGAAAAAAAATTACATGTCAAATTTAATGAGTATCTGCTGATTTCTTTAATGGATCATTTACATTTTGCAATTGTTCGCTGCCGCCAAGGAATTGAGATTCATAATGAGATTTTGTGGGAAATAAAGCATTATTATCCGGCGGAATTTCAGTTGGGGCAAGCATCACTGAACTTGGTTAAGCAACGTTTTAGAGTGCAACTTCCTGAAGATGAAGCTGGATTTATTGCATTAAAATTTGTTGAAAGTAATTTAGACCATCCTAAGGATTATGATGATACGTTAAAGCTAACCAAAATTATTGCTGATATTATTCAAATCGTTCAATTTCAGTTGCAAGTTATTTTAGATCCTGATTCGATCAGTTACCGGCGCTTTTTAGTCCATTTACGCTTTTTAGCTGAACGGATTACTGATTCAAGCAAGTACGTAGAACAAAAAGATGATGATAAGTTTCTTTTTGATCATATCAAGCAAAAGTATCCAACTGCTTATGCTGGTACGCAGAAGGTCGTGGCTTTTGTGTCAACTTCATTGCACCGTCAGTTATCACTAAACGAGCAAATTTATTTAACGATCCATATTCAAAGAATTTTAAATGATCTGACGAAATAATTATTTTGAGGTTGTAACTATTAAATTAGGCAAAACTCAGTAAAAGCATGAATTCTCTTTAGAATTTGAATTGACTTTTGACTGAGTTTTTATTTTACAAAAAATTATGAGGTGAGGAAAAATGAATTACGAAGAGATTGCTGCAAAAATCTTAAAGAATATTGGTGGTAAAGAAAATATTAATACTGCTTGGCATTGCGCAACACGTCTAAGATTCAAGTTGCTTGATGAAAACAAGGCCAAGACTGAAACAATTGAAAACATTCCAGGAGTTATTACGGTAGTTAAATCTGCCGGTCAGTATCAAATTGTAATTGGAAATTCAGTCGGTAAAGTTTTTGATTCATTAGCTGATCAAGCTGGTTTGGAAAATAAAGAAAATCAAGCAGCTTCAACAAATGAAAAGAAGGATTCACTGGTAAATCGTTTCATTGCCTTTATTTCGGGAACTTTTACACCATTTCTTGGAGCAATGGCTGGAGCAGGTATCTTGAAAGGTTTATTGGCCTTGTTAGTTGCTTTAGGTTGGTTAAAAACGACGAGCGGCACTTATGAAATCTGGTATGCAGCTGGCGATGCACTATTTAATTTCTTGCCAATTTTCTTAGCTTTTACGGCGGCTAAACGTCTAAGAGTTAATCAATTTGTTGCAGTTGCTTTAGCAGCGGCCTTAGTTTATCCAACCTTGGTTACAGTTGCTACTAAATCGCAGACTTTACATTTCTTAGGAGTACCAGTTGTTCCAACAACCTATACATCGTCGGTAATTCCCATTCTATTAGCTGTTTGGGTTTTATCATATTTGCAACCGATCTTAGATAGAATTTTTCCTGATGCCATTCGTAATATTTTTACTCCTTTGTTTTCTTTGATTATTATGGTTCCGTTAACCTTGATCGTTGTTGGACCAATTGGCTCGGGAATTAGTAATTTGTTAGCCAATGCTGTCAGCGGGGTCTATAATTTTGCACCAATCATCGCTGGTATAATTATGGGAGCATTTTGGCAAGTATTTGTTATTTTTGGTGTTCATTGGACTTTTGTACCGGTGATGATGAACAATATTGCTAAAATGGGTTATGATCCCTTACTGCCAATTTTAGCAGCTGCAGTTTTATCGCAAGCCGGAGCGGCTTTGGGTGTTTTCCTTAAAACTAAAGATGAAAAGCAAAAAACGCTGGCTGGTTCAGGCGTTGTTACCGGTATTTTTGGAATTACTGAACCAATTATTTATGGGATTACCTTGAAAATGAAGCGGCCCTTTGTTTGTGCCGTAATCGCTGGTGGTTTAGGTGGTGCAATTATCGGTGCTTTCAAGGCTAAAGCCAGTTCGTTCACTTTACCGAGCTTATTAGCTTTACCAACCTATTTAGGAAAGGGGTTTATCGGTGTCATTATCGGAATCAGCGTTGCTTTTGTACTGGCTGCAATTTTGACATATTTCTTTGGTTTTGAAAAGTCAAGTAGTCAAGCAACCGTTAGCGATCAAAATTTATCGCAAACTGGTGAACTTGTTACGGCACCGGTCACCGGGACAATCATCCCTTTAACTAGTGTTCATGATCAAGTTTTTGCTTCTGAGGCAATGGGTAAAGGAATTGCGATCGTTCCAACCGATGGAACTTTGAAATCTCCAGTAGCTGGAACAGTCAGTGCGGTTTATCCAACTGGTCATGCGATTGGTCTGATTTCTGATTCAGGAATCGAAGTTCTGTTACACATTGGAATTGATACAGTGAAATTAAATGGTAAATATTTTAAAACATTAGTAAAAAAAGAACAACATGTAACCGTAAATCAGGAATTAATTAAATTTGATTTAGAAAAAATTAAACAGGCCGGTTATGATCCAACTATTATGTTGGTAATCACCAATAGTAAGCAATATCAAATTACTGCAACTCAGGAAACTGTTGCAAAGAATAATTGGCTGTTGCAATTAGACACAAAGCATGACCATTAAAGAGAAGCTTTGTAACTCATAAACACATAATACGAGGAGGAGTTTTGATGTATCAAGAAAATTATCCGCAAAATTTCCCAACAGGATTTCTTTGGGGTGGAGCAACTGCTGCTAATCAAGTTGAAGGGGCTTGGAACTTGGACGGCAAAGGATTAACAACTGCTGAGGTCGTCAAAAAGGCAACCAATCGAAAAAAAATGTCAATGGATGCGGTCGATCAAGTAACTCTGCACCAGGCCATTAATGATCATACAACGATGCTTTATCCTAAAAGACGCGGTGTAGATTTTTACCATCACTATGCTGAAGATATTAAGTTGTTTGCCGAAATGGGTTTTAAAGTTTATCGTTTTTCGATCGCTTGGGCGAGGATTTTACCCCATGGGGATGATAAACAACCTAATCAAGCAGGTTTGGACTTTTATGATCGTGTACTGACTGAATTAGAAAAATATCAAATTCAGCCATTAATCACTTTATCGCATTATGAAATGCCATTAGATTTGACTCTCAAATATAATGGCTGGTCAGATCGTCGTACAATTGCGGCGTTTAATCATTATACCCAGATTGTTTTTGAACATTTTGGACAAAGAGTTAAATATTGGCTGACTTTTAATGAAATTAATACCGGAACGTGGGGCTTCCATGCCACCGGAGCAATTGATCAGGGCTTATCAAAACAACAACAACTGCAATTGCGGTATCAGTCTTTGCATCATCAGCTTGTGGCCAGCGCTTTGGCTACTAAACAACTACATGAGCTGTATCCAACAGATAAAATTGGTTGTATGTTGGCTAGAATGCAAACCTATCCTGCTAGTCCAAAGCCGGAAGATGTTCGTGCCGCCCAGTTAGCAGATCAAAAAAATTTATTTTTTTCTGATGTTCAAGTTCGTGGTGAATATCCAGCTTTTATGAATCGCTATTTTGCTGAAAATAAGTTAATAATCAAAATGGGAACTGATGATCAAGCAATTTTAGCAAATAATCCAGTTGACTTTATTAGCTTTAGCTACTACATGACAACTGTAACAAAAGCTGACCAAGATGGTACTGCAGTTGGCAATATGGCAACTGGTGGTCGCAATCCTTACTTGAAAGAATCCGCCTGGGGTTGGCAAATTGATCCAATTGGTTTGCGGATAACTTTAAATGAGCTGTGGGATCGTTATCAAAAACCGTTATTTGTAGTTGAAAATGGATTAGGAGCCCAAGATAAACTGGTTAATGATCAAATTCATGACAGCTATCGAATTAGCTATCTGCGTCAGCATATTATTCAGATGAAAGAAGCAATCAAAGATGGTGTCAAGCTGCTAGGATACACTATGTGGGGACCCATTGATTTAATCAGTTTTTCAACTTCTGAAATGTCAAAACGCTATGGTTTGATTTACGTTGATCAAGATGATCTAGGGAGAGGAACTTTAACAAGAATTCGTAAGGATTCATTTTACTGGTATCAAAAAGTTATCGCAACTAATGGAACTGATTTGAGTGATAATCAGTAAAAAGTAATTAAATCGGGGAAATGGCACGTTTAGAGTGTTATTTCCCCGATTTTGTTGATAAAAAATCAAAATTTATTTGACAACTAGAACATCACAAGCGGAATTTCTAACTACATAACTCGTATGCGATCCAACAACTACTTTTTCAATACTATTCATGCCAGTTTGTCCAATGACAATCAAATCAATTTGATGTTCTTTCGGATAGGTATCTGATAATACTTCTTTAACATTGCCAATCAAAACCTCAGCTTTGACTTCAACACCTTTTTCTTTGGCTGCATCTTGGTATGGCTTGATCTTTTCTTTGGCCTGATCAGCAACATCTTGATAAAATTCGGCACCAACGCCAAATGAAACATCCATACTGCGATCACGATTGACAACCCACAAAAGACTTACTTTAGCACTTAAGACTTTAGCTAAATTGCAACCAACTTCAAATGCCTGTTTGGCTTGTTTTGAACCATCAATTCCAATTAAAATATTCTTATACATAACCAAGACTCCTTTCAATGTGAACAGTCATTTATTACAATTTAATTATAACATAAATGTTGACATTCCAGCGATCACTCTTCTTTGTTATTTTTAAAAATTTTCATTGATAACTTTTGATAACAACCTGCTTGACAAATCTAATTTTAAAGTTTTAATTTAAGGTTAAGATCAGAAAGGGAAGGGTTTAAAATGAAAATTGCTCTAATTGCTCATGACCGCAAGAAAAAAACCATGATTTTATTGGCAACTGCTTATAAGCAAATTCTAGCTCAAAATGAACTATTTGCTACCGGGACAACTGGCAAAAAAGTTATGGCAGCAACTGGTTTGTCAATTCATTGTTTTAATTCTGGACCTTACGGTGGGGATCAGCAGATTGGTGCTTTAGTTTCAGAAGATCAAATGGATTTGATTATTTTTTTGCGTGATCCATTGGAAGCGCAACCGCATGAACCAGATATCAATGCTTTGATTAGATTAGCTGATGTTCATGAAATACCAATTGCTACTAACATCAGCACAGCAGAGGTGTTACTGCGTGGCTTGCAAGCCGGGATGTTTGACTATCGCCGTTGGAGTCATAAAAATCCAACAATTTAACAGCATAAGCTTTGATCCTAAGTTCTTAAAATATTGGTTTCATCAACAGCAGTTGGGAAAAGTGAATCGATTTTTCTAACTGCTGTTTGATTTTCTTAATGAAAGCTTTTGAGTTTTGGAGAAATTAAGTGCTAAAATAGGTTTTGCAAAATGAAGGGTGGAGAAATGATGTATTTATTAGCGATGGGATTATTGATTGGAATCGGGGCGCCACTGCAAACAGCAATTAATTCACAGTTGAGAAAAGCAGTTTCCTCCTCATTGGTTTCTTCAATGATTTCATTTTCAATTGGAACAATTTTTTTAACCTTGATTTTATTAATCTTACGGCAAGACTTATTGATTCCAGCAAATTTGATCAGAGTACAACCATGGTGGATCTGGTTAGGTGGGTTTTTAGGAGTTATTTATTTAACTGGAAATATTATCTTATTTCCTTATTTAGGAAGCGTCCAAACGGTGATCATGCCAGTAGTTGGGCAACTGATTATGAGCATGTTGATTGACAATTTTGGCTGGTTTGAAGCTACTAAGCATCCACTGACTTTGATTCGATTAATTGGAGCACTTTTAGTTGCTATCGGAGTAATCATGGCGGTTGCCATTAAAAGCTGGCTGGATCAGCATAAAAATCAGCTTGATTCACCAGCTTTAAAATCGACTAAAAAATTGCCTTGGCAGCTGTTAGGGATTGGTACGGGGATGCTAAGTGCTATGCAAACAGCCATTAATGGTCATCTAGGGGTTATTTTACATTCGGCGCCGAAAGCTGCCTTAATTTCATTTTTAATTGGAACAATGACACTTTGGCTGATTGTCTGGGTGAAAGAGCATCGTGTTCATTTAAATCAGCAAATCATAAGCAATTATCCATGGTGGATTTGGCTAGGCGGAATTTTGGGAGCTTTGTTTGTTTTGGGTAATGCTTATTTAGCACCGGTTATTGGTACCGGGTTAACCGTTGTGGCTGTTTTAATTGGTATGATTTCTGGCAGTTTATTGGTTGATCAATTTGGCTGGCTGCGAGCTCCAAAAATTCCAGTTGTTCCAGTACAGCTATTAGGAATCATCGTAATGCTTTTAGGTGTTGGATTGATTAAATTGTTTTAAAAAGTTAAACAAGGCAGCTTGAAAGTCTTCAATCTGCCCAGTAAGGTCGTGAGATCATGCGAATTTTAAAAAAATATGGCTGTTTGATTTTGTTGTTTGTTTTTTTGCGTGAGATTAGTCTGCCATTTTTTATGAATTTTTTTAGTGACAATGGTAGCCATGATGCAGTTCTTTTAAGTCAGTTAGGGCAAAATGGAATGCCAATGCAGATCGCTTTTAAACGGTGGGAAATAATTGATGGTAGCTTATTTATTTTTTCAGCTCCATATTTTTTTGAACGATTTAAAAATGAATTTAAATTTTCTGGTTGGTTATTTGGTAGCTTGATTGCAATTTACGGAATAGGCGATTGCCTGATGACTGCTCTTTTCAATTACGGTTCTGATTATTTTGCTAACTGGCATAGTTTGCTTCATGCTTTGGGTTCTGGGATCGGGAGTGGAGCTTTGTTAGCAATCAATCTTTGTTTATTAATTCTGGCTTGGCAAAAGGATCAAAACCTTTGGGCAAAATTACTAGGTATTTGTCTTTTAGGTGGCATCTTGGGCGGATTTTTATTAGAAACTGATTGGATTACCAATAAAACAGCGATCAGTGTATTACAATGTTTGTTTTTAGACATTCTTTATCTACCATCATTTTTGATCGCACTTCAAGATTCTAAGAACCTCTTTATTAAAAACTAGATCTGTTCAAGATACTTTTGTTGCAATAATTTAGTTAATTTGCCCGGTTGTCCATTTCCAACTAATTTTCCATCAATTGAAATGACTGGAATGATTTCTTCAATTGAGTTAGTCAAAAAGCATTCCTCAATTTGATTAAGGGCACTAACAGGAACGGCCATTTCTTTAACTGGCAGCTGGTCTTGATGAATGATTCGAAGCAGCTGCAGTTTAGTGATTCCCGGTAAAACTAGCGGTCCATCTTGATGGGTATACAAGCAGCCGTTGATCACAAACCAAAGATTAGAGGCGGAGGCTTCAGTAAAATAACCATCCCTAACTAAAAGGGCATCGTCAAAACCGCGTTGGACTGCTTCATCAAGTGATAATAAATTCCCCAGCAAACTCAAAGATTTAATATCGCAGTGCAACCAGCGCTGGTCCTTGACTAAGCAAGCAGTTTTGCCTTGCTGCTGCAGTGTGACCGGTCGTGAAAATGGCGTAACGTTTGCTGTCAAAACTGGTTGTGGTTTGGCTGGAAAGAGATGATTTCGTGGAGCGATGCCGCGAGTGACTTGAAGATAAACATCTCCTTCGCTTAGCTTTTCAATTTCAACTAATTTCCTTAATCTTCGCAATAATTCCAAACGAGAGAAGGGCAGGTCGAGCCGAATCTTTTTGGCACAGCGTTCCAGGCGGTCAAAATGCTCGTTATACATGAAGAGCTTTCCGTTGTAAAGTCTGATTGCCTCGTACAATCCATCTCCAAATTGATACCCACGATCTTCAATGTCAATTTTGACTGTTGAACGTTCAACGATCTGATTATTCCATAAAATGTGCATGAACGTTACCTCCTCGTATTATATGTTTATAAATTACAATTAAAAAAAGCTTTGTCTTTAAAACATCGCATAACAATCCTAGCGGCAATTTTTAGTTAATTATAACATTTTGACCTTATTTAATCTTTTTGGTGACAATTGTAATCCCGTTAAATAAATTGTATAATAAATTTGAAATATTTGCGGGAGGTGAGTTTGAGAATGATGTGGCGTTTTTGTTCCAATTATGGTTTTATGGGCGGCAATTTTTGGCTGCCAATCGTTGCTTTATTAGTACTGGTTGTCATTTTCAGCAGTTTAGTTTTTGCTTTGACTAGCAAGACTAGTTCAGCCAAAAAAATTCTTGATGAAAAGTATGCGAATGGTGAAATTGATTGGGAAACTTATCAAACACGTCGTCATAATCTGAGAAATTGAAAGTTATTCCTAAGAAAAAACTTTTTTTATTAAGAAAATACTTGACTTTTAATTAAAAAAATATTAAATTAAGAGCAACAACTAAGACGGGGGTCTTCGTAGATGAAAAAGCAGTGGAAATTTAATCAAGTAATTGAATTTGCCCTACTACTATGACTGAGGACTCTGACAGATATGTCGAGTCCTATTTGGCGTTAGTAGAATGGGGCTCGAAAGACAAAACGTCTCATTCTACCTGAATGGGGCGTTTTTATTTTAACAATTTTTAAATCCATAGGGGGAATTTAATATGAGTAAAATGATTCAATTTTTTGATACAACTTTGCGTGATGGTGAACAGACAATTGGTGTTAATTTTTCAATTGAAGATAAAATTATGTTGGCGCAAAAAATCGCTGATTGGGGGGCTGATGTAATTGAAGCTGGTTTTCCAGTTGCTTCAGAAAATGATTTTAATGCCGTGCGGCGAATTGGCCAAGAAGTAACTAATTGCAATGTGATTGGGCTGGCACGCTGTGTTAAAAAAGATATTGATGCAGTAATCAAGGCTTTGACCGATGCTCCACATGGTCAAATTCACGTTTTTATTGCAACAAGTCCAATTCATCGTGAGTCAAAACTGCATATGACTCAAGAACAGGTTATTGAAAAGATTCAAGCGTGTGTTAGTTATGCCCGACAGCATTTTGACCATGTTGAATTTTCTCCAGAAGACGCAACTCGGACTGAATGGAACTTTCTGGTCAAAGCTGTGCGAACGGCAATTGCTGCGGGTGCTGAGGTAATTAATATTCCTGATACCACCGGTTATACTAACCCAGATGAATTTGGAGCCTTGTTCGATTATCTGAAGAAAAACATTCCAGAATTTGATCGAGTGACGTTTTCAGTTCATTGTCACAATGATTTGGGGATGGCAACGGCCAATGCTTTAGAGTCAATCCGGCACGGTGCAACTCGAATTGAAGGAACAATTAATGGAATTGGTGAAAGAGCTGGTAATACAGCCTTGGAAGAAGTAGCTGCTGCAATGTATGTTCGGCATGACTTTTATCAAGCGGAAAATCACGTTGATTTGAAAAAAACTTATGAATTAGCTAAATTGGTCAGTCAAAAAGCTAAAATGCCACTGCCACATAATAAACCAATCACTGGGACAAATGTTTTTTCACACGAATCAGGAATTCATCAAGATGGCTTTTTGAAGAATCATGCAACTTATGAAATTTTGACGCCGCAAAGTGTCGGGGTTGCCCATTCATCGATTCCGTTAGGCAAATTGTCAGGCTCACACGCAGTTGCAGTTAAATTGGCAGAAATCGGTTACCAAGTGACTAAGGCTGACATGAAATAAATCTTTCCAATTTTTAAACACGTTGCAGACAATCAATCGATCGTGAGAGAAGATGACTTGCGAGAGATCATGCAGCAATTTGAAGCAATGAAACAAAAGAATTAAGCACTAGTAACTTAAAAATGGACCATTAAATTCAGTTTTGCGCTGAAATTTAATGATCCATTTTTATTTTGTTAAGAACTATTTACTGAGCTGTTTAAGACCTGGCAAATTGATCATGACAAGCAAACTCAGAATGTATAAGGCTGATAATGATCCCATGGTAACTGTCAAATTGAAGCGATCCATTAAAAAGCCAATTGCAACAGACGAAAAGCCACCAATTGCTCGACCAACATTCATAATCAGATTGTTAGCTGTTGACCTGATTTGTGCAGGGTAAAGTTGACTGATCACTGCACCATAGCCCCCAAACATTCCGTTGGAAAAAAAGCCAATCAAGCAGCCCGCTAGGATCAAAGTCAGCGAGTTGTGGGCTGCTAAGATTACAAACATCGAACTAGCTGAGCCAAGCAAAAAGACTGCAAATGAAAGCCGTGGACCAGCTGCATCCATTAGGTATCCAAATACCAGCATCCCGATGCTCATCCCAATGATCGTAGCAATCATCCACAATGATGAACTGGCGATACTTAAACCTTGCTGTTGTTGAACGATAGACGGCAACCAATTCATTAAGCCAAAATATCCAGCAATTTGGACGATGGTCATTATCATTAGTCCTAAAGTCTGGCCAAATAGTTGCCGGGTTTTAAATAATTGCCCAAAAGTCGCTGTTTGATTTTGTTGCTGAGCAATTTGTTTTGCTTGCAAGAATTCCTGGCTTTCAGTCAAATGACGCCGAATAAAATAAGTCAGTAAGACCGGAATAATTCCCAATAAAAATAAAGTATTCCAGCCAAACTTTGGAATAATAGCAGCCGCCAGTAACGCAGCAATGATTGCACCAACTTGCCCACCAATAGCTGCAACTGAAGTCATTCTCCCAACGTGATCCTGCTGAAAATTTTCAGCAATCAAAGCCATGCCAACTCCATATTCTCCGCCTGCACCAATGCCAGCCAAGAAACGCATCGTGTAGATCATTGGTAAGCTGTGGGCAAAATACATTAAGCCAGTAGCAAACGCAAAAATAAAAATAGTGTAGGAAAATGTTTTGACTCGACCAATGCGATCACCTAACAATCCGAAAGCCGCACCGCCAACCAGCATTCCGATATTAGTAATTGAGCCGATCCAACCAGCAGCCATTCCTGATAAATGTAAAGAAGCAATTATTGAAGTCAATGAAAATGACAAAAACATGATATCCATGTTTTCTAAAGAAAAACCAGCAGCCGTTGAAGCAATAACCCATTTTTGCGAGTTGCTGAATGACTTCTGGTTAGTTGATTTGATTTGTTCCATATTTAAAAAACCTCCAAAATTGATGCTCACGGGCATCATTTATTTTGCTGCACTATTAATTATTATTTCATTAAAAAGTAGTAATTACAAGACTAAAAATAACTTTTGCAGGGAAATTTGTTTTTCATCTGGTTTTATTGTAGACTGAAAACGCTGATTAATTAAACGGAGTATGTTTTCCCTAAACCTCCACAAAAAAACAAAAGGAGCTTTTTTAATGCAAAAATTTAATAGTTTTACCTCACGTACACCCCAAGAATTTGGGAATGTTTCCCAACTTGGCAACAAGCAGACCAAGTATCCCCAAGATTATGACCCTTCAGTTTTAGAAACCTTCGTTAATAAACATCCTGATCATGATTATTTGGTATCTTTTGACGCTTATGAATTTACTAGTCTTTGTCCAAAAACAGGCCAGCCTGATTTTGCCAAGGTCTATCTTTCATATATTCCAACGCAAAAAATGGTTGAAAGCAAAAGCTTGAAACTTTACCTTTTCGGTTTTCGCAATCATGGTGATTTTCATGAGGATTGCATGAATATCATCCTCAATGATCTAAACCGCTTAATGGATCCCAAATATATTGAAGTTTTTGGCTTATTTACTCCTCGTGGCGGAATTTCAATTTATCCCTTTGTCAATCGGGTTAACCCTAAATATGAAACGGATGAACTGAAACAGTTAGCGTTTCATAGAAAATTACAATTCCTAAATCAATTGCCGACATATAAAAATGCAGTCAGGTAGGTGAAATGATGAAACAAGTAATCTTGCTTTCGGGTGGTTTAGATTCGGCCGTTTGCTTAGCTCAAGCAGTTAAAGCTCAAGGTAAGGAAAATGTGATTGCGCTGTCATTTGCCTATGGTCAAAAACACCAATTGGAGCTGCAAACTGCGCAACAAGTTGCCCAGTTTTATAAAGTTGAACATTTAATTGCTAAGATTGATCCACAAATTTTTTCTGGGTCTTCATCAACCTTGCTACAAGGAAACGGTCAGATCGCGCAACTTAGTTATCAGGCAATCATGCAAAAGAATGGTTCGGGAATCGTTGATACCTATGTTCCTTTTAGAAATGGCTTAATGATTTCTCAAGCAGCGGCCCTCGCGTATAGTCGGCGATGTTCAAGAATCGTCTATGGAGCTCATGTTGATGATGCCGCTGGCAATGCTTATCCGGATTGTTCGCCAAGTTTCTACCATGCGATGAACCAGGCTATTGTGTTAGGGACTGACAACCAAGTTCACTTAGCAGCGCCATTAATTACACGTAATAAGGCAGGAGTTGTTCAATTTGGTCAACAACTAAAAGTACCTTTTGAGCTAACTCGTTCGTGTTATGAAGGCCAACAGTTTTCATGTGGAAAATGTGCAACTTGTCGTGATCGAATCAAAGCTTTTAAAATCAACGGCTTAAAAGATCCCATCAAGTATGAAATTAAAATTGATTGGGAACATTAAATTTTTGGGGTGGAAAAAATGAATCATAAAAAATTGAAACTTGTAGTATTGAACGGCTTAATTGCTGCCTGTTATGTAGTCATTACTGCCTTGTTCTCCAGCTTTTCTTTTGGGGTGATCCAAGTTCGAATTTCAACTGTTTTGTACCAATTGGTAGCCTATAATAAGCACTTATATTGGGGAATGGTTCTAGGAGTTGTAATTGCTAATTTACTTTTTAGTCCATTTGGTTTATTAGATATTTTGGTTGGAGTCGGGGTTACTGGAGGTGGTTTAGCAGTTGCCATTTTGATAAATCAGCGCATTAATCGCCGCTTAGTTAAATCAGTTGTTATTGGCATAAGCGTTTCTTTGGCAATGATTTTTGTTGCAATTGAATTAGTAACAATTTCGAAGGTTCCTTTTGTCATTACTTATGTATATTTAGTAGTTGGCCAACTAATTGCACAAGTTGTTGGGTTAGTAGTGTTTTCTTTGATTGATCGTAAATTGAACTTGCAAAAGTTGCTGAGCTGTTGATCGCCAAAAAGCTTAAATTCTTTCGAGCGCTGGGAAAATCAGTTTTCCAGCGCTTTAATCTAAAATGAATTACTTATTCGGTGGAATATGATATGCTAAAGATATTAAAGCAGGTGAGGCAGCATGAAAAAAAACAGAAAAGTTATTTTGGGATTAGTCTTCTTAAATTGGCTTTTACAGACTTTATTGGTACTACTTTTTAAACAGCAATTATTAACGCCGTTGCCACAACACTTTGGCTTGAATGGTCAACCAGATGGGTGGTTTACTACCGGTACCTCATTAGCAAATGCATTAGGACTTCTGTTAATTTTAAATTTTACGGGAATGATTTTTGTTAATCTAAAATTCTTTGGTCAAAATCGCTGGGCTGTTTTAAATACAGCAGTGGGAAAACTTTGTTTAAATTGGTTCATTAGTTGGTTTATTGTTACTTGCTGGTTAGTGGAATTTAGTTTTTTTACGTTTGGTGTTGGTTGGTCAGCTGATCTGCAGCTAATTTTTGATTTAATAATGCTGGTTGGTTTATTGATTAGAATTAGTCACAAAAAACATAACGAAGCGCGGTGATTGGCTTGCGGAATCAAACGACAGTAATTAAACTTGAGCGTCATCTCTACAATCTGATTTTAAATCCAGCAACGCGCAAGTGGGAACGCGAACAATTATTGATTGCTAAAAATCAATTGAAAAATAATTCACAACAAGTTTGGGAAAATTTAGAGTTGAATTTACGACCATTAGCGATTAGAAATAACTTGACTCCAGACATGACCGATTTTTATGCTGAATTGACTGGTCAATCAGTTAATTCAGCAAGGAAACTTATTCAGCGCCATTATCAACTGGATCAGCCTGAGCAACAACGGGCAATTTTTGCAGGTGGCTGTTTTTGGTGCATGGTCGAACCATTTGAATTAAAACCGGGAGTTGTTGCGGTAATTGCTGGTTATACAGGCGGTCAGACTGCTAACCCAACTTATGAGCAGGTCAGCAGTCAAACTAGTGGACATGTTGAAGCAGTGGAAATTATTTTTGATCAGCGTAATTTAAGTTATCGCTCTTTGTTGAATTGCTACTGGCAATTGATCGATCCAACTGATGCTCAGGGACAAATCAACGATCGCGGGCAAAATTACCGGGCACAGATTTTTTATCTTAGTCCCCAGCAAAAGTTATTAGCCGAACAAAGTAAACGTGCCATCAGCCGTGATTACCGAAAACCAATCGTGGTTCCGATCTTACCAGCAGGTGATTTTTATCCGGCTGAAAACTTTCATCAGCAATTTTATCGGAAATATCCTCGACGTTATCGTCAGCTGAAAGTTGAGCGCAAAGTTTTCCTGTATGGTAAAAGATGGATTGAAAGACTAACAAAATGAGAAGGTCGCAGAGGTTTATTCTCCAATCTTCTCATTTTGTTATTTATAGTTAAGAAATCAAGCCTCATGGGCAGTACTTTGAGCCATCAAACTATCCAAGGATAAAATTCCCTTTTCATTGACTAATTTATATTTAGCCAATAGCTCCCGGGCATTGACTTCTTCTTCAACTTGTTCATCGATGAAGTACTTCAAAAATGACTGGGTTTCATAATCGTGTTCTTTTTCTGCCAGCTGATAGATTTTTCGAATGCATTGACTGATATATTGTTCGTGTCCAAGACCTTTTTCCATAACTTCCTTAGCCGAAGCGTATTTTTGCGAAGTATGTTCAATCGGGGTCAAAGTAACCGGCCGGGCTAGGTCATGCAAAAAATTGATGAATTTCCAACCATGGCCAATTTCTTCATTTGCTTGATCTTTATACCAACTTGAAAAGCCATGTAATGACCGCTCTTCAAAGAAATTATAAAAAATCCAAATAAATATAAGCTGACTGGAACTCTTTATTGATTTGTGAATTTAATAATTGATAAACATCTGCTTGCATTATTTGATCTCCTTTCATGCTTATGATAACACAAGTTCAACTTTAAATTAATAAAAAAACTTCGTTGTAGTACGAAATATGGTAACTTGGATGATAGAGAACCAAATATGTACTTGGGGGAAATTTGAATGAAAAGAAACCTGCTGCAACTGGGAATTGGCTTTTGTTTAGGCGTGATTTTTTTATTTTCTTCACCGGTTTTAGCTGATCCGGCTTATAACATTGATCGTTATCAAGTCAAGGTTGCTTTACAAAGTGATGGGTCTGCAATTCTAACGCAAAAAATCAAATATGATTTTCTTGATGAAGCTCACGGTGTTTACTATCATCAAGCACTTAACGACCAGCAAAAACTTAATGACATTTCAGTTGCGGTTAAGCAAAATGGTCAGACAACCCAATTAGCTGCAAAAAGTTCTGGTGCCAACGATACATATCAAACGACGATGCGTAGCAAGCTAGTGCGCTTAAAAGTTTTTCATGCCGTCGATTCTGGACCGGCTACTTTTATTTATCGCTACCGTATAAATCACGTGGTCACTAACTGGCGCGATACAGCAGAGATGAACTGGAAAATTATTGGCAGTAAGTGGGATGTTGCTTTGCACCACGTCCGGATCGTAATTGTTTTGCCACAAAAAAATGTCCGTCAATTGCAGGCTTGGACGCATAACCAGACGAATGGTTCGACTCAAGTTGACCGCCGGCAAGGAAAAGTTGTAATCACGACGGCTCAAAATCCTGCTAATAGTTTTATTGAAAGCCGCTTATTGTTTCCTTCCAAGGTAACGGCTGACAACCCGCTTGTTAAAAAGCAAAAACGTAAGCAACAGGTTCAGCAACAAGAAGCTAAGTGGGCGCAAGAAGCTAATTTGCAGCGAAAGCAAGCTCGCCGTGCGAAACAATTGCGTTTATCTTTGATTTGGGGAATTGTCGCGGTTTTATTTGCAGTTAGTTTGCTTTTCTTTGTGGCTGATCAACCGGTCAAAGTCAAATGGCCAAGACACGGTCAAAGCTTGCCGCATTCATTTGCATTGCCCAGTCAGCCTGCTGCCGTTGTGCAAGCAATCTTAACTAATGCTCGTCCAGATACTAAAGCATTGGGAGCAGCTTTACTCGAATTGGCTGCCAAAAAACAAATTCACTTGCTAACTAAGAAACAAAAGAAGCGTTTTGGTCACAGCCAAACGGATTTGCAAGTTGACTTGCTGGATCCAGCAATTTTAAATGTTCCAATTTGGCAGGCACTGTTTGCTGTTGCCGGCAATGGCAAATCATTTACTTTTAGCGGATTAAAAAAGGTTGGAATTCAAATCAAAAAAGCAAAAAGCTTAATCGGGCCTTTATCAAATGGTAAAAACAAGTACAGCAGCAGGCTCAACAGCAACATTATCTTGATGCCCAAATTAAACAGGCTTTAAAATATCATTTGTTGCTAACGCTTTTGATAATTGGGGTCACCTTGGTCGGCAGTGCTGTGATTGGCAACCCAATCGGCTGGTTGATCGGAGGTACCCTTAGCTTGTTGCAGTTATTGATTCATAGATGGTTTCGGCAGACACACTGTCCCTATACTGTCAGTGGAACGCAGCTGGTTGAACAACTGCGCGGCTTCAAGAAAATGCTAAAGGATATTGGCCGATTTGATTTAAAACAAGTTGGTGAATTGGTCCTATGGGAAAATGTCATGTCCTATGCGGTTGCTTTTGGGATTGCCCCGCAAGTTGCTCAAGTCTTGGCCGCCTCTTTTGATGAACAGACTTTGACCAATGATGTTTTTCTTTATTATCCACTTTTCATTAATAATCCAGATTTTGATTTTGGGACAACTTTTTCTAATAGTTTCTCTACTGGTAGCATGGTTAGTTCAAATGGTAGCTCTGGTGGCTTTAGTGGAGGTAACTCCGGCGGTTTTGGCGGTGGCTCTGGTGGTGGAGCATTTTAAAATAATTGACTTTTCAAAATATGCAATGTATATTTTACTTATGGAATATATATATTGCACTGAGCTAATTCTAGGTGGAGGATTTGAATGTTAAATCGGGTCAAACTTTTTCGAATTGAAAAAAATCTTTCTCAGAAAAAATTAGCCGAATTAGTTGGCGTGACGCGCCAAACGATTGGGCTAATTGAAAAGGGTCAATATAATCCGACTTTGCATCTCTGCTTACAAATCTGTTACCAACTGGATAAAACTCTCGATCAAGTTTTTTGGATCGATCAATCGGAGGCACGAAAAGTTGAAAAAAGTTAATGATGAACGTTTAAAAATCAAACAGCTAAGAAATATTAAACTGGCTTTTATCTTTGAAAATGGTCTGATCTTGCTTTATTTGGCAATTCAAGCTTGGCAAAGTCGACAAGTCTTTAAATCGGTCTTAACATGGAGTAATCCACTTTGGGTAGTTTTTATTTTGACAATGATTGTCTTCGAAATTTTGGATCAAAATGTGACTGCTGCAATTGCTGATCGGCCAAAACTTTCCTCCCAAAAACTGTTAAGCTTATTAAGCGGACAATTAGTAATTTATAGCTTTTTATGGGCTTGGCTGTTTAATTTTCAACCGCTCGGATTGGCGCTAATTTGTGGTGGAGGAATTGCTTTGGTAGTAACTGGGATTTTGGCTTATAATAATCATTATCGCAGTAAATAATTGAAAAGAGGGATTGCTTTGGTAAAAGTTGCAGTGATTGCTGACGTTCATGGAAACTATACTGCTTTACAGGCAGTTTTAGCAGATGCCAAAAAACAGCAAGTTGATGAATATTTAGTTTTAGGTGATATTACCAATCGCGGTCCGGCCCCACGCGAATGCGTTGCCGCACTGCAAGCAGTCAAGCCACTTGCTTGGGTGATTGGTAACCATGAGCAAGTTTATCAAAGCCTATTAAATCATTCATTTATTAATTTTCAAAACAATGATAAAGCGATCATGGCTGTGGTAACTTCCGCTTTTGATCGACAACAACTTGGCAGCCAAACTTTTCGCTGGCTAGCTGAGCGGCCACTTTGTCAAACCATAAAAATTGGTGGTGTGAAGCTTCAAGTGTTTCATGCAACGCCCCAAAGCTGTCGTGGTCATTTAACCGTTCCAACTGCTCCGCAAGCAAACTTTGATGCTTTATTGGCTAATTCAACGGCCCAAATTGCTCTATATGGTCATACGCATCAAAAGTTATTGCGGCAAACCACTGATGGCCGTTACATAATTAATCCAGGCAGCGTTGGCCAGTCAGTTTCATCGCAAGCCAACCTGGCGGCGGCACAAGCTGCTTATGCAATTCTAACTTTTGAAAACAAGCAATTAAAAGATTGTAATTTTAAAAATCTTGACTATGATCCAGCTGCTGAAACCTCACTGGCCGAAAAACGCCAGCTGCCATTTCAACGATTGTATACTTTTTTGTTAGCGACGGGGACCTTTACTTTTACCTCAGCAAATGTTCACAAAGAAAATCAAGCCCATGACTATCCGCAGCTGGCCGAGCAGTTAATTGAAAAAGATCTTTGGTAAAGGTTTTATGGAAATAGTTAAAAAAATCGTTCAAGACAAAATTTTATGGACAGCGGCAGCTATTGCAAGCTTAAGTTTAATAATCAGTCGGCCGCAAGCCAGTGATCTTGACTGGCAAACTATTTTTTCATTGGCTGCTTTAATGGCTGTCATCCAAGTTTTTGAAAAGCTGAACTTGTTATCAAATGGTGCGGCTTATTTAATTTCGCGTGCAAGTAACCAGCGCACGCTGATGCAATTGTTATTGGTACTGACGTTTATTGGTTCAATGTTTTTGACAAACGATGTCAGCATTTTAACGATCGTGCCGTTGTTTGCGATTATTGCTAAACAACTAGAAATTAAACCAGTTTTACCAGTTGTTTTGATCAATTTGGCAGCTAATTTAGGCAGCCTCGTCACACCGATTGGTAATCCGCAGAACTTGTTTTTACTAAAATATTATCAGTTGACTTTGCTTGATTTTGTTAAATTAGCTGGACCAATTACGCTTTTCAGTTTATTGTTACTTGGAAGTTGGTCATGCAAATTTGCGAAAACGTCAGTGTCAGCACCGCAAATATTTAAATCCAAGCTACCAGGGGTAAAACTATGGCTAACAGTTATTCTGACTGTGCCAATTTTATTAGGAATTTTAGGTTTGCTGTCAAGCTGGGTAATGCTGCTTTTGGCTTTGATCTTGCTCATAGTTATTGATTATCGCTTGTTAGCCAAGATTGATTACGGACTCTTATTGACATTTATTTGCTTTTTCATTGCTGTCGGTGATCTTAGCCGCGCCGAATTAGTTAGGCGGTCTTTAGACGCACTGTTAAATTCATCAGTGGCAGTTTACTTGACTAGCCTAGGTATTAGTCAACTGATCAGCAATGTACCAGCTGCAATCCTGCTAGCACCATTTAGCCACGCTGTTCAGGCTTTATTTTTGGGAGTTAACCTAGGTGGCTTAGGAACGCTGATTGCTTCGTTGGCTAATTTGCTAGCCTATAAGCAATATTTGTTAAATTTCAAAAAAAAATCAGATAATTATTTATTGATTTTTACTAAAATTAATTTGATCAGCCTAGCATTTTTAGGAATCATCGGTTATTTTTTGATTAAGTAACTAGAAATCGAAATGAGGTAAAAGATTTGCGAAAAAATCCGTTTTTGACGACTGTTGCAATTTGGCTGGGATTAATGGCCGTTTTTGTTTTACTACACTTTTTTTATTTATTAGGACATTTTACGGGAGCAAATCGCGTTTTAGTCACAGATCCACTCCTGTTGCTCTTGCTGTGGGGTCTCAATCATTACCTTTTAAAATTTAAAATCAACTTTAACTTGCAGCTTAAATTTCGTCAAATCTGCCAAATCAATAGTTTGCCGTTAATTTTAGCGTTTTTCTTTATCATTGCAATCATTTCTCAACAAACTTATACCGCAGCGCATTTTATTGACTCGCTTTGGTTAGCTCTAGCTGCTGCACTTTTTGAAGAATTCTTTTTTCGCGGCATCTTGTTAAATAATTTTTTGGCTAAAAGTGCAAATACTTACCGAAATTATTTAATGGCCGTTTTCTTGAGCAGCTTTTTGTTCGGCTTGACCCATCTCGTAAATCTGGCTGCTCAATCTTGGTCGGCAACTTTGCTTCAAATGGCGAATGCTTTTGTTTTAGGCATCATGTTGGCTGCTTTATACTTGCGAACTGGCAAATTAGGTTGGCCAATTTTTTTACCACTTTATTTTAGATTTTACTGGGATTTTGCTTAATGGAATTGTTACCAAAACGCCAACCGCTCAATCATTGAGGGGGAGTTTAGTAATCTTATTGCTTTATTTGCTGACAGGGATTTTTTTGTTGCGGAAAAAGCTGTTTAGCAGCTGGCAAAGATGATTTTTACCAAATATTATGATTTGCTTGGCCATTATTATGGTAAGTTGAATCTATTAGCAAATGAAGTAGGTGAAATTAATTTTGAAAAATAAAATGCTGGCAGGGACTTTTTGGATGTCGTTCGGCAGTATTTTTTCACGGGTGTTGGGCGTACTCTATTTAATTCCTTGGCTGCTAATGTTTGGCAGTCAATCAAATCAGTATGCTGCTCAGGCGTTATTTAATTCGGCTTACAATGCTTATGCGTTATTTTTAGCGCTTGGGACTTCGGGTTTCCCGACAGCTATTTCACGCAAGATTGCGATTTATAATTCAGAAAACCGCTTTTATGATAGTCGCCATCTTTTTAAGGCTGCGCTAGTTTTTATGACTATTTCGGGTTTAATCTGCGGAGGCTTGTTTTATTTTTTTGCACCTTTGATTGCTGCTCATTCACCAGTTTCCGATACGCAAGCAGCTAGTTTAACAATTCGTGCTTTGGTTCCTGCACTAGTAATTTTACCAGTGATGAGTGTAATTCGAGGCTGGTTTCAAGGCAACCAAGATTTAAAACCGTTTGGAATCTCACAATTATTTGAACAATTGGCACGAATTGTTTTTATTATGCTAATGACTTACTTGTCATTTAATTTATTACACTTGTCACTGGCCGTGGCTGTTGCTTGGAGTACTTTTGCGGCTTTTGTTGGGGCTGTTGTGAGTTTAATTTATTTGTGGCGTTATTATCAGCAAAAAAGATCATTTTACCAACAGCAGTTACAAGTAAGTCGGCCGGCTGGCAATTTAAAAATCAAACAGCTTTTTTGGCAAATTATTCAAGAAGCTTTGCCATTTGTCTATGTTGGCTCAGGTATTACGTTAGGACAGTTGATTGATCAGTTTACTTTTAAATCAATTATGCAGCACAGCACCAGTTTTGATTTAACCAAGATTCAAAATTTGTTTACTTTGTTTTCCGCTAATCCAACTAAAATTACCACTGTCATTATTTCACTAGCGATTGCCATGTCTGGAACGACACTGCCGCTTTTAGCCAGTGCCCAAACAGATCATCAAAAGGCTGCCGCCGTGATTCAAGATAATTTTCGAATGCTGTTTGGTCTCTTAGCACCAATAACAATTATCCTGGCACTTTTAGCTGGTCAGATCAATACGATTTTTTTCGGCTATAATGCTCACGGTGGCTGGTTATTATTCTGGTCGATTTTGATGACCTTTATTCAAGCGGTCTTTACCGATGTCTTTACAATGGTCCAGTCCTTAGGCAAACATCGGCTGGCGGTTATTTTATTAACAATTACGTTGATTTTAAAGCTGATTTTGCAGTATCCATTAGTTTACTTCTTCCATGATTATGGGGCCTTGCTGGCGACGGCGCTTGCGTTTGCAGTGACAATGGGCTATTGTTTGCAATATTTAATGAATTACAGCCAGATACAAAGGTTCAGCCAATTTGCCGACTTGGGTCTTTTGACCAAAGTAAATCTGCTATTTGCTTTGGCAGTCACTCTTTTATTGGCAGCACTCAAATGGTTGCCGCTTGGAGTAGGACGTTTGGACTGCTTAATCTTCTCAATAATTTTTGGAGTTCCAGCACTTCTGCTTTATCTCGGTTTAGCTTATTGGTACGGTCTGCCACAAATTGTTTTAAAACTCAATTGGAAGAAAAAAAGTTACAAGCATTTTTGATTTTGCCTTGACAAGATGAAGATTTTAGGTCGACAATGAAGTTGCTTATTTTTAATAAATAAATTTTGTAAGACTTATTAATGACCC
>NZ_AHYZ01000043.1 GCF_000255495.1 Liquorilactobacillus vini DSM 20605
CCAATCCGTATTTCAGCAAAAGATAAAGACATACCCGTCAGTTTTCGAAAAAATACGAAAACTGACGGGCTTTTAATGAACTATGAATAATTCAAGATAAATTTACAATTACTCTAGTTTAATATACATTATCTCACTAATAATTTTCTAATTTCCACATATAACGACGGCTAGTAAGAGGATGATTCCTCTCTCTTGCTAGGTTTTCCTCAAAGGGACGCATTACGCCAGTTAAAATTAATGGATTAAAAAAGTCTACAACTTTGCTAGAAATAACATTACCCAACCCAAAGTCTTTGGCATCAATCACAAAAGTTTCTGCATCAAACCGTTGCATAAACTCAAGTGCTCGTGCATCTAAGTGTCTAGTTGACCCTTCATTCATAAAAAGCAAGTATGGAACTTTTTTTTCAGTTAATTCAAAGGGCCCATGAAAATATTCACCAGTATGAATGGTAACTGCCGGCAGCCACTGCATTTCCATAAAGAGAAAACTGGCCGTTGAATAAGCTACACCTAAAGAAGCACCACTTGAAAGTACGTATATAATAGATGAGTCTTTCATCTTCTTAGCAAAAAGTTCTGCTTTTGGAGTATTCAATTTCACACTTTTCTCAATTAAATCATCAATCTTGGTTAAACCATTTTTAAATAACTCAAAGTCTTCATAATCATCAAATTTGTTTAAGATACTTGCAGAAATATATAACGCAATTTGCATTTTGAAGGTTTTGGCAGCATAACTTTCTTGGAATCCATGAATAAAAGAAAAGTCAGCACTAATTGTCAATGGCGAATTAGCTGTTCCGGTTATTGCAATAACCGTTGCTTCATTCTCTTTTGCATATTTAATGGCATTAACTGATTCTTTGGTATTACCACCTAAAGAAGCAATAACAGCTAAAACTTCTGTTCCAAAATCATCTGGCTTACTATAAATAAGCTCATTAGCCGTATAAATTTTTGATGTAATACTTTTTCCTTTTCCTTTATCAAGTAGTATGCAGGATACAAATCAGACATTGAAGCACCGCATCCAATAAAATAAACTTTTTTAATACCTTTTAATTGACTAACGGCGCTGTCAATTTTCTCAAAATCTTTCATTATAATATTCCTCCCAAACAATTTTCAATTTAAACTATAATCAAATTCTTAAAAAGCAATTTCGATACCTATTTTACTTCAAATCCATATCCGAATGATCCGTCCACCAAACATTGGGAAGCTGCAAATTCAGTTGCACCATTCAAAATGTTGATAACTGAATCGACTCTTTCCTTATTAAAAAAATTTAATGAAAAATAAGTAATAAATGCATCACCTGCGCCCATTGTATCTTTAACCTGTATTTTTTTTGCTTTTACAGCTGTTAATCGACCAGCTTTTGCTTCAAAGAAGTGAGCTCCTTTGCTTCCTGAGGTGCATAAAACGTTGATTCGAGGATTAATTGCTTTCAACATACCACAAAATTTTGTTATTGACTCTTTGCTAGCAGCTGGCATTGAAAAGCATGCTAAATCAATACTAGAGATTAATTTAGCTAATCTTTCTTTGCCAACTTCAAAATCAGAGAAATCATAAACAATTTTAGTCTTCTCACGATTTACATAATCAATCAAATTATCACAGTTGCCGTTCACATTAAAATGAACTAAATCTCGATTAATAAAATTATCTGGCTGTGCAAAAATTCCATAGGTTTTTGAAACTCCCCCATGATTACTGAAAACAAACCTTCGATCACCACCATCCAACATTACCTTAGTAAAACCATTGTCACCTGGAAATGTTTTTGATTTATCATACCCGATTTATTCACAAAGATATGCAAAATACCCATCAAACACATGCTTCACGCGTTTGATGGGTATTTT
>NZ_AHYZ01000042.1 GCF_000255495.1 Liquorilactobacillus vini DSM 20605
TTTTAGCTGAAATTTCAGCAGGCCCAGTAACAACCACTTTTTTAGCTTCAGTTTCTCCCAAGAAAGCAAAATCCTGCAACATTTCATTAGTTGTCCGAAAATGGGCATCAGGCAATTCTGGCAGCCGGTTTAAAGGATTAGCACCACCTTCAGAATTGATCAAAATTTTACGATAAATTGCATCTTCTGGATTTAAATAATGCACATCACCAGTTGCCGCCACTGGGATCCGCAAATCTTGGCCCAGTTGAATCAAATTATGAATAATTTCTTCCAAATCTGCTTCATTTTTTACCAATTCTTGATCAAGTAGCGGTTGATACATAGATTTAGGTTGAACTTCAAGATAGTCGTAAAACCGAGCTTTTTTTTTGGCTTCATCGTATCCTTTTTGCATCATTGCCGTAAAAACTTCACCACTAGCACAAGCTGATCCCACCAATAATCCTTGGCGATATTTGGTCAATAATGAACGCGGAACTCGCGGAACTCGATAAAAATATTTAATCATTGAAGCAGAAACTAACTTAAATAAGTTTTTCAAACCAGCCTGATTGGCTGCCAAAAGAGTTGCATGATAGGGATGCTCATGTTTATAAGCTGCACTTTGACCAATATGCTGATTAAACTCATCTTGAAAATGAATCTTAAACTTCTTTTGTGCAGCTTTCAGCATTGCAAAATAAACATACCCCGTTGCCCGTGCATCATAAATCGCCCGATGATGATGTTCCAATTTAACGTCTAAAAGTTTGGTTAACTTGTTCAACCGAAAACTCTTCAATTGGGGATACAAGAGTCGAGCCATTGGCAGTGTATCGAGCCATGGCTCAGAAATCAGTGGCAGTTGATGACGTTGGTAACCAGTATTCATGAAGTCCACATCAAAAGTGGCATTATGCCCAACAATTATGCAACCTTGACAAAATTTTTGGAAGAGTTGAAAAACTTCCTTTTCACTTTTTGAACCATGAACCATTTCATCGGTGATACTAGTCAATTCAATTGTTGTCTTTGATAAAGGATGACCGGGATCAATAAATTCTTCAAAACTATCAATTTCAGCTCCATGGCGCATTTTTACGGCCGCTAACTCAATTACTTTATCATAGCGGGCTGATAAACCCGTAGTTTCAGTATCAAAAATTACATAAGTAGCATCATCCAAACTCACATGCTGTTGATTATACGCAATCGGCATCCCATCATCGACCAAATTGATTTCGACCCCATAAAGGATTTTAACACCAAACTTTTCTCCAGCAGCATGAGCTTCCGGAAAAGCCTGTAAATCGCTATGATCAGTAACTGCAATTGCTGGTTGTCCCCAGTCTGACGCTTGTTTGACATAATCAGTAATACTATTAGTTGCATCCATCGTACTCATATTAGTATGCAGATGAAGCTCGATTCGCTTTTGATCCTCAGGCTCGGTATCTTGACGCTTTTGATGGGTGACTTGATTAAGATCATAGGCGTTGATCACCAAATCATGCAAAAAGTTATCCTCTTGAACATTTCCACGAACTTTGACCCATTGACCTTCTGCCAAGGCTGCAAACGCCGCTTCATCTTCTTCATTGCGAGAAAATTTTTTGACAACAATCGAAGAGCTGTAGTCAGTGATCTTCAAGATCAACAACTGACGTGATGAGCGCAAAGTTCGTACTTCTTTATCAAAAATATACCCTTGAACAATAACCGATCGCTCTTCCTGCTCAATTTCACTTAACTGCATTGTTGATTCAGCATCGATCCGCTTGCCCAAAACTACTAAGCCATTTTCTTTAATCGGTGCCGCAGTTGACTTTTTCTTTTGTTGTGATTGCTGCTGAATAGCTGCTAAAGCTTTTTGAGCTAAAGCCTCATCAGATTTCTCTTGTCGTTGCTTAAACTCCTCAATTTTCTGTTGGGATTTTGACTGATCGACCATTGTATGGATCACAAACTTTGGGAAGCCTAAATCCTGATAACCCGCTTCAATTGGTCCTAAAGCCTGATTGACCAAAAAATCTTTAATGATTTCATTATCGGCCAAAATTATGACACGACCATCTTCGATATATGGCAGATTATGATTAAATAATTCTTGCAACAGCGGTGAATTGATCTCAGCATGACTAATGACCCATTTCCAATAATCAGCCAATAATTGATTTGACATACGGTTTTGATCTGAAGTTTTAAAACGTACCTTGACTTTAGCAATTGATGCAAATGCCGTTTGCAACTGTTGATTAAACTCAGCAAAAAGCTGATAAGGCCAAATTTGTGGACAACTCAAGTAAAAATCCCAACGTTGAGATTTTTGATGAATTAAAACTTTGGCAATTGCTGTTTGCTTTAACAGCTTCTGATCTGAATCAGGATGCCAAGCGAGCTGATCCAGTAATTTTTGAAATAACTCGTACTGATCAATTCCCAAATCTCATGCATCCTTTCTAAACTTAATTATTAAGATCTCTTAATCATCGTCTTTGATAAAATCGCCAGTGTACTGATTAACTCAGCTTCCTTAACTTCAACAGTCTCACCACTGCGACGCATTTTTATTTCAACAATTCCATCAGCCGCTTTTTTGCCAACCGTGATTCTAACAGGCAGCCCTAACAAATCAGCATCAGCAAATTTAACTCCTGCCCGTTGCTTCCGATCATCTAATAAGACTTGGTAGCCAGCTGCTTCTAATTGACCAGTGACTTTAGCAGTTAATGCTTTTTGCTCATCATTTTTAAGGTTAATTGGAATGACATGAACATCAAACGGAGCAATTGTTTCTGGCCAAATAATACCATTTTCATCACAATTTTGTTCAATTATTGCTGAAAGCAAACGTGAAACGCCGATTCCGTAGCAGCCCATGATAATCGGCTGCTGACGGCCATTTTCATCCAAAACATCTGCCGAAAGAGCCTTAGTATAACGTGTCCCCAATTTAAAGACATGTCCAATTTCAATTCCACGGGTAAATTTCAACTTACCTCGACCATCAGGTGAAATTTCGCCTTCACGAACTAATCTCAAATCAGTGAATTCAGCGACATGATAATCTCGTCCAAGATTAGCATTTAAATAGTGAAAACCATTCTGATTAGCACCAACGATTGCATTTTCCATTAATTTGACATCTAAATCAGCCAGGACCTTTAAATTCGCGGCTGCTCCTTGTAAACCAACTGGACCAAGTGAACCAAAGTCAGCTCCCAAAAGCTGCCTAGCTTCTTCTGTTGTAGCCAACCTAACTTCATTAACACCAAGATAATTAGTAAGCTTAACATTATTTAACTCATCAGTTCCTCGCAATAAGACTAACAGAGGTTGCTCATCTGCAAACAACAATAAAGTCTTAATAACTCTTTTTTCATCAACCTGCAAAAGCTTGGCAACTTCACTGACCGATTTAGCATTTGAAGTCGCAACTTTTTGCAATTCTCCGATTGCTTCATGAACCTTTTGGTCGGAACGTTGATTTTTTGCCATTTCTAAATTGGCAGCATAGTCACTTTGATCTGAATAAACAATTGTATCCTCACCAACATCGGCCATTGCCATATATTCTTTCGATGCATTACCTCCCATGGCACCGACATCCGCAATTATCTCTCTGAATTTCAAACCACAACGCTCAAAAATTCGTTCATAAGCCTGTTCCATCTGATGATACACGCGATCAAGACTTTTCTCTTCGGCATGAAATGAGTAAGCGTCAAACATCAAAAACTCACGTCCACGTAATAAACCATATCGTGGACGATCCTCATCACGATATTTCATTTGAATTTGATATAAAGTCAACGGCAATTTTTTGTAAGATTTAATCGCATCCCTAATAATAACTGTAAAGGTTTCTTCGTGTGTTGGTCCTAATAAAAAATCACGTTGATGGCGGTCTTTTAATTTAAACATCTCTGGGCCATACGTCTCATACCTGCCTGATTGGCGCCATAATTCAGCCGGAATTACTGCGGGAACCAGCATTTCAACGGCATCAATTTTTTCCATTTCTTCTCGGATAATAGTTTCAATTTTTTGAATCACGCGATAAGCCAGCGGCAAGTAGGCATACATTCCTGCTGAAATTTGTTTAATATAACCCGCTCGCAGCATCATCTTGTGGCTAAGAGCTTCGGCATCACTCGGAACTTCCTTAACCGTCGGAATTAGCATTGTTGATTGCTTCATACAAAAATCTCCCTTTGTTTATTTCAAAATTTAAAATTCATTTAAAAAAAGTAACGCTGAATGTCATTCCAAGTCACCAAGATCATCAAAAGCATTAAAAAACCAAACCCAATTAAGGTCAAAATACCTTCTTTTTCTGGTGATAGTGGTTTGCGACGAATTGCTTCAACCACATTCAGTACTAATTTACCGCCATCCAAAGCTGGAATCGGGAAAAGATTAACCACACCTAAGTTTAGTGATAAAAAGGCTAATAAGTTGATAACACTAGTTAAACCATATTTAGCAGCCTGTGATGTATAAGAATAAATTGCAACTGGGCCACCTAAATCATTTAAACTAAATCCCTGGGTAAACATTGATTTAATAGCTGTTAACAACTCTATTAATAAATTCCAACTAGCCGTAAAGCCATAAGCAGCAATTGCCGCAAATGAATGGTCTTGACTAGCTTCAATTCCAATTATCCCGACTTTTGTCCCATTCTGTCGTTCACTTCTTGGCGTGACCCAAATCTGTTTAAGCTGATGCTGACGTTTGATGGTAAATTTAACTTTTTTACCTGGATGACGACTAATCTCTCGAGCCAAAGCCTGCCAATCTTTAGTTTTTTTGCCAGCAACCGCCACAATCCGATCACCAGTTTTAATTCCTGCTTGGCGAGCAACTGAATCAGTGGTAAAAGCTCCAACTTGATTAGTAGTTTGGTAAACACCACCTTGCAAGAATGCAACCAAAGCAAAAGCAACAATCGCTAATAAAAAGTTATTCATTGGTCCAGCAAAATTAGTTAACATTCGTTGCCAGAGTTTGGCTGATTGGAATTGAACATCCCGTGGTGCAATCCTGACTTTTGTCCCATCTTCTTCAATAACTGAGGCATCGTGACTGACCCGATAACGTTTGAGCTGTGAATCATCACCATTCAAATAACCTTCTAGCCATAACTCATCTGTAAGATCCCATTTGCTGAGCTGCAGGGGTATACCATTAAACAGTAATTTCTTTTGACTGGTATTGATCACACTGACTTGATCAGCTTGATTTAATTGCAAACTAACAATTTGTCCAGGTTTAAATTCCTCCTCATCGTCTTCCAATCCAGCCATTCGAACATAGCCGCCAAGGGGCAAGATCCTCAATGTATAGGTGGTTGTAGCAGTCTCATGAGCAAAAATCTTTGGTCCCATTCCAATTGAAAATTCACGAACCAAAATACCAGCCTTTTTAGCAAAATAAAAATGACCGAACTCATGAACTAAGACTAAAATTCCAAAGACGATGATAAATGTCAAAATGGTAATTACCATTACTCAAATCCTTCCTTGTTTGTCTGGAATAACTTAGATCAAAAACATAAAGTGAGCAACTGGCAACACAAACAACAAAGAATCAAAACGATCTAAAATGCCGCCATGCCCAGGTAAAATGCGACCAGAATCTTTAACTCCATAAAATCTTTTTAAAGCTGATTCAACCAAATCGCCGAGCTGGCCAACAATTGATAGAAGCAAAATCATACCTGCTGCTAGTGCCCAATTAGTAATCTGTGGCCAAATAAAATTGAAAATAATTCCAACAACCAAAGCTAGCAAGGTCCCTCCGATCGATCCTTCCCACGTTTTATTGGGACTGATATGTGGGGCTAATTTATGCTTGCCAAATTTGCGGCCAAACAAATACGCTCCAGTATCAGTTGACCAAACAATTAATAATAAGAAAAATAAAGTTGATAACCCTGCTTGACGCGCTGCCATCAGGTAATGAAATCCCATCGAAATGAATAATCCACCCATTAATAAGACAGCTGCATCATCAAAAGAAAAACGATTGCGTGTTATTACAGTGTATAACAACAAGACCAGCATCAAGAAATAAAAAATCGTAAATCGTGAGCTATTCGATGGTAAAAAGCCAAGCCATGTTGTTGGTACTAACAGCATAAAAGCGGCTAAACCACTAAATAACGCTTCTGGGGAAACTAATAATTTCTTCCGCATGATCAAGATCTCTGATAAGGCGATTAAACCTAGGATAATCGCTAAAATGTCGAACGGTGTTTTACCGATGATTGCTAAAGGAATAAAAATCAGTAAAGCGATGACTGCAGTAATTACACGTTGTTTCATTAAACTACTCCTTTTTCAAGCCGCCAAAACGACGATTGCGGCTTTGATATTCAATAATATTTGCTTTCAATTCTGCTGGAGAATAGTCTGGCCATAAAACCTTTGAAAAGACAAATTCACTATAAGCGACTTGCCATAAAAGAAAATTAGAGATTCTTTCTTCTCCACTGGTTCGAATTAATAAATCCGGATCAGTAAACTGACCTAATTGAGCAGTCATCAAATGCTCAGCGAATAATTGCTCATCAATTTGTTCTGGCTTTATTTGCTGATTAACTGCTAAAGTTGCCAAATCTTTGGCTGCTTTAATCAATTCATCTCGTCCTCCGTAATTAATTGCAAAATTTAAAATCATCCCTGTGTTATTGGCCGTATCCTTGATCGCTTTTTGAACAGTTGCCAAAGTTTTAGGTGGCAACCCAGTTAGTTCACCGATTACGAAAACGCGGACATTATTGGCAATTAATTCTGGCATAAAAGTTTTAAAAGAAGTCGCAATCAGGCTCATTAGAAAACTAACCTCGCTTTTAGGACGTTTCCAATTCTCAGTCGAAAAAGTATAGAGTGTCAAGACTTTAACACCTAAATCACTAGCAGCTTTGGTAATCTCCTTAACAGTCGTTAAAGCTGCTTTATGGCCAGCTGTCCGTGGAAGATGCCTTTTTTGAGCCCAGCGCCCATTTCCATCCATAATAATCGCTATATGATGTGGAATTCTTTTTAAATCAAGTTGTGCATCATTTGGCAGCAATGGATCATTTTGCAAATAATTGGAAAACATGATTACGACCTCCTGTAACTTTAAAAAAACAACTTTTTTTCTTTTCAGATAACTTATTATCTGAAAAGTTCAAAGTTGCTTTCCAAATGTTCAGTAACTTAATAAGCAATCCTTAATACTAACTCGACTAATCATCAAGAATCTCTTTTTCCTTATCTGCCTGGATCGCTTCAACGGCTTTAATTGCTTGGTTGGTGACTGTCTGAGCTTGATCTTCAAAATTGTGTAATTCATCTTCATTCAAATCACCATTCTTTTCAGCTTTCTTTAAACCATCCATCATTTCACGACGAATATTTCTAACGGCGACTTTACCTTTTTCAGCTTCAGCTTTAACCTGCTTAGCCAATTCCTTCCGCCGTTCTTCTGTTAACTGTGGAATTACCAACCTAATTGCTGTCCCATCATTAGTCGGTGAGATCCCTAAATCTGAAGCTAAAATCGCTCGTTCAATCTCCTTTAAAGCTGATTTATCAAAAGGTTTGACTAACAAAACGCGCGCTTCTGGAATTGTAATCTGAGCTAATTGGTTTAAGGGCGTCGGTGCCCCATAATAATCAACTTTAATGCGATTAAGCAAACTTGCATTCGCTCTGCCTGCTCGAATTCCACCTAAATCACGCTGCAACGCTTGTTCAGCTTTTTTCATTTTTTCTTGTGCATTTTGAATAATTGGATTGTTGATCTTCATCTCTATTTTCCTTTCACTGTTGTTCCGATTGGTTCACCTTGGATAACACGTTTGATATTTCCACGTTGATTCATATTAAAAACAACCAACGGAATATCATTATCCATTGATAAAGAAGAAGCTGTTGTATCCATGACATGCAGACCTTTATTAATAATATCTAAATGCGTTAATTCATCAAACTTAACCGCATTAGCATCCTTTTGCGGATCAGCCGAATAAATTCCGTCTACGCCATTTTTAGCCATCAAAATCACATCAGCATTGATTTCTGAAGCTCTTAAAGCAGCCGTAGTATCCGTTGAAAAATATGGGGAACCGGTACCCGCCGCAAAAATAACGATCCGTCCCTTCTCCAAGTGACGAATTGCCTTTCGTCGAATATAAGGTTCAGCAATTTGACGCATTTCAATTGCCGTTTGAACCCGCGTTGGAACAGCTAGCGATTCCAAATTATCTTGAAGCGCCAAGGCATTCATTACCGTTGCCAACATTCCAATATAATCAGCTTGTGAGCGTTCCATTCCCATTTGAGCACCGGATTCACCACGCCACATATTACCGCCGCCAACAACGATTGCAATCTCGACACCCATTTTATAAACTTCTTTAATTTCAGCAGCCACCTTTTTGATTTCAGGAGGATTAATACCTACTTGTTGTTTTCCCGCTAAAGCTTCACCGCTTAATTTTAATACGATTCGTTTATATTTGACGTCCACCATGATGGCCCTCCTCTGAAATAATTATCTGTGCAGGTATTTCAACGCACATTTATTATTATTTTACCATAAAAACAGACTATTTAATATCTTTAATTCATTCGTCGGTTTGCTAAAAAGACTACCTATTCTAAAATAAATAGAACAGATAGTCTTGAAAAGTTTCATAAAATCTTAACCTTTTACCTGGTTCATAACTTCTTCAACAAAATTATCAGCCTTTTTCTCAATTCCTTCGCCAACTTCATAACGAATAAAAGAAACTAATTTTCCATTTTTTGAAGCTACATATTTGGCAACTGTTTGATCTGGATCTTTAACAAATTCCTGATCAGCCAAACTAACTTCTGCAAAGAATTTATTAAGTCGACCAGCAACCATTTTCTCAACAATCTTAGCTGGTTTGCCTTCATTTAACGCTTCTTGTTTCAGCACTTCTTTTTCATGCTCTACTTCAGCTACTGGAACCTGAGTACGATCAACATACTTAGGATTAATTGCAGCCACATGCATTGCCACATCTTTAGCAACCGTTGTGTCAGCACCATCAAGGACAGCAATTGTGGCAATTTTACCACCCATATGAAGATAAGAACCAACCGATTGACCAGCTTGCTTTTCAATGACTGAAAAACGCCGTAAAGAAATTTTTTCTCCAATCACTTGAGTCGCTTCAATAATTTTATCATTGATCGTCACACCATCGACTGGCAAGTTTAAAGCAGCAGCAACATCAACTGGCTTATTTTTCGCGATCGTTTCTGCAACTAGCTTAACGAGTGCTTTAAATTTGTCATTCTGGGCAACAAAATCTGTTTCCGCATTAACCTCAACAATTGCGGTAACATTGCCAACTGTTTCCACATCAGCTAAACCTTCAGCGGCAACCCGATCGCTTTTTTTAGCAGCTTTGGCAACTCCTTTTTCCCTTAACAAATCAATTGCCTTAGCTAAGTCACCTTCAGCAGCGACCAATGCCTTTTTAGCATCCATGATTCCAACACCAGTTTTATCGCGCAATTCCTTGACTTGACTAGCAGTAATTTTTGCCATTAATAAATCCTCCTTAAATTAAAGGCTGCTCAAACTTTAGGCTACACATGCCCGTGTTCGAGACAGCCTCAGTTTTAATTATTCAGCATCTTATTTGTTTTGATTGTTTCCTTCAACAGCTTCAACGATTTCTTCAATTGATTCTGTTTTGTCATCTTTTTTTGTAGCAGCAGTTTTAAGATCGTCGGCCTCAGTTTGATCTTCACCTTGACGAGCCTCAACAATTGCATCAGCCATTTTAGAGGTAATCAAACGAACTGCCCGAATAGCATCATCATTTGACGGAATCTTAACATCGATTTCATCCGGATCAGCATTAGTATCAACCATTGCGATGATTGGAATATTCAACTTACGAGCTTCTTTAACAGCAATCCGTTCTTTGCGCGGATCAACAATAAATAAAGCATCTGGTAAATGCGGCATATCTTCAATTCCACCTAAGAATTTTTGAAGCCGATCTCTTTCTTTGACCAAAAGAGCTACTTCCTTCTTTGGTAAAACATCAAAAGTACCATCTTTTGACATTGACTTAATTTCTTTCAAACGTTTAATTCGTTTTTGAATCGTATCCCAGTTAGTTAAGGTCCCACCCAACCAACGATGGTTAACATAAAACTGACCCGCACGTTTAGCTTCTTCTTCAATTGCATCTTGTGCTTGCTTTTTAGTTCCAACAAATAAAACAACTCCATTATTGGCAGCAACATTTTTGACAAAATCATATGCCTGATCAATCAATTTTACGGTCTTTTGTAAATCAATAATATAAATTCCATTTCTTTCGGTGAAGATATATTTCTTCATCTTTGGATTCCAACGACGAGTTTGATGACCAAAATGAACACCAGCTTCAAGCAGCTGCTTCATAGTTATAACAGACATTCTAAAACCTCCAAATTTGTTTTTTCCTCCCTTAACGTTTAGCTTTGAGGACTCCAATGAGCACCCTGAAAACCACTGCTAAGGTGTGAATTGGTGTCAAAACACCTTTTTGATTTTATAATAAATCAACCACAAGTGCAAGACATTATCATCATTTTGTTACTAAATTGTCTGATTTTCCTTGTTGACAAAC
>NZ_AHYZ01000041.1 GCF_000255495.1 Liquorilactobacillus vini DSM 20605
TTTTACTTCAGAACGGTTTTCTTGAAATGGGGAGATTCTATGCGTTCATGTTTAGACAGCTTATTAGTTATTCAGAAGCAGTATTCCGAAACTTTAAAAAAAATAGTTCACAAGCATGATCTGACAATTGCTGAATGGCAGTTGCTGATCAAAATAATCAATGGCAATCAAACCCAGGAAAAACTGGCAGCTTTAACACAATTAAATGTATCAACACTGAGCCGGCAATTATCAAGGCTTTCAGCTAAAAGATTTATTGACCATTTAACGGCTGGCAAAAGTCACGGTGGACGCAAGAAAATCAATTATATTAGTACTGAAAAGGGAAAAAGCGCGGTCCAACAGTTGCAAGTGGAGTTAAAGACGTTTGCGGATCAGCTGTTTCGTCATTGGTCAGTTGAAGAACAAGATATGCTACAAATCTTGTTAAATCGTTTATCACATAGTTTAGAACGCTTAGACTGACCAATTGTAAAAATAGCGTTAAGTGGTTTGAATTTTATTTTTATGTTATGCTTATCCAAGTATTAATTTGTAAAAGTGGGTGTAAAATTTATGAAGATTGCTGTTGTCACTGACAGTACGGCATATTTAACTAAGCAACAAGTTGAAGAAAATGACATTAAAGTTATTCCGATTCCGGTAATTATCGATAATCAAGTTTATCAGGAAGGTATCGACATTACTAGTGATGAGTTTTACAAAAAGTTAAAAAATTCTTCATCCTTTCCGAGTACTTCCCAACCTTCAATTGGTGAATTGATTGATTTTTATGAAAAATTAGGTGATGAAGGTTATGAAGCCGTTATTAGTATTCATTTAGCAAGTACTATTTCTGGTTTTGTCCAGACTCTCCAGACAGTCGCTGCTGAAGTCAAAAATACTCGGGTAATTCCTTTTGATTCTCAGATTACAGTTATGGTGATGGGAAATTTGGTTTTAGCAGCTGCTAAAATGGTTAAGCAAGGATTTGATCCAGATATAATTATCAAAAAACTTGAACAATTGCGGGCCACAACTAATGAAGTTTTTATCGTTGATGATTTACAAAACCTGGTTCGTGGCGGACGTCTTTCAAATGCATCAGCTTTTATTGGGAGCGTACTTAAAATTAAGCCATTATTAACTTTTGATCGTCATTCACACAAGATTGTTGCCTTTGAAAAGGTTCGTTCCATGAAAAAAGCTATCAAGAGAGCTGAAGAGTTATTTGAAAACGATCGGCAAACAATCGATTATCCTTTAAGATTGATTGTTATTCATGCCAATGATGAAACAGCTGCTATCCAGTGGCAGACCAAATTAGCTGAAAAGTATCCAGCATATCCGGTTGATATCAGTTATTTTGGACCGGTGATTGGGACTCACCTTGGCGAAAGGGCAATTGCCTTAGCTTGGATGGAAGATATTGATAAATTATTATAATTAATAGGATTACTAAACTGAGGCTTGTTAACGTCTCAGTTTTTATTTGAATTTATTAAATTAATCAAGCAGGTGAGAGAAGTGTCTTTACAAATAAAAAAACCACAACTTGGGTTAAAAAGCGGAACGAGTTTGAGACAACTAAATGATCGTCTACAGTATAAACCTGAAGTCTTTGAATTCTTTACCACAGAAGATGATTTCACCAAGTCTGGTTTGAAACGATTAAAAGAAGCAATTCAGCTAGTCCAAACAGTTGCGACTTCTAAGATTATTTTGCATCATCCAATGCGTTATCAAGGAGAATTTACTGAATTAGTTGCACCACAAGCAATTTTTCCTGAGCTAGTAAAATTTATTGACAAAAGTACAAATGATTTATTACAACTTTCATTTGATTTGAATGTTCAAACTTTAGTTCACGGATCATATTTGCGTCATACCCAAAAAATGATCGACTTATATCCATCCTTAGCAATTGCTAGAGGAAATGTTTTTCAAAAATTAGATTATTTTGCCCAATTAGGTCAACAACATATTATGTTTGAAAATTCAATTTCACCGATTTTTTATTTTGGTGAACAAGCGGAAGAACAAGCAATTATTGACCATCATTACCGATTGGCATTTGATACTAGCCACTGTTTTATAAAATTACAGGGGGATAATGAACGACTGATCAGATCGTTGAAAAATTTGCAGCCTTATATTGTTCACTACCATTTGGTTGATTCAATGGGATTGAAACATGACAGTTTACCGCTTGGACAAGGGCAAATTGATTGGTGGCGTGTTTTACCTAGCTTGAACCCGCAAGCCACCAATATCTATGAAATTAATTTAAGAAACAATGATAATTGTCAAGAACAACTTTTAAGTCATCGATATTTACTTAAGATATATCATCAAGAAAACGATTCTCAATAGTTAATAATTTAATTGCTTTACTGAAGTTTTTTTAAAGTTTAAGCTTAGGTATTACTATTTTACTTTTAGTTAGTATATAATTTCTCTAGTAAATATCTGAGCTTTCGATAATTCAGTTAAACCAACTATGGAAGTTCAACAAAAGGGAGTCGAAGCTAGTGAATCGTTTCTTTAATATTGCCGTTGGAGCAGCAGGATTATTATATGTTTTAAACGACACTTATTTTAGAATGATGGTAAATCTATATGTTCATCAAGGATTTTCTGAAAAACAAGCCGAGCAAATTGCTAATAGTTCAGACATTTTTATCATAATTATTTTCTTAGCGATTGCAATGGTTGCTTTTGGAGTATTTGCGTTAATCAGCAATTTAATTCTCTTTTACCAGCGCCTGTTTTTCCTAAAAGTTTGTCTAAATGTGATAACCATGCTAATGCCATTCGTCTATGTTAAAAATGGTTGGTTTTTGCTATATGAGGGATTATTTTGTGGTATCTTTGTAACTTATCTCCTTAGTCTCAGAAAACTTGATGCCCAAAAAAGTAATTTAACTGAGAAAGTTCAAAAGATTCGTTAAAAAGCGAAATTTTCAAGTTATAATAATAATAAATAATGAAAAATGAGGGATAGAGTTGCAAACTTTTAAAAGTATAATAAGTTGGATAATACCGGTTGTAGTTGGCTTATTGATAGCGTTAGTCGTTAAACAGTTTTTGTTTGGTTTTGTTAAAGTTGATGGAACTTCAATGTATCCTAATCTGCAAAACAATGAACGAGTAATGCTTTTAAAGCCTGCTAAAATTAAGCACAATAGTGTCGTTGTTTTTAACGCTTATGGCATTGATCATAATAATCCAGAAATTCAAAAAAATACAAAATATGTTAAAAGAGTTATTGGTATGCCCGGTGATACGATAGAATATCGTAATGATGGCCAGTTATATATCAATGGCAAGAGAATGCCTCAAAGTTACATTACGAGAAAGCAACGAACCTCAGGAACCTTACATTTAACACCTGAATTAAGTGAGGCTAAAGGTGTTACCTTAGGAACTGGAAAAAGTTTCAAAGTACCTCAAAATGAATACTTTGTTTTGGGCGATAATCGAAAAGATTCAAATGATAGTCGCTATTATGGTTTTGTTCCCAAAAGCAAAATTGATGGTGTCGTTAAGGTCTTTTTCTGGAACTCCAAGGCCAAAGTTATTAATTCGTATCGCTCATCAACAGTTAATTAACCAAATCAGTTTAAGACTAATGTAAGACTAACATAGTAACTGCGAAAAAAATTTCGCAGTTTTAAATTTTTGTTTGTCTACTTTCGATAATATATATTATGTAAACTAGAATAAAAAAGGAATTTGTCAAGAGCAAATTTTAACTTAAACCCCCTCTTATTTTTATACATCATTAGTTTGCGCCAACTGCATCAACTTCATTATTAGTAGCCAGTATCAGTTAAAACATAGCTTAGAATAATTCTTAGCTAGTATTCGTACATACTGATCATTAGAAGTTTGAGATTAAGATAATGAATCAAAGAGGAACAATTTCAACTCTAACAAATAAAAATTTTCAATACGATGACCGTTGCCTTTCTATTTAATAATTATATTCAGGATGATGTTACCATTTTAGTGCTGCTCCATAATTCATAAAAAAGTTTGATTACTCGTTTTCGTTGATACTATTCATCTACATCAATAATTTGATTAATAATTTGCATACCAACTTCTCCTTCAAAATATTAGCAATATTAAGTAAATCTTCATTTGAATTCGTGTGGAGTGTCATTTTCTTTCAAAGCTTGTTGAATAGCATAATATTGATGAATATGAAATACCAGTTTTTTACAATCTTTGATATCAGTCCATTCTTGGTTGTTTAACCGGCAACGTAGATATAAAATACCTTTGAGCACGCCAAAATAGGTAATAATTTTTGATGGAATAGCCAGTTTCTTCTAATATTTCTCTGACCAAAGTTTTTTCAGCTGACTCACCTTTTTCAATACCACCTCCGGGAAGAAAGTATTGCTGTCCATGTGCTCTAATTAAACCTACTTCATTTCGATTTTGGTTTTTAAAAATTACTGCGTAGGCTCCCTGACGAACAAAATAATTCACTCCAGCCTTTTTGCTTCCAAAAACTTCCATATTAACTTTACCTCGTTATATCAAAGTTATTAATTCATATTTGCTGATCAACTGGTTCGATTACAAAAAAATTGCACAGTTGCAGATTGCTGGTAGCTTGATAATAATTGTCTTTTCTTAGTTGAGGAGTAATGATTTCTTGATAATCTTCCGGATCTACCTGCATGTCATAAAAGGAATACGCGGCTGGATAATGCCAGTCATTTGCTACGATGGTTGCGTTTTTTTGCGACAATTGTGCTATTTTCCAGTTCAGACAAGCTAAAAATTTAAGCTGATTTTAATAGCAAGCACACCGTATTTTTCTTCTTGTTCAGGAGAATAGATTGCGTAAGTATCATTCACCATTGTTTCTAAAGAATCATCAGTGGCACTGCCGACCTTTAAACCATAAAATTGTCGGTAAAGTGCACTGAAAGTTTTAAATTTGTATATTTTATCAACTGTAACATTAAGCTTTTCCTGTGTTTTTGCATCTACAAATGTTATAAGTGAACCAACTTCTAAAAGGGAGCGCTTTTCATCATTTAACCTAACCTCGATAGTTTTAATTCCTTGTTTCATTAATAAAAATTGATTATGGTTTAATCCCATCAACAAACGAAGCTCCTCCTTTTGATTAGAATTTAAAAATTCTAATCATTTCTGGTCTCTAAGATAATTAGTTATTTTCTGACGCAATTCATCGTGTACTCGAGGATCATACAAGTATTTAGGATCAGTCCAATGCTCCGGACTGTATAGCCAAACAGGCTTTGTTAATCTTTGGGGATCCTCTGTGGAATATCTTGGGAAAACATGGGCGTGCAGAAAGTTGTCAGTGTTTCCCAAAATTTATTTCATAATTGATCTTTGCAGCACTGCATCCCCTAAGACACTCATATCGCGTAAAAAAGTTGTTCGTTCAGCAAGACTTAAATCATTCAAGGCTGCTACTTTTCGTTTTGGCAATAATACTGAATATCCTAGTAAAAATTGCCACATCGATTTCAAGTTTTTGAAGATCATTCCAAGCAGATGCTCCATTAGTTGCACTACCAACTACATGGAAATCATCTTCTAACTCTAAAAGTTGTGTTAAAGCTGAGTTCAACATATTCTGATCCTCTGCTAAATAAAGATTAATAATCATGTCCATTCACCTTCGCCTGCGTCATTAAAACATGAGTGCCATGTTTATCATGATAAATTTTAAAGCTGCCGTTTCCTTCAAACATTCGGGCTTGCATCCCCTTAATCCCATTTGAATTTTCACGATTAAAGTCACCGCCCTTTCCATCATCAATGACTTCTACTTGATAAAAATCTGCTTGATCACTAAAGATAAGTTGGACCTCATGTGCTTTAGCGTGACGCAAGATATTACTAATAGCTTCAACTATTGCCGCACCGAATCTATCTTGGACAACTGTTGGCCACTCACTAGCTTGTTCTTCTGCTTTTGAAAAAAATAGAATATTAGCAGCAGACAAATTTTTATTCTGATTTAATAATACTTCACTCAATGATTGCTTGTGCAAATTATTAACAATTTTGCGAACCATTTGCAAATTTTGACGACTAGTATTTTCAATATCAGCTAATTCAGCTGCAACTTTTTCAGGCTTTTTGACTAATAATTTTTTTGCAAGTTCAGTTTTAATGGTAATCATTGAAAAACTTTGCCCTAGAGTATCGTGCAGGTCCCGCGCAATTCTTTCACGTTCGCCACGCCGAATAATAGCTTCCAGTCTGCGATTAGTTTGATTTAACTGGCGCTGTTTATACAACGAAAGAGCAAAAGAATACGCAATTATTGGCGAGACTAACGGAAATATCATCCCCATCATATTATTTTGTTGCCACACATTCTGATAAACCATTTGTAAGTGAAAGAAACTGATTGCTATTATTAGATAATAACTAATTGCAAAAATTCGATAGTACTCACGTGGATAGCGTGCCAAGATAAATGAAACCTGCCAAGCAGGAAAAATTATCAAATAAAAATTAAATGAAAAATAGGCAAAGGCAGCTGTTATCAGTAATTCGAATGTAATTGTAATTGCCCGGTATTTGACAACTTCGTTAACTAAAATATATGTTAAAACAAAAAGTCCGACCATTAAAATCCAAAAAATATCCTTAGCCGTTTTTATTGGTAGATATTCCATTAAGGTATAAGGTAAATACATTAGCCAGATATATGAAGCCCAATCGATTTGTTTTATCTTCTTAAGCATTAAAGCTCCATCCCCTGTGATGATAAAGTTTCAGCGTCACAATTACGCCAGCAATTCCAATGATGATCCAAATAGTTATTCCAATAATATTTCCTGTTTTAATTTGATTGCCTAATAAAACGCTACTTAGTAGATCGTTGGCAAAAAATGTCGGCATAACTTGTCCGACCTTTTGAATCCACGTTGGCATGATACTTAACGGCCACCAGAGCCCACTGACAATTGCTAACGGGAAGACAATCAGATTACTAACAACATTCAGTGTTTCTTGTTTTTTTAAATATGAAAGACAAGTTCCGAGTAGTACCATTGGTAATTGACCAATGCCAACAATCAATATACTAAATAATACTTGATATAAATCAAGTTTAACGCTATTCAGTAGCACTGCTAGAGTTTGTAAAATAAGCACGGCAACTAAATTAACGAGAATTATTAGCAAATAAAGTGAACCATAATAATATTTAGCTTTAGCCGGAGCTAACTGTAAATAGCATAAAAAGCCTTCATCACGATCAGCTTTTAATAGCGAGGCAATTCCAAAGATGGCTGATATTATGCCACTATAGATAATCATACTGCCCAGATAAGATAACTTTAACTTTGACAGTTCAGCAGTTGTTCCACTGATCATAATTTTTGTAAACAACAAATAAAATCCAGCTGGCATCAACAATGAAAAAAATAGAAAAGAAAAGTTCCTAATAAGTAGGCGTTTGGCATCAAATTTAAATTGTTCAAAAAATGTCTTCATGCTAATGTCTCCATTCTATTTGTCATTTTCAGGAAAATATTTTCTAAGGATTCTCGTTGAATTGAAACATTGTTAATTTCTTCTAGAAACGGAACTAATGACCGTAAAGTTGCATCGCCATCATCACTAACCAGATCGATCCAATCTTCAAGTTGAGTAGCAGCCACTACTGCAGTGAGTTTTTGAAAGTTTTTAATCGCTAGCTTGGTTTTAAAATGGATAATCGTTCGCTTGTCTTTATTTTGCAATTCTTGGAAAGTTCCTTGAAAAACAAATTTTCCTTTTTGCAAAATAAATAGTCGATCAGCAGTCTGCTGGATTTCTTCTAAATAGTGACTAGTAATCACTATCGTTTTGCCAAGATCTCGTAAGGCTTGAATTCGCTGCCAAAACATTTTTCTTGCTTGGGCATCCATTCCAACAGTTGGTTCATCTAAAAATAACAGCTCTGGATTTCCAATTAATGCTAACGCAAATGTCACTCTTCGCTGCAAGCCACCTGAGAGATTAGTTAAAAGTTGATCTGCTTGTTTCTGCAAATTTAACTCTTGTAATAATTCTGTGACATTTTTTGATCTAAAATATTGGGCGGCTGCCTCATGTAGCATTTCCGTCACAGTTACATTGGCAAGTACAATATCTCCTTGGAGCATTGAACCAATTTTTTGGCGAGCTTTTTTTTGACCCGGTTTACCTTCAAAAACTTTGATTTCCTGATCTGCAGGCAATAAACCCAGCAAAATATTCAAAAGTGTCGTTTTCCCAGCCCCATTTTCACCGATCAGTCCTACAATTTCACCCTGATGGATGGTTAAATTAAGATTCTTTAAAACTCTTTTATTACCATAACTGAAATTCAATTCCTTAACATTAACAATTTCTCTCATTGTCACACCCCCTTTGATCAGCATACTAATCAATTTTCAAAATTCCCAGTCATGATCATAATTAACTTAGCATGATATTTATCATGTATCTGTTGTAAACCAATCTTTTTCAATTAAAAAAAGCTTTGCATCTTATAAAAATGCAAAGCTTATAAATAATTTGGATGAATTTACTGCGCTTCCAAATTAATTAAATAATTAGTTACTTTTTAAGCATCCTGTTTTTGAAGATCATAGTTATACTTAGAGTTAGACCAATACTTCGGACTGGATAAGTTAAACAGGCTAGGGATTCTCTCGGTCATTAAAGCTATAAATTTTCTCCAGCCCAATGGTTGATAGGACCATATTTATGTCCGACAGCAATTTCGTGACCAATTGCCGCATTAACAAAGCTTTTGGCAATTCTGATCGCTGTTTCGATCGGCGTCTGCTTAGCAATTTCGGCCGCAATGCAAGCTGATAGTGAATCCCCGGTCCCATTGATATGGGTAGTCGGATAATATGGTTCACTCAACCAAAAGCTTTTTCCCGATTCTAGCAAAACAAAATCTTTAACGACAGTTTGCTGTTGATCGTAATGGGGTCCTTTTGCTACTACATTCTTCGCTCCTAATTGTTGCAATTGCTCAGCCGCGGCTTTTAAGTCATCCTCAGTCTTAATTTCAATGCCGGTGAGCTTTTGTGATTCATAAAAGTTAGGTGTGATCACGGTAGCCAATGGAATCAGTTCTTCACGCAGCGTCTCAAAAGCATTTTCTGCCAAAAGTTGATTTCCATGCTTGGTCATAATTACCGGATCAACGACTAATGGGCCAAAATCAAATTTTTGATAATCTTTAACGACTTCTTTGATCAGCGCAGAATCTGCCAACATTCCAGTCTTAACAGCTTGGACTTGAAAATCAGCTGCAATATCGGAAAATTCTTGTCGGATAAAGTCCAGCGGTAAGAAAACACTGGCATGGATTCCGTAAGAGTTACCAGCAACACAAGCTGTCATTACCGAAATTCCGTAAACCTTTCGGGTGAAAAAGGTATGCAAGTCCGCCTGCATCCCCGCACTACCATCACTATCAGACCCTGCAATCGTCATAGCCTGTGGATATTGATTTAGCATTTGATCACTTTCTTTTTTAATTTATTATTTTTAGTTTTAAGTATACCATAATTTCCTCGGTGGTTTGCTGCTTTCCTCAAAGCCAAGATTAAAATCTTTTAGTAAAATTAATTATTCGAATTGGCAGAGTAATTCCAGCTTGCACTGAAATGATGGCTTTAGCAATTATATTAGGCAACACTCAGCTGCTCCCGCCGACTTTAACTGATCAACCTCTTTTTCCATGGCAGACCAAAAGCTAAGGAAACTACCAAAGAAAATCGCTAAACTGCTACAAACCCCCACTCCAGTCATAGCTAATAAATGGTCGCAATCAGCAACCACATTTTTTTAATTAGCTTTAACTTGAAAATTGATTTTTATAACAGGAGCCCAAGCTGTTTAGTTTTATAAAAGCCAACTTTGAAATCGTAACTTGATTCGCCGTCATTAACATTCAGTAGAAGTTTTTTTAGAAATCATCAATTAGCCTTAACTTATCTAAAATTTGGATTAAACAAAGTTAGGACAATCAGTGCCGATTGGTAATAATTATTTGGCATTAGCTTTTGCATAAAGATATATTTTTCTTGTTGAATTAATTTATTATATTTTGAATTATTTAAAGCTGCATAAAAAATTGGCGCTCCAAAACTAGCTGATTGATAGTCATTTAGTTTTTGACCATTCAAGCGATAGCCACCACTAATAAATTTTTTTTGCATAAAAAATTTCATCATTTTATTTAAGATTCTCTGGCTTTGTGAATCTGAGCTTTGGGCAAGATTATATGGCAAGCGACAAGCATTATAATAATATACACCATCATATTTTGAGCTAACAGTTTTTGGCGCAACAGCAACCGCTCCCTTTGAATTGATCCAAGCAAAATCAGGAAGCAAACCAGTCTTATGCTGTTGACTAAGAGATAACAACTCAGCTAGCATTCGATACTTGATTTTTAACCAGATACGATTGCCGGTCAAATGATAAAAAGCTGTGAATTGTTTAGGCAAGACATCTGATGTGCGTAATAAATTTTGGGCTCTTTTATTAGATGTCGCCCAATTGCCGACTGTTAGCAAACCACTTTTTGGATTATAATCATATTTCAAAATATCCTGAAGAATCAATTTTGCTTGCTGCCGATAAGAAACTGCATTTTGTGGCCACGCTTTAGCAGCTTGAATTAATGAATAAGCTAAATAAAGATCGCCATCAGTTGCATTATTTTTAAATTTCTTTAGCCGCTTTTTTTCTAGAGAAATAATTTGCTTCCATGACATTAGATGGGTTCCGCCATATCGATTAGCTAAATAATAATTATCAAGTTGCTGAAACTGTTTTTTTGCTTGGACGGAATGAATTTTTTCTAGTCCTTCATTGGCAGCAATCAGCATCCCATAGCCCTGACTTTCTGAAAGAACGGTTAATTGGTGGTGATTTTTCTTTGAAACAACAAAACTCTTCTTTAGATCCGTCCTAATAAATTTTCGATTCCACTGTTTAAGCAGTGAAGTTTTGATAGTTTGCGAACTTTCTTTACGAACAAACAGTAAAACTCCACTTAAAAATGTTAAAATGATGACAAAAATAATTATAAATAACGTATTTTTACGCATAACGTATCCTCGTTTAATTATTAAATCTTTTAGTCTTAACCCAATTGTTTCCCTGACGATGAAATAGTTTATCAATTGTCACCGAAGTAACTGCTGCAACAGAAACCGCTATAAAAAGCTGGGTGTAGGTAAAATATGATGCTAACGCCAACCAAATCTGTTCACTTGTCATTTGTCCAAACTGTGTAGCCATCGCAAGACTGATCTGTAATAAGTAAAGTAAGATCATAATCATCCAGTTAAATAATAAAAGCTGGGCAATGTATATATTACTGTCAGAAAATGTGAATGGGAGCACAATACCAGGTATAAAAGTACTAATCAGTAGAAAAACTACATTTGCCAAAAAAATAAAGTCTGATAAGATGATTGCGGCATTAAACCAGAAAAAAGTACAAACATAGTAAAAGGTTTCTAATTTAACACGCCAATTACTAAGATCAAAAAGGTGCTTAAAATTACTGATTACAACCTCATAATTACCTTTAGCCCATCGTTTTCGCTGATAATAGTATGACTTTAACGATTCAGGTTCTTGTTGAAATGCTTCTGAATTATAAGCTAAGGCAATCAATTTCCCACTTTGCATAATTTTAAACGAAATATCAGTGTCTTCAGTTAGTGCTCCGTTTTGCCAGCCGCCAATTTTTTCAACGAATTGCCGATTAATAATAAAATTGGTTCCCGGGATCCGGCCAATTTTGAATAAATTCCATAAGCCAACATGCTGAATTCTTTGCGTTACCACAATTTCCTGATTAATATACTTCGTCAAAAAGTTTTGTCTAGCATTGCGCGTTTTATTTCGTCCAAAAGCTGCTATCTGTCTAGCTGGATCTTCTAAAACTTTAGCAACTAAAAAGTAGAGGGCATTTTTTTCGGGAATCGCATCAGCATCATAAATACCAAGGTATTCACCATGAGCAAGTTTTAAAGCATCATTTAATACTCCTGCTTTCCCACCAGTCCCTTGGCGCCTGATCAGTTGAATTTTTCTTGTCTGATACTCTGGCAGATTTTTGACCTGCTGCATAATTTGATAAGTATCATCTTGACAATTATCTGCAAACAATAATAACTCGATTTTATCAGCTGGATAATTTAAATTTAAAATTGCTCTAACAGTCTGAGAAATAACAATTTCTTCATTATGCGCCGGAACAACGATCGTAATTAATGGATATCGCTTTAATTTTTTGACAATCGTCGCTTCCTGGCTCTTCTTCAACCAAAAAAGGGTTGCTGATGAAATTACGATCAATTCCATGATTAAAGATAGCCAAATTGAAACTAAGGTGACAATCATTAAGATCTGACTAATCATTTTTTCACCTTCCCAAAATTTTTATTGACACGAAAAAGAATAATTAGGTAACAAATAAATAAAATTAAAGTGATCACCACAAAGATTTCAGTGATGATCAAAGCAATTGTGAAAAAAGTACTTGTTAAATCCATTGCATTCTCTCCAATCTCCTAAAATCAAAAATATAATAATTCACTTATTGGTATTCTTTAATAATATCAGCTTCTAATTGTCGTTTTAAATTTCGTTCAACTTTATCAAAATTTGCAAATTGCTGCTTGTTTTTATTGCTAATATATTCAAAAGCAAATTTATATTGCAATGTATGTTTAATATTGGCATCATTGAATTGAATTTCGGCTAATTGCTTTTTAGTTAGTTGAGTTAGCTTGTCACACGTCAACTTGTCAAAAATTGGCGAAATAATCAAAAAATTCCCATCATCTAAGTAATAAATATTTTCACTAGGCATCCGAATCTTCTTTAAACAGTCCGCAATTTGTTTCAAGGTATTTATATATGCCTGGCTATTGATTTGCCGATACTGTTCACTGTGAGCCCAGTTAATACAAGTTATGCTAAAAGCTAACTGATTACTTTTTATTCGTTCAAAAGCTTGCCAATAGTGGCGATAATTATTGACAGCATTTTCACGATTTTTAAGTTTAGTGACAGAGCTGACATGCTCAATATAATTGATTACATTATTTCTGTCTGATAATGCCGAAAAGCGAACGCCAATCAAATATTTAAGATTTAGCGTTAAAAGGCCATAAACTGGAAAAACAAAAATCAAAATAATCCTTTCAATAATCGGTAAATAAATTATCCCAATCATCATTGTGGAAGCACCAATTACAATTGAAAAAAGTATGCACCACGTCAGTAAAATATTGGGTAAAATAAAACCACCAACGACCCCTAGCATCATCAAACAGGCCATTGGCAAAAAGTCATTAATCAGTGTTTTCTGTGAAAAAGCAAATAAGGCAATTGTCAATAACATCATAGTTGAAATTAAAATTTCAATATTTAAATAATGAATTTTTTTCATTGAAAATACTCCTCAAACGCTTAGATTAAAATCATAACCAAAAATCAAATATCATAACTGATTTATAACTATAATAGCATTAAAAGACACAAAAAAAATTAAATTATAAGTTTTTTTTGAATTTTCAAATTAAGTATCAATTTATTAAATAAAAAAACCACTGACATTTCTGCCAGCAGCCTTGATTTTTTAAACTAATTTAACTATCAATACCTATTTTTAATTCTGACATAGAAAACTTAATTGAATACTGGGAAAAGATCTGATCTCCCCCTTCCATTATCTATTTGATTACTATTAAACTTATATATTTAGTAGATAAATGGATCACTTCCTTTCGCACTCATACCTTAAACGACTGGGAAATGAATTCAATTTTTTCCATCACCTCTTTCAAGGGAAGTACCTTTAAACGCTTTAATCTTAACATCAATCGGCTTTGATAGCTATTTTTTTGCTATTAGTTTCAGTAAAAAAACCTCATTAACTTAGTTGATTTTTCGTTTTGGATTTAAAATATTCATTGGATCAAATAAAGTTTTGATTTGATGCTGCAAAACATCGACATCTTCACCTAACTCTTCATTGTTCCACTGGTTTTTGGACATTCCAACTGCATGTTCACCAGAGATTGTTCCGCCTAAGTCCAAAGCTTTATGGAATAAACGACGAGTTGCTTCGATAACATTTGCCGGTGCTTGCGGCTGATCGTTCCAGAGCAAAGTTGGATGGAGGTTGCCATCACCAGCATGACCGGCTGTATAGATATTAACCTGCAGTTCATCACCAACTTGAACAATATAATCGGCCATCTCAGCCAACTTAGATGATGGGACTGCCATATCTTCCATAATGTAATATTTACCATTTGCAAAAACTGCTGGCAGCATATCTCGGCGCAGCTGAATCAACTTTTCACCCTGAGCTGGGTCATCAGTGATTTGGATTTTCCAAGCTCCCTGCTCTTGCAAAATTTTTTGTGATATTTGCAATTGAGTTTCACCGGCATCATCGAACATAAAAATCAGCATCGAGGAACTAGCAGATTTAGCATAGTGAGTTTGCTTGTATTGATCAAGAGCCTGAACAGTCTTACCATCAAGCCCCTCCAACATTGATGGATAAAGGCCCGAAATTCGTAAAGCATGGACACCTTCAGCTAATTTTGCCATATTATCGAAAAAGGCAACCCCATAGATTTTTTTGCCAATCGGAATTGGAAATAAACGAAGCGTAATTTCGGTAATGATACCTAAAGTTCCTTCCGAGCCAACAAATAACTGGGTCAGGTTATAGCCAAAAGCTTGTTTAGTCGTTCGACCGCCGACTTTAATTTCCTTACCATTGGCCAACATAACTTTCAAACCAAGAACTGAATCTTTAGTTGCCCCATATTTGACGCCACTCAGTCCACCAGCATTAGTGGAAACATTGCCACCAATTGAAGAAATCGGCTTTGAAGCTGGATCTGGTGCATAAAACAAGCCGTGTTGACGAGCAGCTTGATCTAAATCCTGATTTATGACCCCAGGTTCAACAACAGCCAATAAATCATCTTCATTAACTTCCACAATTTTATTCATACGAGCAAGTGATAAAATAATTCCGCCATTGAGCCCATCTGCGCCGATCACCGTACTGGTATCAGCTGTTTGCGGAACAATGGGCAAATGAAACTTGATGGCAGTTTTTAAAACGCCGCGAATATCATCTTTATCCCCGACCGCAACGTAAGCCAAGATTCGACCATCGATCGTCGACTCGGCTTTACCATTAGCAGCATGTTTAGCTGCAATTTCATCATCTAAATGAATTTCGGCATGTGGTGCCCGGT
>NZ_AHYZ01000040.1 GCF_000255495.1 Liquorilactobacillus vini DSM 20605
CTAAATAGTCATTGAAAAGACTTGAGCGTAATTTTAATTGTTTGTGCAACTTGAGATGAAATTCCCAGCGACTGGATTTCACCTAAAGAGGCAGTTGCAATTTTTTTTAATGAGCCGAATTTATGCAATAATTTATTCCGTGTTTTTGGACCAACTCCTGGAATTAAATCCAGTCTTGAGGCCAAAGAGTTTTTGGAATGAGTTTGCCGATGATAAGTAATCGCAAAACGATGAACCTCATCCTGGATTCGCTGTAAAAGATAAAAGCCTTCACTTTTGGGATCAAGCTGAACTTTCTGAAATTTTTCATTCATTAAATCAGCCGTTTTATGATGCTCATTTTTGACCATCCCAGCAACTGGTAAATTCAAATTAAGTTCATTTACCAACACATCTTTGGCTGCTTGAATTTGAATTTCAGCACCATCCATTAAAATTAAATCAGGTAACGAAGCTTTTTCCTTTAACAAACGCGTATAACGCCGCCGAATAACTTCCCGAGTGCTGGCAGCCTCATCAGCATGATCAACTGTCCGTAAACGATATTTTCGATAAAAATTTTTCTCTGGTCGTCCATCGACAAAGCAAACCATAGCTGAAACCAAATCTGCCCCTTGAATATGTGAATGATCAAAAGCTTCAATTCGATGCCCTGTACTTAAATTCAAAGCTGCTAAAATCTGATTGACCGCTCCAGTGGTCTTACGATTATCTAATTCCAGCAATCTAAATTTTTCTTCTAAGAGCAAACGTGCATTTTTAGCCGCTAAATCTAAAAGTTTCTTTTTTTGGCCACGATGCGGTGTTTTAACTGGTAAATTTAAAATTGCTGATAAGACTGTCCGATCAATTCCTGCGGGAACTAAAATTTCTCGTGGTAAAACTTTATTTTTTTGATTATAAAATTGTAGAATAAACGATTCCAGTTCAGCTGCTGGCGTATCAATACAAGGGAAAAGCCGCCGCTCTTGTTTCATCAACCGAGCCTGTCGAATATAAAAGACTTGGATTGATAGCCACCCCTTATCTAAATAGCAATTAAATAAATCTCTTGGAGTGTCATCATGAGAAATAATTTTCTGTTTTTCAACTGTCATTTCAATGTAGTGAATCTGATCTCTAAACTCAGCTGCACGTTCAAACTCAAGCTTTGCTGCAGCCTGTTCCATTTTTTTTTGTAATTCCTGTTTAATTCCGCTAACATTTCCGTTTAAGAACGATTTGATTTTACGAATTTGTTTTTGATATTCACTTGCGGGAACTTCGCGAAAACAAGCGCCTAAGCACTGCCCCATATGATAATACAAGCAGGGACGCTTTTGATAACCGTTGCACCGCCGCAATGGATAAACCTTCTGCAAAAGCTGCATTGTTTCAGTGGCAGCATAAACGTTTGGGTACGGTCCAAAATAAGCTCCCCCGTCATGTTTGATTTGGCTAACAATTTTTAATTGAGGATCTTTTTCTTTTGTAATTTTAATATATGGATAACCTGTCCCGCGCTTTAATTTGATATTGTAATAAGGTTTGTGCTTTTGAATCAGCGTGATCTCTAATAGGAAAGCTTCCTTATCAGTCGAAGTAATGATCGTTTCAAAATCTCGAATTTCTTCAACTAACCGTGCCGTTTTACCTTCATGACTGCTTTTAAAATATGAACGTACCCGATTTTTTAAGTTTTTAGCTTTGCCGACATAAATAATTTTGTGATTAATATCTTTCATTAAATAACAACCAGGAAGATTCGGCAAGAGCTTTAATTTATTTTCTAAATAAGGTGTTGTCATCTAATTTCCCTTCAATGTTTTAAAAGTCATTTCTTATTATAGGCAAAATTAAAAATTCTCGCCACTTTCAAACCTGCAAAAAAGCTGAAAAAGCTGCTCATGGTATTTAATTTCAAAGCAATTTTCTTTAAAATACCTCAGAAGCAAATCTTTTTCAGCGCTAAAGGATCGTTAGCAATTCAAAATTTTAATCATTCAGTTAATAATTTATAACAAAATCTTAGACAAAAAATCTTTAGCTCGATCTGTTTGAGGATGAGCAAAAAATTCAGCCGGAGTCCCTTTTTCCTGAATATAACCATCAGCCATGAACCAAATTTGATCGGCAACTTCTTTCGCAAATCCCATTTCATGCGTCACAACCACCATCGTCATCCCCGATTCAGCCAAATCTCGCATAACCTTTAAAACTTCGCCAACCATTTCCGGATCTAAAGCCGAAGTTGGCTCATCAAACAACATAACTTCTGGATTCATCGCTAATGCTCGCGCAATTGCCACCCGCTGCTGCTGCCCGCCGGAAAGACTTTGCGGATACTGATCGGCTTTTTCAGCCAAGCCGACTTGCGTTAACAGATCCATGGCTTTAGCTTTAGCAGTTGTTGGTTGAAATTTTTTGACCTTGACTGGTGCCAGCTCGATATTTTCTAGAACCGTCAAATTGGGAAATAAATTGAAACTTTGAAAAACCATTCCCATTTTTTGACGTAATTGATTAAGCTCCTCGTCTGAAATTCCAGTTAAATCGTTGCCCTCAAATAAAACCTTCCCATCAGTTGGCTGTTCCAAAACATTTAAGCACCGCAAAAAAGTACTTTTCCCTGACCCAGAAGGTCCGATCACACAAATTACCTGGCCATTTTTGACTGATTCAGTAATGTCTTTTAAGACTAAATTATTGCCAAAGGTTTTCTTCAAGTGTTTAACTTCAATCATTAAATCATCTTTAGGCATGCTTCATCTTCCTCTCAAAATATCCCAAAACATTCGACAAGCCAAAAGTCATTACAAAATAAAGAACCATTGCAATAAAAATCGGCAGAACACCTTTATAGGTAGCTGACTGAACCAGCTGCATCTCGTACATTAAATCTCCAACTCCAATAATGGAAACGATCGAGCTTTCTTTGATCAAAGTGATAAATTCATTGCCCAATGCTGGCCAAATATTTTTTAAAGCCTGTGGGATAATCACATAACGGTAAGCTTCATGCTGCGACATTCCAAGGCTTCTAGCTGCTTCAGCCTGTCCGATTGGAATTGACTGGATCCCCGAACGGATAATTTCAGCAACATAAGCAGCTGAATTAAGAGAAACTGCAATGATTCCTGCAATTAATGCTGGCATTGCCTGAATTACTGTCCCGATTCCAAAATAGACAAACATTACCTGGACCATTAGCGGCGTTCCACGAACAAATTCAATATACCAAACTGCCAGCAAATGTATAATTTTAATTTTTGATAATCTCATTAAAGAGAATAGCGTCCCTAAAACAAAACCAAAACAAACTGAAACTGCTGTGATCAACAAAGTGTATTCGATACCTTTAGCAAAATAAGTCCAATAATTCCACATCGTATTTTTCCGTGAATTATTTGACATATATTTGCCAGCTAAAGGAATATACTTTTGATTAATCAAATTTTTTTGCTTAATCTGATCAATTGTCCGATTAGCAGCGGCAACTAAACTCGGCGAATTTTTATGAAACGCGATTGCCGAACCAGTTTGGCTAGCTTTAACATTAAAATTTGGATTAATAACCTTTAATGAAGTATTATTTTCTGCGAAGGCCTTAGCAGTCGCTTCTTCCATTGCTACCGCATTGACTTTGCCTGACTGCAAAGCAATTACTAAATCATTTAGTTTAGCCAAACCTTTAAGATGATTCCCTTTCATTTGCTGTTGAACCAATTGATATTGCAAAGAACCCGTTTGTGCACCGATCGTTTGACCCCTAAAACTATGAATATTCTTAAAGCGTGTAGCATCTTTTTGATTAATCAGCATATACTGCTTACCACGATAATATATTTTAGAAAAATCGACACTTTTTTGTCGCTCTGGCGTTGGATTCATGCCGGAAATGACCATGTCAACTTTGCGAGTTTCCAAAGCCACTAATAAAGAGTCAAAATTCATATTCTTAATTTCTAGCTTAACTCCTAGGTTTTTCGCAAACTGTTTGGCAATCTCAATATCTAAGCCAACATATTTCGTTTGTCCATTCTGCTTAACGGTAAATTCGTAAGGTGGGTAATCAGCACTGGTACCAACGACTAACGTCCCTTTTTGTTTAACATGTTGAAGTGAAGTATCGGTTGAAGCTTGTACTTTTCCAAGACAGGTTAACGATCCAACCAGTAAAAATATAAATAATAACAAAATTTTCTTAACTTTCATCAGTTGTCCCCTTTAAAATAACTTAATAATGTTAGTATACTTTTAAAAGAATTATTATGCAATATTCTGGCAAATTTAATTGTTTTTATTCATAAAGAATAAAAAAGCAGTTTTTGGCTCCGTATCGGTAATAAAATTTGAAAATTACATTTACTTTTGCTAAACTAAATGAAAGTTTTTAAATTGGAGGTTTAAAAATGGGATTAATGATCAATCGTCAAAATAATCTTGATCGTATGTTTGAAAAGTTTGCTGCTGATCCTGTTCCACCAGCTAAAAAAGAAGACAACAAAGATCTCGTCAAAAAGTCTTTTACCAATAAACAAGAAAAAAAACCGAGCAAGAAAAAATAAATAAAAGAACTGTCAAGCTTGACAGTTCTTTTACTTTTCTGGCAAATAACCATTTGGATAACGTTTATTTAAAGCAGCAATATTGGTTTTGGCAACTTCATCAAAGGAAATGTCAGCCCACTGCGCAATTTGTGACAAATACCAGAGGACATCACCCATTTCATGGATCATTTCCTGACGATCCAGCTCTTTGCCACGAAAAGTATAATTTTTAATCAAATCGATCAGCTGACCACTCTCACCAGCTAATCCCAGCGCACAATTTGTTAGCACCTGTTCATTGCCATATAAAGTTCGATTTGCAGCTCGTTGATATTCATTAAATTCCATTCTTACTCACCAATCTTTTAAGATATTTTTTCTGTGATCCATTGCCAAACTTCAGCTTGACCATAATGCTCGACTATCGAAAAAAGCACAACCTGATCCTGATCACCAAGCTGCAACTGTCTTTTAAAAGTTGCCTTGATCTGCTGGCGACGACCCTTAGCTATTTTATCCGTTTTAGTTGCAACTATCAAGAGCGGTAATTGATAGTACTTCAGATAATCAACCATCTGCTGATCTAGTTGCGTTGGGGCATGGCGTCCATCGATTAACGAGATAACACCTCTTAAATTATCTCGTTGTGTTAAATAAGTTTCAATCATTTTGCCCCAGTCCTGTCGTTTTTGTTGTGAAACTTTTGCGTACCCATAGCCAGGAACGTCAACAAAACGAAATTTCTGATCAATCAAATAAAAATTTAAAGTTTGTGTTTTCCCTGGCTGACTTGAAATGCGCGCCAGTTTTTTTCGACCTAATAAAGAATTAACCAACGAAGACTTGCCAACATTGGAGCGACCGACAAATGCTATTTCACTGAGAATAGCTGGCGGATACTGCTGCGGAGAAACTGCACTGATTTGAAGATCTGCTTGATGAATTTTCATAAATTATCAGCCTTTCGCTTAAATTTTAATGTAATTAGTCGGCCTGTTGCAAGCTAAAAAAAAGCGCTCCAAGTTCAGCACTTAGAACACCAATTAGTCTGCTTAAAAAAGCAACTATTTAACCTTAACGACTTCTTTTCCGTCGTAATAGCCACAACTTGGGCATACACGATGCGGTCTTCTTAATTCACCACAATTTGGGCAAGCACTTAAACTTGCTGCTTGAAGTTTATAATGTGTCCGACGTAGACGCTTGCGTGTTTTCGATGTTTTTCGTGCTGGAACTGCCATCACAGCCACCTCCTTTAAAATATATTCAACATACAAAATTGTACCGGTTCTTTCGAATTTTTGCAACTAGCGTCTAAGATTGTTTCTTAAAAAAATCTTTCAGCTTAGCTAACCGTGGGTCAATCGTCTGACCGGTTTTTAACTTTTGCCCTTCTTCCAGCAATTGCCAATCTTTTCCCTTTGGCAACGGCCAATTTCCATTTTCTTCCTCAGCGGTCAAGATCCTACTTGGTAAATGAATCAAGAGATTATCAGCAACTACTTCCGCCAAGTCAAGCAAACCATCTTTTAATTGAACTACCACATCAGTTTGCTCAAATCTCGACAAGTCATGTTCAGCAGCATCAACGTAATATTCATTAACACCAAAGTTTAATGGTACTTTAACTGGCTTTAACGACCGTGTTGAAGGCAAAATAACAGTTGCTTCGATTTTGAAGTTGCCGAATACCCCCAGTTGATCTAATAAGAAAAAACCATTCACATTCGCAGGAGAAACAGAAATAACATTTCCATTTTTGGCTTTAACAATTGAAGCAGCATCAATGACTTCCGCAATCTTGAACGGTTCACGACAATTGCGTTTCAATTCATTTAATGTCCAATTCACCAAAACTTTTTCCTCCAATACAACAATTTTGATTATACCGACGATTTCAGGCAATGTCAATGTTTTTTACTTGACACCTATTAATTAATGATCATTGGTGACCGCTTTAAATCCTGCGGTCTGTGACTAGCTAGTTCATAAACTTTACCAGCCCGGTAATCTACTTCAATAATTTTTTTGACTTCTTCTTGACCAACCTTAACGATTACCGGCCATGTAGTTTGCTTTTTTAGCTGATGCAAGACCTGCTGACCGCGTGCATTAAAACCCAATGGCCGCAAATATGGCTGCTTAAATTGCCGTTCAACTTCAGTTTGCTTTAACTGCAATAAAATGCTAACTGCTACTCGACTCAAATGTGTATAAGTATAACGTTTGGTTTTAACGGCCTTAATCCAGTCATCAAAACTAGCGGTCATAGGCAGTCCCAGCAGCTGCTGCTGCAATCGATATTCCAATCCCTCCGCAACATCATAAACAGTTTTCAGCTGCAGCGGCGTACTTGAAAATATCCGATAGCGAAGCCATGGCCAAAAGTCATCCCAAGTCAATGGTTTTTGCTCTTCAATAATTCGCCAGCTACCAGGCGGTAAATAATTACTAACCTGCTGATCCGCTTGCTGCCAAGCCTTTCTAATAGCTGTCGCACTTGCTATTTTTTGCCTAGGATTCAAATCTTGATCATGATATGCCGCTGCAACACGTTGGATCGGCACCAACTGAATCTTAGCTGCCAATTGTTGACAAGCTTTGGCATATGCCAATCCTAACAAATCGTTTGGCTGATCAACTGGATGGCCAACTTTTTCAGTTACCACTCGCTGATATGCTGCTGCATATGATTCATTAAACTTTTGAAAATTTCCATGAATTCCAGCAACTTTCTGTGCCATTTGACTAAAATCAAACTGTGCATGCTCGGCTCCAAAACATAAATAATCGATCTTTAATTCATTAAGGATCTTTATTGCTCCCCAAGCAAATCGATCTGCTGGCTGGATGCAATAAGCAACTGGTAATTCAACCACTAAATCGACTCCAGCTAGCATAGCTTGTTTGGTTCTGATCCATTTATCAATGCAAGCCGGTTCACCACGTTCAAGAAAGTTGCCACTCATTACTACTACAATCGTCGCCTGCGGAAACTTTTTTTTGATCTGCTGTAATAAGTATAAATGGCCATTATGAAAAGGATTAAACTCGGCAATGATTCCCACAACTGTCATTTTCTTACCTTACTCGTTAATCAGTGAATGTAAATCAATTGACGGACAATTCGACCAAAGCTTTTCTAAATTATAAAATTTACGCGTTTCAGTTTGAAAAACATGGACAATTATATCACCTAAGTCAATCAAAACCCAAGTTCCACTATTTCTACCATCAATTCGCTGAATTTCAAATCCGGCAGCTGCAACTTTTTCTTCGATCTCTTCAGCAATTGCCTGAACTTGACGTTTTGAATCGGCTTGCATAATCACAAAACAATCAGTAATCGAAGAAACCTGGTGAATATCCAAAGCTACCAATTCTTCCGCTCTTTTATCATCAGCAGCATTAACAATAACTTTCAACAAATTAGAATTTTTCATTGAATTTTCCTTTCACTTTTTTACGACCCATTGGTTATACGTATCAATTGCTGGCGGATAAATCGTTTGACTTGAATTAACCAAGTATTCCAACGTATGCTTAGTTTCAAATCTGACTGCTTGATCTAAATCAGCAAATGCCAAGCTCCGAGCAAATTCAACATCCGGGAAATCACGACTAGGCTCAATAAAATCAGCTACATAGATCAATTTGTCAAGCTTCGTCATCTTAACTGCGCCAACTGTATGTCGACGAACGGCATTTAAGATTTCTGGATCAGTGATCTTTAATTCATCACGAATAATTTCTGCACCAACCACTCCATGCCAAATAAAATTTCCCCAATTCAACAAATCCGAATCAAGTTGATATTGCTGAATTGCCGCTTTAAATTCCGCTGTCGTTCGTTCCTTAGCATAATCGTGGACTAAGCCAGCAACACTCGCCTTTTCCAGATCGACCTGGTTAATTTCAGCCAAACTTATTGCTGTTTGCTCAACGCCTAAAATATGCCGATAACGTTTTTCCTTAACACTTTGTTTGAGCTTATTCAATAATTCCTGCCTTGTACCAGGGAAAAAATGTTCTTGATATTCAATTTCTTTCACCATAAAGACCCTCCTTATGAATATATTCACTGACTGCATCTGGTACTAGATAACGAATTGAGTTACCAGCCCTGACTCTTTCCCTGATCTGAGTCGAGCTGATTTGAATCAGTGGTACATCAACCCACAAAATCGGATAAGGACTACTCGTCGGATATCCAGCCCGTCTAACACCAACAAAATGCACTAGTTTAACTAATTCAGTTATTTTATGCCATTTTGGCAAATACGCAACCATATCACCACCGATAATAAAATAAATCTCATAATCCGGATGTTTTTCCAGCAAAGCTTTGATTGTTTCAAAAGTATAACTGATTCCTCCACGGCGCAATTCACAATCTTCTAACTGAAAATGCGGATTATCAGCAATACTTAATGCAACCATTTTTTTTCGATCAGCTGCAGCAATTGCTTCTTTGTGATCAATATGCGGTGGATTAGCATCTGGCATAAACAAAACTTTCTTTAATCCCAATTGTTGGTAGACTTGTTCAGCAACAATTAAATGTCCAATATGCGGTGGATTAAAAGTTCCACCTAAAATTCCGATTCGCTGTTTAGGAATGACTGATTCTGTTTCGAAAATCGGCTTGACAATTGGCTTTTGAAAAGTTACCAAATTCAAATCTTTTCACTCCTTGACTGATAAATGTTTGACTTTTTCTGAGAAATAGCGATTTTCTTTGTCTTTTGAGCGCTGATAGATAACGAGCACATGTCCGATTTTTTGCAAAACGTTGGCGGGCAATTTAGTTTCAATCAATTCAGCCGCTTGACTTTTAGTGACTGGAGCATTTGGCAAGAGACTAACCTTAAGCAGTTCACGCTTATTCAATGCCTTTTCCAACTGCTGCAGCCAAATTTCCGTAATTCCTTGCTTCCCAATTTGAATTAATGGGCGCAATGAATGAGCCATCGACTTCAGCCACTTCTTTTGCTGATTGTTTAGTTCTTGTTTCTTCATTAAATCATTGCCTTTCTAATTGTCACTCCAGTTTCTTTCGGAACCCATGCAGCAACAGTTGCTCCGGCTGGAATTGTCACCCAACCTAACCCTGAAAATACGAGATCGCTTTTTTGCTGAGTTTTGAAAACATGCCGCTGCAAGTTTCGAAAACTGGCCGCATTTTCTTTAAATGGCGGTTGTAAAAGTCCTCCTAAATGTCGATCAATAAAATGTTCAGCATTTTCGGTCTTCGTTCGATGCACCTTCAACTGCCCAGCAAGATATAAAATCATCGACTTTTTTGAACATTTTAAATAATCAATCCGCGCTAGCCCGCCCAGCAACAAAGTTTGACCAGCTCCTAGCTGATAAACCTTAGGCTTTAATTCTTTAATTGGCTGGATCAACTTCATTTCCTTCGTTGTCAAGCGATGAATGATTTGATTTGATTGTATGATTCCTGGTGTATCAATCAAATTGCCACCATCTGTCAATGGCAACTTAATAAAGTCTAAGGTCGTGCCAGGAAAACGTGAAACTGTAATCAAGTTTTTAATGCCAGCCGCCTGCTGTAATAAATGATTAATTAAAGTTGATTTGCCAACATTTGTTACCCCAACAAAATAAACATCTCTTGTTTGACGATATTTATTGATCTGCTCCAACAGCTCGTCGATTCCACGATTTTTTTCCGCACTCAATAAAACAACAGCTAAAGGTTTGAGACCAAAGTGATTAGCTTGCTGACGCAACCAATCTTTGATTTTGGCGCGTTTTAAAGACTTTGGCAAGAGATCTTCCTTATTACCAACTAAAATATACGGATTATCACCAATAAATCGGTGCAGAGCCGGCAAAAGTGAACCATCAACATCAAAAATATCAATTACATTAACTACTAAAGCAGATTGCTGACTAATTCGACTTAAAACTTTCAGGAAATCATCATTTGTCAATGATACCGGTTCAATTTCATTATAATGGCGTAAGCGAAAACATCGTTGGCAATAAATATCAAGCTGTTGATTCCCCCGGGTAACTAAAGCTGCAGCTGGAATATATCCCAATTCTTGTGGTCGTTTAGTTTGAATTGGTGCACCACACCCAACACAAAATAAGTGTTCTTCAGCCATCCAATTTATTCCTCCATTCATCGCCAAGCAGATTGTGTTTTAATAGATAGTGGCTAACTACTTTTTCCAGCAGACGATTAATTTTAGTATTCCAAGCATCCGAATCAACTAATGGTTTAACTAAGATACTACGAATATTTGTGCGATTAGCAGCTGCAATATCTGTCAATAATTGATCACCAACTAAAACTATTTGGTCATCAGTTAAGTTCAACTGCTTTTTAGCTCTTTTCACTCCAAAGCCAAACGGTTTCCCAGCTCGAGCAATAAAATTAATTCCCAGTGGCTGAGCAAATTTTTGCAAACGGCGATGATTATTGTTTGAAACTATGATTACAGAAATATCTGCTTCATTCATCATCACCAGCCATTTTTTTATTTGATCATTGTGTGCTTGAGGTTGATTCCAAGCTATCAAGGTATTATCAAGATCAGTTAGGATCGCCTTGATTCCATGTCTTTTTAAATCTGCTGGGGTCAAGCTATAAATTGAGTTTAACATCCAAGTTGGCTTAAATCTTTCAAACATTCGTGACACTCCTATTTTCTTAACCTAATATATTATAGGTCAAAACTGATCTAATAAGCAAAATCACCGTCAAATATTCAAGACTGTTTGACTAAAATTAAAGGCCCGGACCAAAAAATGATCCCGACCTTCTTAGATAAAATGTTCTTATTTAGCCAATGCCTTTTTTGCTTCATCAACAAGCGCACTAAAAGCAGCACCATCCTTGACAGCTAAATCAGCTAACATTTTACGGTTTACTTCAACTCCAGCAACTTTTAAGCCATGCATCAACTGACTGTAGCTGATATCATTCATCCGCGCTGCAGCATTGATCCGTGCGATCCATAACTTTCGAAAGTTACTCTTATTTTTTCGACGATCACGGAAAGCATATTGATATGATTTTAAGACTTGTTCCTTAGCGGCTTTAAATTGTAAGTGTTTGGCACCGCGGTAACCTTTGGCTAATTTAATAATTTTTTTACGACGTTGACGTGTAACTGTTCCACCCTTAACACGTGGCATAATAATTCCTCCTTAAACTCCGATCCAATATTCACGATAAATCAGACAGCTGCTGCTGCCAATTATTTCATCTGTGACAGCATCTGTTTGATCCGTTTCATATCTGAGCTAGAAACCATTGATGCCTTCCGTAATTGACGACGTTGTTTCTTAGTTTTTCCATGAAAGCGATGGCTTGTAAAAGCGTTAAAACGTTTCAAACCACCTTTGCCTGTCCGGCTGAAACGTTTTGCTGATGCGCGATGTGTTTTTTGTTTTGGCATAATTCAATTTCCTCCTAAATAATTAAGCCTTACTCTCGGCCTGCGGAGCAAGCATCATAAACATGCTCCTTCCATCCATTTTGGCCCTTGATTCAACAGTGGCAACATCTGCCACTGCTTTAGCAAAACGGTTCAATACATCATAACCGATTTCCTTATGAGTAATTGCTCGACCCTTAAAACGAATTGATACTTTGACTTTATCACCTTTGCTCAAAAACTTCTGAGCATTTTTTGTCTTGGTATTAAAATCGTTAACATCGATCGTTGGGCTTAACCGTACTTCTTTGACATTAATAACTTTTTGCTTTTTTCTCGCTTCACGCTGCTTTTTCTGCAACTCAAACCGATATTTTCCAAAATCCATGACTCTGGCAACTGGTGGTTTGGCTTTAGGAGCTACTAAAACCAAGTCTAAATTTGCTCTTTCAGCAATTTGTAATGCCTCCTGTTTAGACTTAACTCCCAACTGTGAACCATCATTGGCAATCAGCCGAACTTCACGGGCACGAATGCCTTCGTTAACCATTTTATCGATTGCTATGGTCTTTCACCTCCAATTAAATTTCCGAGAAATGTAGCAGAAAACGGGTAGCTTCGACCAAAGCTACCCGCACAGCAAAACTATATTATCGTTCATCGGCCCACAGGCTTTTGTCTGTCAGGCGAGAAGCGGGTGCTTCTGCTTTTTTCTCTAACTTTTTTCAAGTTCTACC
>NZ_AHYZ01000039.1 GCF_000255495.1 Liquorilactobacillus vini DSM 20605
TATCTATACTAAAGAAGTAGATGGCATTCAAGTTCATCAATATGGTGCCCATATTTTTCACACTTCAAATAAAAAAATTTGGAATTATGTTCAGCAATTTGCTGAATTTAATCGCTATACAAATTCGCCAATTGCTAATTATCAGGGCGAAATTTATAATCTGCCATTTAACATGAATACCTTTAATAAGCTTTGGGGTGTGGTTACTCCGCAAGAAGCGTTGGCTAAGATCAATCAGCAGCGAGCAGTTTTAAAGGGTAAAAGGCCTGAAAACTTGGAAGAACAGGCAATTTCTTTAGTTGGAACTGATATTTATCAGAAATTGATTAAGGGCTACACTGAAAAGCAGTGGGGACGCCCAGCAACCGAATTGCCGGCTTTTATCATTCGGCGATTACCAGTTCGACTGACTTATGATAATAATTATTTCAATGATTTGTATCAAGGAATTCCGATTGGTGGGTATACACAGATTGTGGAAAAAATGCTAGCCAGTGATTTGATTACTGTTGAAACCCAGACAGATTTTTTTGACCAGCAGGCAGAATACTTAAAGAACTATGATCGCATCGTCTTTACTGGAATGATTGATCAATACTTTGCTTATCGTTACGGCGAATTGGAATATCGCAGCTTGCAATTTGAAACTGAAGAGCTTGATCAGGGAAACTATCAAGGCAATGCGGTTGTCAATTATACCGATGCCGCAACACCGTATACGCGAATTATTGAGCATAAGCACTTTGAATTCGGTAAGGGTGATAAGGAAAAAACTGTGATTACGCGTGAATATCCGAAGACTTGGCAGCGTGGCGATGAACCATATTATCCAGTAAATAATGCAAAAAACAACGCTTTGTATAAGAAATATAAGGAGTTAGCAGATCAAGAAGCTAAGAAAGTGATCTTTGGTGGCCGCTTAGGACAGTACCGCTATTACAACATGGACCAAGTGATTGGGGCTGCATTGGTAACAGTTGCTAAAGAGTTTGAGTAGAAGAAGCTATTTATAATTGAGGGTGAGGGACTTAATGGAAGTGAAGTCAAAAAGCGTAACGAGTCTTCTTAATTTTCAAAATCGTTCAAACTTAGCTGAATCTTTGTATATATTTGCGTTAGTTATTTATGTTTGTGCAAATTATATGTTTGGAACGTTTTTAACTAGATATTTTCCGGGAATGTGGTTAGTTTATCTAACTGAATTTTCTGGAATCATGATGGTTTTAAAGATTACTTTCTTTGATCATTGGTCAAGAAAAGATTTTTTTATTATATTTTTAATTGGCTTTATTTTTTGGCTTTCATATAAAAATTCATATGAGCCTAATTGTTTTTATTATTACTTATTTATTATCGGTGCCAAAAATGTTAATTTCAAAAAAATTTTGCAAGCTTTTTTAATTTCAATTGCGGTGATGGTTGGTATTACAATTGCTTGCGCGCTAGTAGGAGCAGTTCCTAATTTGCGGATAACTCGAGTTAATGATCCGGTAGTCAGATTTGCCTTAGGAATGATCTACCCATCTGATTTTGCAGCTCGAGCATTCTATTGGTTAATTGCGTTTACTTTGTATCGTAAATTTAAATTTAGTTTGACGGATTACATTTCAACTATGGCATTAACGTTATTTATATATTTTGTTACTGATACCAGAATAGATTTAATTTTAATGCTGTTATTAATCGTTAGTGTTTGGGCAAGGCCATATTTATATCCAATAATTAATGGAATTGGTGAATTTTGGTTGATGGTAGTAGTGACATTATTTATTGGGTTAAATATGCTAATGGCTTATGCTTATAGCGCAACAAATTCATTTCTTAATTTAGTGAATAAAGTTTTATCAGGAAGATTGATTTTTGGTCATTTAGCTTTCAAAAAATATAATGTGACTTATATTGGGCAGTTTGTTTACCAAGAAGGTAACGGTGGTATCCACCATAAGGCTTTTAATTATTTTTATATTGATTCTTCTTTTATTAGAATTCTTCTGATGGAGGGTATTTTTGTTTTCTTAGCCCTAATGTTTTTATTGTGGTTTTTATTTAAACGCTATTATCAATTGAACTTGATGTTATTTGTTATTGCGTTAATTTTAATTGTTTTAAGTTCAGTTATTGATCAACATTTAAATGAAATGTCATTTAATGTGGTATTGCTAAGCGCTTTAGCAAATTTGGACTATTGGCAAAAAGAGATTAATTTTTCAAAGAGGGTATAAAAAAACTCCGGACAATAATTGTTCGGAGCATTTTCATTTACCATAGGGGGAGTAAATGAAATTATTTAATATCAGATTACTTTTGTATCATAACGTACATTTGCGAATTTTTTGTGAACTTTTTTTTAAGATTTGTTAAAGATGAAAATAAAGTATAGTTGGAAAGAGTAATGGAATTAAAAGAAATATTCTTGCAAGAAATTTTAGCGTTGATCCAATATAGTGTCTCAATGGTAATTTATCATAAATTTAATTTGCAGGTAGTAGTAATTTCGGTGGTCAAGGGGACAATTTTCCAGCAACTGTTTGTGGTGGAAATATTTAAAAAAAAGAATTGGCAAAAATTGATACTTGAGGGGGTACTTGATAAACCTCCAGAGTTTTTAGACTGATGAATTAATGATTTGCTAGTTTTTTAAAAAGGATGGGAGAAATGGATAATTTATCAGCTATGAATTCAAAACATTATATTAGTTGGCCGGTCTTGGCATTAATGTGTTTTGTAACGGTGATTGGGTTTGATGATTTAATTTATAATTTTAAAAATCAAGGAATGGGGGTTATTACTTCCTGGATTTTAATGCTCTTTTTGTATGTAATTCCGTATTCATTGATGGTCGGTCAACTAGGTTCAATCTTCAATCATGAAGGTGGGGGCTTAAGCTCATGGATCAGAGGAACTAATGGCGAATTCTTGGGTTATTTCACTGCGTGGACCTATTGGGCAGCATCGATTCCATATGTTGTTGACACTGCTAATTCAATTGTTGTTGGCATTGGTTGGGCAGTGACGGGCAACAGCAAGTTTCAAGATTCAATTTCAAACAGCGAGTTTGCGCTTTGGACATTATTAACGTTTGCAGTTTTCATTTTAGTTCAATCGCGATTTAAACGTTCTTTAGAGTTGCTAAGTACAATTGGCGGGATTGCGATGTTTGGGATGACGGTTTTATTTGTTATCATGTCGCTTTCTTCACTAGCGATGGGTGGCCATATTGCGACTCAACCGATGAATTTAGGAGCGATCGTGCCGAAATTTGATTTGAAATATCTCACGACAGTGGGTTTGTTAATTTATGCGGTAAATGGTTGCGAACTAATTGCTCCATTTGTTACTAAAATGAAAAAACCGCAAACTGATTTTCCAAAATCAATGATTACTTTAGCAGCTATGACAGCCTTTTTAACGATTTTTGGCTCATTTTCACTAGGGATCTTTTTTGATGCTCATCACTTGCCAAATGATTTAAAAATGAATGGTTCTTATTATGCTTTTCAGGCTTTGGGGCAACAATATCATGTTGGCAATTTATTTATGTATCTTTTTGCTTGGACCGAAGTCTTCTATCTAGTAGCTTTGCTAGCAGTTTTATTGGATGCGATGACGCGGATGCTGATCTCTGATACAGGTGAGCGTTATATGCCGCATTTTTTGCGAAAGACTAATGCTGATGGCCTGCCAGTTAATGGTTATTTATTAACTTGTGTTTTATCGGGGTTTATTTTGTTATTAGGAATCTTCTTACCGGATATGAATGACATTTTCAACTGGTTGTTAAACTTGAACGGGATTATTTCACCAGGTGTTACGTGTTGGATCTTTTATGCTTTTATGCGTGTTCGTCGAAATTCAATCAAGTATCCTTCAAGCTATGTCTTCATTAAAAATGATAAGTTAGCTTGGCTTGTTGGTTTTTGGGCGTTTGCAGTTACTGCAATCGCCACTATCTTTGGGATAGCCCCGCAGGATGTTAAAGAATTCAGTTCGGTTTGGTGGTATGAATTAATAATTAATATTGTAGCAATCACCATTTTGATTGGTTTAGGAGCGATTTTGCCCTCAATTACCAGACGAGAGGACCAGTACGGACAAGCCTTTTCTAAAGCTCAATGGATTGTAATGATCAGTGTGGTTGTAGTTGCAATTGTTTTAGGGGTTTTCTTAGGTGGTACTTCACTGACTTATCGGGGTTGGTTGATTGCAATTGAGGCATTGATTGCTTTAATGATAATTTGGTTGATTTCGCGGCGGCATCCACAGAAAAATAAAATCCGGTAGAATAAAACTTTAAAAGGCTACTTATAGATTAAAATTATCCAGTAATAGGGGATCAATATCAGGAATAAAGCCTAATATATATGGTACACAACATAGACTGAATATAAGCAAAGAAATGGTTATCGCTTTTTCAAATGTCTACACAATAATTATTGTAATTGAAGCTTTAGTTAAATTTACGCTTAAGAAAAATAAATAATGTATAATACACAAAAGTGCGAAATTTATTACAACTTTTAGGATGATATTTGAAAATAGTGTTTGCTCTAAAAATTAAAAATCTATTTTTTTGAGGATTGCTAATTGCAGTTAGATAATTTTTATCTTCATTATTTATTAGCTCTTTATATTGTAAAAAAAATTCTCGTTGTTGATTTACAGTTGAGTTAATGAAAGCAATTCTTTCTTTTAATCTCTTGAAACTGGTTAGTTTCTTGATCATTGCTTTTTTTTCCCCAGCACCAACAGTATTATTTGAGTGTAAGCGATATTTCACTAACTTTTCAGGTAAAAAGATAACTTTTCCAAATGCAGCAGTGATTAACGTAAGCCACCAATCGTGCATACGGATTGAATGTGTTGATGTAGTTCTCATAAAAAGGTGGTGGACTTTTTTATTAAAAGCCATGGTACATCCGGGCATATCATTACAAATGCCACGGTCTATAAAGCTTTTTCCATCCATAGAGCCAACTGATTCTTCAAAAGGATGATTAACAGGATTGAGGTTTTGATCAACGCATTTTATGCCACAATAAACTATGCAAGGTTCTTTAATACATTTCAAAACGTCAATCATTTTTTTGATTTTTGTTTTTTCCCAATAGTCATCTTGGTCGCAAAAAAAATAATAATCAGCATTTGTTTCTTGAAGCAATTCAAAAAAGGAATTTTTAGGTCCTAAATTAACATTATTATCAATAGTATTAACTAAATGGATTCTTTTATCAATAAGTTCATAATTTTTTAAAATCTCTAATGTGTTGTCAGTTGAATCATCATCTCTTATATATAATTCCCAATTTGAATACGTTTGATTTCTAATGGACTCAATTTGTTGCTTGAGAAATTTACTGCCATTATATGTTGACATTAAAACAGCAACTACTTTCAATTGTGCTTCCTCCTATGATTTTATACGATGAATTAAATTATAGATAATTTAGCTTTTAAAAACAATCATCCATAAAAAATAGCATAATGTTTTACACTATGCTCTTAAAAGCTAATGATTGTTTAATCAACATCAGGTTTTTTTGATAAGGTTATTACACCAACAGCATTTAGACCGGTGTGAGTCATAATGATGGGACTAGTTAACCGGGCTAAGTAATGGACTTGCTCGCTATTTGTTGGCAAAATAATTTGCTTTAATCGGGAAAGAAATTCGGGATCAGTACCAACATTTGATAAGGAAAGATCTTGAATCGGATTGTCTTGAGCTTGATGGCGGGTGGCAATTTGCTCACAAAATTTAAGAAAGGTTTTCCGACTTCGACCTTTTGCAACGACATCCAGACTTTGATTATTAAGTTGAACAACAACTTTTAAATTAATTAACTTAGTTAGCGCTCCGGCGAAACGACTGATTCGACCGCCCTTAACTAAACAGTCTAAATTATCGATTAAAACATTGATTCGAGTTCGATGATAAATAGCTTGACAATGCTTAACTATTTCAGCTACCGTTTTTCCAGCTTGAACATCTTTAGCAGCTGCAATTACCTGAAATGCCAAACCACGGTCAGTTGATTTACTATTAATAACTGTAACCTTAGCTTCACTCATGTTAGCAGCGGTTTGAGCAGTTGAGTAAGTACCGCTTAAAACATCAGATAACACAATTGCAATTATTTGACTACCATCAGCTCCTAAGCGATCATAAGCTTCGACAAATCTTCCGAGCGGCGGTTGACTAGTTTTGGGATAATTCCCTGCTTGTAAATTTTCAATTAATTCCTGACGAGTGATCTCCTCACCATCAACGTAAGTGTGACCATTAATTTCTACCGATAATGGGATGACCGTAATATTATATTTTTGAATTTCTTCGTCAGTTAATTGAACTGACGAATCAGTCAAAATTTTGATGGATGTTGTCATTAGAATTGCTCCTTAAAAAAGATATACGATATATTCACTTAAGTTAATTATACTATTAATGGTTTTTAAGTCAACTAAACATAAACTTAAAGTCTAGGTGGAAACTATTACCTAAGTTAATTATAACAAGAAAACTTTTAAATTACGAATGTTCTTATTTTAATGCAAGAAAAAAGCTGAAGCAAAACAATTTTGCTCCAGCTACTTGACCATAAAAAATTGGGGGGTTTTTATGGTCATCCGTAACATAAATACTACGGTTAAAAAGGGAAAGAAATGAAAAGTTTTATCAGGTTACAACTATTACTATAAAAGGAAAGTGTGAATAAAGTATGAATTAAAAGTTGGCTTTTTTTTAAAAATTCCCAAAGAAAAAGTTAATCTCGTTAAAATCAATTTTTTGAAGATTGTTAGCTGAAATTTTATAATTTAAATAGGAAAGAGGATGCTATAAATGGACCAAAAATGGTTAGCGCAATTACCAGTTGAAAAAATTGTGTCTTGGCAACCAGTGGGTGGTGGGGATGTCAATCAAGCTTTTCATTTGCAAACTATTCAACAAGATTTCTTTTTATTAGTTCAACCGCACACAGATGCTAATTTCTACCAAGGAGAAATTGCTGGCTTAAAAGATTTTCAACGTGCTGGAATTAAGGCACCACAGGTAATTGCCAATGGTGAAATTAATGGCGATGCATACTTGCTATTAAATTATTTGTTGTTGGCTCGTTCAGGAGATCAGCGGCTTTTAGGGAAGGAAGTAGCTAGATTACACCAAGTAGTTAGTCCTAACGGTAAATTCGGCTATCAATTTCCGTATGCTGGAACTAGTATTTCATTTTCAAACACTTGGACTGATAGTTGGAGTGATCTCTTCTTGAAGCAACGACTAGATCGATTAGCTCAGCATTTGCAGAGAAAGGGTTTTTGGCAGCCACCGCAAATTCAACTTTATCGGCAAGCTAGACAAGTGATAGCAGCTGAACTAGCTTTTCATCCAAGTCAGCCAGTACTGTTGCATGGTGACTTTTGGGCGGGGAATTTTGCTTTTTTGACTGATGGTCAACCAGCTCTGATGGATCCAGCTGCTTTATATGGGGATCGAGAATTTGATATCGGAATTACAACGGTTTTTGGTGGTTTTACACCAGCTTTTTACCAAGCTTATCAGCATGAATTGCCTTTGACTAAAGGATATCAGCGACGGTTAAACTCTTATCGACTATATTATTTAATGGTCCATTTGGATAAATTTGGCATGAGCTATGCAGCCAGCGTCAAGAACTTACTTTTAACGATTATTAAAGATTGTTAAAAATTGGCTACTAAAAAGCGTTCTTAAATTAAAGGATTTAACTTTGATTTAAGAGCGCTTTTAGTTTTTTTAGAGATCTTCAACAACCACATAAGTCATATCAAGGGGACCATGTACACCAACAACTAACACCATTTCAATATCACCAGAGTTAGAAGGTCCAGTGATCAAATTGATATTAGAGGTTTTTAGTTCGCCACTTGAAAATTTTTCAGCATAAGCAACCATTGCTTGGCGGCTGCGCGGGACGATTTTACTTTTTGGAATGATACTTAAATAATGAGTTGGCAAAAAATGAAAAGCCCGACCTTGTCCCGGAGTAGTAGCAACGGCAATCGTGCCAGATTCAGCTAATAGGAAATCAGCAAAACCAATAGCGCCATCAGCATTTTGAGCACGTTGGATATTTTCTTTGCGCGGAGCTTGCGGAATCCAGTAATTAGTTGTTACACCGGTGCTTTTTTGCCAATCAGCTAATTTGAATTTTCCCCATACGTCAGTAGTTGGTAAGATCAATTGACGGATATTTTTGTGTTGAACGTACTTATTTAATAAATCGGCTAAGCAAACAGTAGTGGTTGTTTCAAAGTTAACATGCACACCTTCACTACTTTTTTTAGCAATTTGTAAAAGCTGATCTTGTGTCTTGCCAGAAAGGGTTGCCTCAGGTAGGTTATTTAGAGGTTTAAAAGGATGATCCGCTAGTTGATGCCTTGGTCGTCCAGCTTTAGTAGCAATACTATTTAAGAAGTCCTCGCGATTTTGTTTATCCATCAATTTCACCACCTTTTTGAGCTGCTTTTCTAGCTGCTTCATGTTGCTTATACCAGCTGCGGAAATTTTCAGAGTGCTTGGCCGGCCGCGGTAGCGAACGAACATCCGTCCAACCCTTAGCTAAACTTGGTGCCTTTTCAATGTGGCCAAACTGATACATGTTTTCAACTGAAGTTTGGCTCCTTCTGGAAAGTGGAGCAGAACCAAGATAGGCACCACCTAAAGCAATTTTAAAGAGGATCGGTTTAGCAGTTCCAACACCAGCAACTTTCATCAAGGTATTATTGAAACTGTGATCAACTTTCATCTTGTCGATCATTACTTCCCGATGCTTGATCAATAATTTATGTAGCGGAATTTTGACTGGGCAAGTGGCAGTGCAGGCAGCATTGAGGCTGCAAGCAAAAGGCAAATCACCAAATTTATCATAACCACCAATTACCGGAGACAAAACTGCTCCAATTGGTCCAGGATAGATTGAACCATAGCCATGTCCGCCAATATGGCGATAAACTGGACAAACATTTAAGCAAGAACCGCAACGAATGCATTGCAAAACTGGTTCAAAATCAGTTCCCAAGGCATTAGAACGTCCATTATCCAAAATAACAACGTAAAAGTCATTTGGACCATCACTTTCACCAGCAACTTGTGGTCCGGCGAAGGTACAATAACTGGTTAATTTTTGACCGACAGCACTGCGAGACAGCATATTGTCCATAACTTCAGCTTCTTTAAGGCTTGGAACGATTCGCTCCATCCCCATAACGACAACTTGAGTTTCAGGGATCGCCATCGTTAAATCAGCATTTCCTTCGTTAGTTACCAAATTGATCATTCCTTGATCAGCAATTGCAAAGTTACAGCCGGTAATGCCCAAATCAGCCTTTAAAAAGGATTCTCTTAAATAATGCCGAGCAAACTTGGCCATCTCACCGGGCTCGTTGCTGCCTTTGTAACCCAGCTTTTGAAAGATTTTTTGAATTTGATCGCGATTTTTATGCAAAGTCGGGAAAACGATATGTGTTGGCTCATCCCAGTTATCTTCTTCCAGGATAAATTCAGCTAGATCGGTTTCTAAAACAGATGTATCAGGAATTTTTAAAAGTTCTTTGTCTAAATTGATTTCGGTGGTAACCATTGATTTTGATTTAACGATCTTATGTGCATGTTTTTTTTCAACGATTTTTTTAATATAATCGGTAGCTTCTTGATCAGTTTTAGCAAAGAAAACATGGCCACCGCGCTTTTCAACATTATTACTGAATTCTTCTAGATAATCTGGCAGATATTTGATGACATGTTGACGAATTTGTTCGCCTAAATTACGCCAATCTTCCCAATTACCGAGTTCTTGACGAGCAGCTGGCCGTTTCTCCCACTGGGCATCTTGAGCTTTGGCAACAGAAGCTTGCATGAATTTGTCTTTCTCAGCTTCTTTGACTCGAGTTAAGAATGGTTCACTGTTAGTTGAAATTGATGCCATATGACTTACCTCCCCTTAAACATTTGCTGGTTGATCAGTAAAACGAATCCGACTGGGATCAACATTATGATTTAAGACCTCAGCAATATGCATAATTTTTATTTTTTCATTTCGGCGACTGAAGCGACCAGCAATATTCATTAAACATGATGGATCAGCGCTGATTAAGACGGTTGCTTGGGTACTCATAATATCATTGACTTTTTCATCGACCATTTGTTTTGAAATCTCAGGTTGTTTAACAGAAAAAGTACCACCAAATCCGCAACAATTTTCAACATGAGGTAGAGGTACCATTTTCAAATCTTTGACTTCGGCCAACAGCTTATAAGGAGCGGTTTTTTCCCCTAATAAGCGAGTCATATGACATGATCGATGATAAGTTGCAACGGCAGCTAACTGAGCTCCGGCATTTCTGACACCCAAGATCCGGTATAAAAACTGTGAAAATTCATAAGTTTTATTTGCTAATTCAACCGCTTTATCTGCATAATCAGGGTCATCTTTTAATAGTTCTTGATAGCCACGCAACATTGCAACACAAGATCCAGCTGGTCCAACAATATAATCAGCATCGGCTCCTAAAAGAGCATCAACCTCGTTATGAAAGACCTTTTGACTATCTTTGCGGTAACCACTATTGTAAGTTGGTTGGCCGCAACAGATTTGCTGAGTTGGAAAACAAGTTTCGCAACCAAATCGCTCTAACACCTCGACCATTGCTTTGCCGACGTTTGGAAACATTAAATCAACAACACAAGTCGAAAAAATTGCTACTTTCACTAAAAACACCTCCATTTAATGTAGAATCAATTAATAATCAGCTAGATTGCAAAAACTCTAAAGTTGATTTTTAAAAAAATAATTCAAGGTTATTATAGCGCATTTTATTTCAAATTAGAACGCTCAAAATCTATTGCCAAAAAGTTAAGCGGCGATTGCTTTGAAAATCAAGATTATTATAATGCCAAAAATTTCTTCATAATCTAAAGCAAGTTTTTCGGACAAAAAAATAGAGTCGGAAAATATTATTTTCCGACTCTTAAATTAAGTTAAGCTAATTTATTAATAAAATCAGCGAAGGTTTGCATTGCTCCGCCAAGGAATTTAAGCGTTCCTTCATTGGTGATTTTCAAATCATCATCTAACAGGTTAGTAACATTGCCAATATATAACTCAGGTTGCTGAATAGTTGGCATATTTAAGAAAACAAGTGATTGACGTAAATGATGGTTAGCACCAAAGCCACTAATTGCACCAGGCGAAACACTTAAGATAATGGCTGGTTTTTTATCCCAGATACTTTGACCATATGGGCGTGAACCAACATCAATAGCATTTTTCAAAGTACCTGGAACAGAGCGGTTATATTCTGGGGTAGCAAAAATAACAGCATCAACGGTTTTCATTGCACTCCGAAAATCAGTCCAACTCGCTGGAACCCGATTTTCATCATCGAGATCAGGGTTGTACAGATCTAATTTGCTAATATCAATATTTTTAACTTCAAAGCCTGCTGGCAATTGTGCAGCCATCTGTTCGGCAACTGCTCTAGTGAATGATCCCTTGCGTAGACTTCCAACGATTAATCCAACTGTTTTTGTCATTTAATGCACTCCTTACTTTTTGTAAGCTTTAAGCTTTATTTATAGTATACCACTTGTTACAAAAAAAACAACATTTATGTCAAAAAAAACTTCACAGCAGCTTGGGGGAACTGACTGTGAAGAAAAAGGGAGTAGAGAAAGATATGAATTTTAGTCTTGGCGTTTATTTATGTTTCAAGACTATGTTTTTAATATACTGGTAAAAATTGAAGAAATTATGAATAATCATTAATGCTTAAATGATCTTTTTAAAAAAATAATCTTAAGCTAAATTGGTTGACAGCATAGTATTTGATTGCGTATATTTGATTTATTGACTTACTATAAATAAGTAAAGAGGCTGAACTATGAAAAATATCGATCCGCAAAAAATAGTTTTTGGTTTGGATTCTTTTGGAGATATTCCTTTTGATCAACAGGAGAAACCAGTTTCTCAAGCTAAAGCAATTCGTCAAGTAATCAAAGAAGGCATTCTGGCTGATCAGTTGAATTTAGGAGTGATTGCGTTGGGTGAACATCATCGTCGTGATTACGCAATTTCCAGTCCAGATGTGGTTTTGGCGGCCTTGGCAACTCGGACTAAGCAAATAACATTAGCTTCTGGAGTAACAGTTCTTAGCTCAGACGATCCGGTTCGAGTCTTTGAAAGGTTTGCAACTTTAGATGCAATTTCTAATGGTCGGGCAGAGGTCGTTTTGGGCCGTGGGTCATTTACCGAATCATTTCCGTTATACGGTTATAATCTGCGCGATTATGATTTGCTGTTTGAAGAAAAATTAAATC
>NZ_AHYZ01000038.1 GCF_000255495.1 Liquorilactobacillus vini DSM 20605
CATGTTCCGAAGAAATCGTCCCACCCAGTGAGATTACATATTCAAAAATCTGATCAATTGCAGCCTGGACGTCAGTTGGAAGGCCTTGAGAATCTTTAGGAATCGCAATGTTGGGATGAAAGTTGCCATCACCAGCATGACCGCCTAAAAAGGCTTTAACTTTTGTTGTAAATTTTAATTTTTCAACAAAGGCCGCTAAATCAGGTAACTTAGACAGCGGAACAGCGACATCTTCAACCACTAAACGACCATATGCAGCTTCCGCTTGATAATAGTCTTGTCGAATTTTAATGATTTTTTGGGCATAATCAGCATCATCGGTAACCGAAATCTGCAAAGCACCAGCGGCCTGCAAGAGTTTTTTTGAAGCTGAAACTGACCCAGCGGCAGCTGAATCTAATTGAAAAATCAACAAAGCTGAGGCACCATCACCGGCCAAGTTAGTTCCTTCAAGGCGATCAAGCGCTTCAATCGAAGTATCATTCAAAGCTTCCATCATTGACGGATATAAGCCACTGCCGGAAAGCTTTTGCACACCGATGCTTAATTGTTTCATATTTTCAAAAGTCGCTAAGCCGGTGACTGGATTGCCAAATGGAAGCGGCATGAGACGAACAGTTGCTTCAACAATAATTCCCAGCGTTCCTTCTGAGCCAACAAATAAATCGGTCAAATCATAACCAGTATTATTTTTAAATGTTGGTCCACCAAGCTTGACTAAAGTTCCATCGGCCAAGACAACTTTCAAGCCATAAACTGATTGCTTAGTTGTCCCATACTTCAAAGAACTCATTCCACCGGCATTAGTTGCAATATTGCCACCGATCGAACTGATTGGCTTAGAACCTGGGTCGGGTGCAAAGAAATAGCCCGATTTGCGAACGGCTTGATCCAAATCACCGTTCATCACGCCTGGTTCGACGATTGCGATTTGATCAGGAATACTGATCTTTAAAATCCGGTTCATCGCTGAAAGGTCCAGCACTAGACCACCATCAAGACCAGCTGAGCTATTAACGATCGATGTTGCTGCCGCTCTAGCCGTTACTGGTAATTGGTGACTATTAGCAAATTTCATAACTGCTTGTACATCCGCGACACTTTGAGCTTTGACTGCCGCTAAAGGCTGATTGCCGTTATTTAATTCCTGAGTAAATTTATTGATTCCATATTCTTTTAAGCGATCAGCATTCATAATCAGTTCACCATTAGGTAAGGTTAATTCCGTTAAATCAGTTGTCACAGTACCGCCATCCTTCTTATATGAGAGTAAAATTAAATACTAATTAAAGCAAAAATGGCACAAAAAAAACCTTTTGTCAATAAGCAAAAGGTTCGAAACTTTAAATTAGTTAGCTTTGATTGTTTCAAATTACGCATGAGCGTGAGCAATCTTAGCTCCTGCCGCCGCTGCAATCGCGGCAACGATATCATCTAAGAAAGTATTAATGCTCCCATCAGCTGGCCGATCCAACTTTTTGATAATGCCGTGTTTTTCTTTGTCTAAGTAACCAAAATTAGTACTAGCAATCTTACCGTAAATCCCAGAAATTCCCTCTTCGGCTAATAACTCATCGACTCCAAAAACACCACTATCATTAGCAATAATACTTTGCAGTGGCTCCGGTAACTGATGCTGATCCGCTAATCGATCTAAAGCTAATCCAACCATCGCATTATTTAAAACCTCACGTTTATGCAACACATCTAGCACTGCTTCCTGTGCTTCAGCTAAAGTAATACCAGGAACATAAGCTTGCTGGATCTGATAAGTGATTTTAGCAATGTCTTTAGTTGAGACATTCTTAGACTTGAAGTAATTGATCACAAAATCAAATGATGCTTGGTCTGGATATTTAAATTTTGGATCATTCAAAATAATCTCTCCTCTCAAACTAGTATCCTTCATTGTAGGACGATTTAACTATTTATGCAAAAAGTCAGCTTTTTAGG
>NZ_AHYZ01000037.1 GCF_000255495.1 Liquorilactobacillus vini DSM 20605
CAGGGATATTAATAAATATTAAAAATCCCCTTAAAGCATTTTAACGGGATTTTTTATTTTTTGTGTTTAAAATAGCGCCGCATTTCATCTAGAATCAGTAAAACAATAATTAAAAAAGAAATAAGGTAGCCTGTAACACCAATCTTATAGATGGTGGGATGACCGGCACTACCCTGAACCAATAGTGACGAGCTGAGAATAATTGCGGCTAAGACGATTGTGACCATCAGGCGATTAACGATCTGTTCAAAGCGATTTAGCAGATGTTCCTGGCCTTTATAACGAATATTCATCCGGCCTTGACCTTGGAGCAAAAGATCTAAAACTTTTTCAGCTTTGATTGGCAGCCGCGGCAGGGCCTTGGTGGCATTCAACAAATTTAATAGGGTATCTTCAGTGTCATTTCTAAAATTGAATTTTTGTCGTAAATATTTACGTCCGAATGGTCGGGCAACGTCCATCATTGACAATTCCGGATCAAGCTGAGCAACCAGGCCTTCCAGCAGTCCAAATGCTTTTATTAATAAGGTTACTTCTGGTTTAGCTTGGAGGTTGTTTTGTCGACAAAGACTGATGATTTCATAAATAAAAGTTGGAAAATCAATTTCTCCAAGACCACTATGAAGATAAGGCGTTAAAAAAACTGCCAGTTGATCGTAAAAATCTTCTTGATCAACTTCACCAGTCCGATTGCAAATCGTTAATAATGCTTGGCCGATCGATCGCGGTTCTTTGGTATTTAAAGCTATGACAACGTTGGCAATTCCGTCAGCTAAATTAGGAGTTAATTTGCCCATCATGCCAAAATCCAAATAGATCAAACGATAATCAGGTAAATTGGTTTGCGGTTTGAGACGGGCGTGCAGTTGCTGCCCAAGATTGGGCCGAATATGCGGTTCAAATTTCGGAATCTTCCAAAACAAAATGTTACCTGGGTGTGGGTCGGCATGGAAAAAGTTGTCAACAAAAACTTGTTTAATAAAGTTTTCGACTAAGGCACGGGCTAAAAAGGTCCGAGTCTGCTGCTGTTTTTTAGCGGTTGCTGGATCTTGACTGAGTTTTTGATCAGCGATCTCTTTAATACTGATCCCAGGCATCTCATCATTGACTAAAATTTTTTGTGTCGAAAATTTTTCATATACGCGTGGTACTAAAAAAATTCCGTGATGATTATTAAGCTGATAAAACCGGGTTCCATTATGAATTTCATTTTCAGTATTGATTTCGCTCAATAAGGAACGGCGGACTTCTTCAAAAACTTCTACCGGATCAACAAAACTGATATCAGGCACGAATTTGACGATCTTTAAAGCCTGGCTAAAGAGAGCCAAATCAGTGGCAACTAATTTTTCAACGTCTGGATGTTGAATCTTAACGACGACGCGAGTTCCATTTTTCAAGATTGCTCGATGAGTCTGCCCGATTGAAGCTGAAGCAAAGGGCTGCTTTTCAAATTTAATGAAGACTTGATCGATCTGCTTACCAGTTTGCTCAGCAAAAATTTTTTCAACGGTTGCAAAAGAATCTGCCGTCACATCATCTTGCAGTTTGCGAAATTCCTTGATAAAGGCCGGTGAAATTAAGTCTGGCCGCGTTGATAACAGTTGGCCGGCTTTAATGAAAGTGGGACCTAACTCCTCAAGTGCTTGGCGAATTTCTGTAGGATGTTGCTGCTTTAGAAAATTGCGAATAAAGTCGTGTTTACGCATTATCCGCACGATTTCCAAAAGGCGCATTCGCTGATTTTTATGAGTAATCTCAGTTATTTCATTTTCGGCTTCTTCCGTCACAAATATCCCAACCTTTGTTTAAGTTTATTTGTAATTATTTTAACATGATTATGTGTTAAAATAATGCTAAGATAATTTTAATCAATTTTTTTTGGAGCAAAACAAATGATTAAACCGATCAATCAGCAAACAGCTTTTTTAGCTCAGAAGTCACGGCCAGCAACAGACGCAACGGTACCAAACGATTACGGTCAGCTACCTTGATCAGAATTTTCGCAGGCAGCAGCAAACATTCAGTGGTTTGGTTGCCCAGACGATTCAGCATGAGATCGATCACTGTAACGGCCGTTTAATTTAAAAAACAGTCACGAGATTTTCGTGACTGTTTTTTTTACTGCTTTCCTAGTTGATCTAAAAGCTGAAAATCGGCCGTTGAAAGCTTAAGCTTAGCTGCAGCAATATTTTGTAAAGCATGGTCAAGCGATTTAGTTCCCGGAATGGGCAAAATTACGTCGCTACGTTGTAAAAGCCAGGCTAAAGCAATTTGAGCGGGAGTAGCTTGATATTTAGCTGCGATTTTAGTCAGCTGGCTGTCATGAGTCAATTTGCCTGTTGCTAGTGGAAACCACGGAATGAAGGCTAGATGATGTTTCTCAGCATATTGAAGAACAGCCTCGTCACGCCGATCAATTAGATTATAGCGATTTTGAACGGAAACGATCGGGACGATTTTTTGAGCTGCCTTCAATTGTTCCACCGTAACCTGACTCAGACCAATATGTTTGATTTTACCTTCTTGCTGCATTTGTGCTAAAACTCCTAATTGATCAGCAAGTGGAATGGTGGGATCAATTCGATGAAGCTGTAAGAGATCAAGCTGATCGAGGCCCAAAGAAAAGAGATTCATTTCAACTTGTTGGCGCAAATATTCTGGCCGGCCATTTGGCGTCCATTGTCCAGGACCTTGTCGGGTAAAACCGACCTTGGTAGCAACGACTACCTGACTGTCAGGCCGGTTCTTCAATGCTTGACGCAAATACAAATTAGCATATAACGGCCCATAGGCATCGGCTGTGTCAATAAAATTAACACCGTGATCAATGACCGTTTCAATGACTTTAACGGCATTTTGCTCATCAACTGCTGGACCCCAAACTCCCGGACCAGGTAATTGCATGGTTCCGTAACCAAGTCGTTTAATGGTTAACTCATTATCTAACTGATAAGCTAGTTTCACTTTCATCACCTCATTTGCAGTATAAGTGATCTCTATAGTTAATGCCTGCTTTTTGCTTATCAAAATTTTGGCTGGACTAGTCGAGCTTTTTACCAAAGATTTTGATTTGAATTTGCTGACCAGTTGGTGTGCCCGCTAAGCCTCCTAAGCCAGTTTCACGAACTTCACGCGGCAATTTGCGACCAATATCAGCCATTGCCCCAATGACTTCATCGGCAGGGATCTTGCTTATACAGCCGGCTAAAGCCAAATCAGCTGCAATGATTGCATTGACTGCTCCAATAGCATTCCGCTTGACGCAAGGGATTTCAACTAAACCAGCGATTGGATCACAGACCAATCCTAAAAGATTGCTCATAGCAATAGCAACCGCCTGACTGCTTTGTTCAGCTGTTCCACCAGCAGCTTCAACTGCCGCCGCTGCTGCCATAGCGGAAGCACTGCCGACTTCGGCTTGACAGCCGCCCGTTGCACCAGCAATCATTGCATTATTAGCAATGATCAAGCCAATAGCACCACTTGTCAGTAAAAATTTTAGCCGCTGGTCTTGTTTCAGCTGCAGGCGGTCTTTTAAATAAAAAAGCACTCCTGGAACTGTTCCCGAAGAGCCAGCGGTTGGTGTCGCACAAATTTTACCCATCGCGGCATTGACTTCATTAGTAGCAACCGCATTTTCAACTGCCTGCAATAAAGCTCCACCAGCCAGGGTTGGCTGGGAGGCACGATACTTTTTAATTTTTAGTGCTTCGCCACCCGTTAAACCAGTTGGTGAATAAACACCGTCGCCAGTTGTGGCTCGCCTGATAGCTGCCTGCATTACCTCATAGCGTTTAGCCAGTTGCTGCCAAATTTCAGTTTCACTGGCCTCGGTCTGTTCCTGTTCAGCTGCTAACACGATTTGCCAAATTGGCTTTTGCTGCTGTTGACAGCTGGTAACTAAATCTTTGATTGTCTTGTACATTGAAAATTACCTCGGTTATCCTTGCAAAATAGTTATTTGCGGTAAGATTTGCTGTAGATGTTGGCTTTCAGCTGCTGTTGGATTACGACTTAAAAATAAAACTGCCACTGCCGCTGACTGTTGATGAAAAATTTTGATTTGGCGGATCAAACCGATTTTTTTCCAAACTTGTTGTTGAACTTTCAGGTACTGTGGATCAAGTGGACAGAGCGCAAATGGTAAAAAACCGTTAATTTTGATCTGACAATTGTGATAAAGCAATTGCCTGATTTCAATCTTGCCGCCACCGACTGAACAGCCGCCAACCATCAATTTCTTTTGTGAACCGGTCATTTCAATAAAAGCCGTATTCGGATGGCCAATCGGGCTGGCTTGACTTTCTTCAATAAAGTTGACGTGGATCCCACGTTCTTGAGCTAGCTTAACTGAAGAAACAATTTTAAAATCTGAATAACCTAGGCCAAGAATTCCAGCGACGATTGCAAAATCAGTTCCATGTCCGCGATGGGTTGCGGCAAAGGATTCGTAATAATGGATCGTGACCTTTTCAGGCTGGCCGTTAAATAATTGATATGCAACATGACCGATTGCTAAAGCACCGGCAGTATGCGAACTTGAAGGCCCGATCATAATCGGACCGATGATATCAAAAATACTCTGATATTGTTCCACTTGCTTTGCCTTCCTTTACTACTAATACTTTGTCATTTTAACATCAAATCAAGACTAATAAAATGAAATCAGGGAAATTATAAGTTTCCATTTTTTGAATTGGTATAGATTAGTAAAAGCAAGTAATTCTTCATAAAAAAAGTTGGTTTCAAAAGATAATTATCAAGTTAACGAAAAATAATTAAAAATCGGTCTATCAGCAAGCGCTAACATTGTCGGCTAAGGCTAGTTTTTTAAAAATTAGAAGTCTTAAGTTGAAAAAGTTATTGGCTGCGACAATTTGATAAAAAATGAAGTGTTAAATTGTGATACAATTCAGATAATAAAGATTAGAAAGGAATGATCTAACGTGGATTTTAAACAAAAGGATCCTGATTTATGGAATGCCATTAAGCATGAAGAAGAACGGCAACAAGGTAACTTGGAATTGATTGCTTCGGAAAATATTGTTTCTAAAGCCGTCTTAGCAGCTCAAGGTAGTGTGCTAACCAATAAATATGCAGAAGGATATCCCGGCAAGCGTTATTATGGTGGTTGTGAATACATAGATGTTGTCGAAAGTTTAGCCATCGAACGAGCTAAAAAATTGTTTGGTGCCAAATATGTCAATGTTCAGCCACATTCAGGCTCGCAGGCCAATGCCGCTGCTTACTTAGCTTTGATTAAACCAGGAGATACTGTTTTAGGGATGGATCTAACAGCCGGGGGACATTTGACTCATGGATCGCCAGTCAACTTTAGTGGTAAGACTTATAATTTTGTGGCTTACGGAGTTGATCCTGAAACGGAATGCTTAGATTATGCGGCAATTGCTGAATTAGCCAAAAAACAGCAGCCAAAATTGATTGTGGCCGGTGCCAGTGCTTATTCGCGGTTGATTGATTTTAAGAAATTCCGTGAAATTGCCGATTCAGTTGGAGCAAAATTAATGGTCGACATGGCGCATATTGCTGGTTTAGTTGCTGCTGGGCTGCATCCAAGTCCGGTTCCGTATGCTGACATCACGACCACCACGACCCATAAAACTTTGCGTGGTCCGCGTGGTGGGATGATTTTGACGAATGATGAAAAATTAGCGAAGAAAATCAATAGCGCAATTTTCCCGGGAACTCAGGGTGGACCATTGGAACATGTGATTGCCGGTAAAGCAGCAGCCTTATTTGAAGCTTTGCAGCCAGATTTTCAAGCTTATGCCCAACAGATCATTAAAAATGCACAAGCCATGGCGAAAGTCTTTGCTGCAGATGATCAAGCACGAATTGTGACTGGTGGGACCGATAATCATTTGATGCTAGTTGATGTCCGGGGCTTTGGTTTAAACGGCAAACAAGCGCAAAACTTGCTGGATTCCGTTAATATTACTGTCAACAAAAACACGATTCCATTTGAAACGCTTAGTCCGTTTAAAGCTAGTGGCATTCGTCTAGGGACGCCGGCGATCACCAGCCGTGGCTTCAAAGAAAGTGAGGCTAAACGTATTGCTGAACTGATCATTATGGTCTTAGAAAATGCTAATGATGCTGCTGTTTTAGCGGAAGTGCGGCAAGAGGTTAAAAAATTGACGGATGCTCATCCGCTTTATGCTCCAGGTGCTGAAAGATAGTAAGCTAGTATACAAAAAAAAGATTGTTAATTTTCTCAATCAACTTAATAATTAAAGACAAGGAAAGAATTTATTTGTTCCTTGTCTTTTTTTTCGTTACTTTTGCTGGTTTAAAACGTCTAATAGCATAGAAGGAGGGGAGAAAATATGCCGTTGAGTGCATATGATCAGCTGCTAATTGATCTTTGCCATGAACTACTGGGGTACTTACGAGTATTGGGGGCCAGCCAGCAACAAGCTGAAGATATTTCGCAAGACATCTTTATATTGGCTTGGCAATTGGAATTAGAGCTTTCACCAGCTCAGTTGCGAGTTTATTTACGCAAAGCTGCCAAGTCGCGGTTGATCGATCATTGGCGTCACCAGCAGCGCAAACAACATCTGCTAACGAGGTATGGTCCGCAAGCTATTGGTCAAATCATTAGTGACCAGACTGAAACGACGTCTTTGCAGGAACAGCAGTTGCGAGTCATTTTTCAAGAGTTAAATATAGCTGAATTAAATTTGCTGCTGCAGCGCTATCAGCAAAACAGCAGTCTGAAAGAGATTGCCCAAATTAATCAGACCAGTGTGGCAGCTGTCAAAATGCGCTTATATCGCTTAAAACGAAAAATCAGACGTTTGATTGGAGGAAAAAGTAATGGATGAAGCAACGAAAAAAATGAAAAAAAAGATTAGAAAAATGAAATTGCAACGGCTGCTGTTGACGATTGGCTTGATTATTCTTTTAGTACCGGTGATTTTGGCAGTTATTTATAAAACGACGCAAAATTTGGCAAGCAATCAAAGCTGGCAGTTGATGAAAAGAATCGAAATTCGAGAGGATCTATTATCACCCAATATTGAGGCTAGTGACAATTATTTAAGCTCAACTTCTTTTCTTGGAGGAACAGTCACCAGTCATCGTTATAAAGTGATTGATGGTTATCGAATTCCATGGTCGACCTTAATTGGCAATTATAGTTGGAGCGGCTACCAGGAAGATGCTATGAATCAAGCTGGCGTTGATTATGATGAAGAAACCGCCCAAGCCTATGATCGGCAAACACAACAAAAAATTCCGCTGTTTTACAGCCTTAAGCATCATTATCGAGCTACAGCCAACCTCAATCAGCTAAAACAAATTGCTCAAGTCAAAAACTCCGTGGCTGAAGTTGCTCTGACTTTTAGCAAACCGTTGACTTATCAACAAATAAAAAATTATTACCTGATTCAGTTGAACAAGATTGGTATTGGTTGGGCCCAAACAATCGCGGAGATGCGAGTTATTTTGATAATAATTACTTGGGCTTTCAGGCTACTGATGAAAAGCCGGATCAAATAGCTTATCGAGAGTTGAAAAAGGTGGCTAAAGATCGTGATTCGATTTTGAACACAGATATTACCAGCTTTGATGGCTATACGTATAATGCCTGGAATTATGCTCGCCGGTATTTGAAAAAATATCCGCAGTTTAAAACAGCTAAATATGCAGGAATCATTGTCAGTGGTCAAACTCAGAATTTAGCACAATTGAAAAATGCTCGCTGGATTAAATATAGCTCAGTTGGCGCGGTTATCAAAATCAAGCCGTATCTTCAGCCAAATAAATAAAATTAGGCAGTACAAAGTCGAAAGCGCGTAGGTACTAACTAAAAGTTACGAATATCACGGGTACTTTGCTTTGAGTAATTCAAAGCAAGATAAAGAATTTGGATTTATAAAGAGCAGATCACTCGACGTCTAAGCTTATCAGGTCAATTCTGAATAAATATACAACATTTTTAGACAGGATAAAAAGCAATTTAAGATTAGATCCGGTTAGAAACTGACAAAAGTTGGCTTTTGGCGGGACCTTTTTTCGTTACACTGGAGATGAAGCTAGAGATCAGTCATAGCTCCAGGGGCTTCGGGTCCGTAATAAAAAAGGATCACTGTCGTCTCCTCAGCTTTAAACTAGTTTAAGATTGAGAACCTGCGAGGCTGAGTCAAAAGTAAAATTTTGACTCAGCCTTCGGTCTTTTTAGGTTAAAAGCAATGATGATCAGGCCAAATATTGTAAACGCTATCGTTTTTAATTGAAGTAGTGTAAAATGTTGGTAGAAAAAAGTTAGGAGGTCGATAAAATGTCACATAAAGTTGTCATGATTACCGGTGGAGCACAAGGAATCGGAGCTGAAATTGCCCGGCATTTAGCCAAGGATGGTTTTGATGTTGCTTTGGCTGATTTGCCGCAGCAAGAAACCAAGGCGCGCGCAGTTATCAAGGAAATCGAAGCCGCTGATCAAATGGGGATCTTTGTCAGATTGGATGTTACAGATCAGGCTAAATTCAAAGCGGTAGTTGATGAGGTCGCCCAAAAGTTAGGTGGGTTTGATGTCTTAGTTAATAATGCTGGGATCGCAAAAGTTGACAAGATTATAGACATCAAGCCCCAAGATCTTGAACTCAGTTATCAAGTCAATGTTTTCGGTGTATTGTATGGGATCCAGGCAGCCGCTAAGAAGTTTAAGGAATTAAAAGTTCCCGGTAAAATTATCAATGCTTCTTCAATTGCTGGTATGCGGGCCTTCCCCGTTTGGGCAACTTATTCTTCAACGAAAGCTGCTGTGATCAGTTTGACTCAGGCAGCGGCTAAAGAGCTGGCACCTGATCACATCAAAGTCAATGCCTATGCTCCCGGGGTTGTTGGCACGACGGGAATGTGGGATGAGATTGATCGTAAGATGTCAGAGATCAATGGCAAGCCATTAGGGCAAAACCGTAAAGACTTTATCAACACGATCCCCTTGGGCAGAACAGTTGAGCCAAATGATATCGCTAATGTGGTCGCCTTTTTAGCTAGTTCAAAAGCTGATTTTATCACCGGCCAAGCCTTTGCAGTCGATGGCGGCGGAATTATTTGATCCTTAAAATTCAAAAAATCCTTGCAGTTTTACTTTGCAGGGATTTTTTTACATTATTTGTCAGCTAGACGGCGTTGAGCATATTCTTTAGTTCTGGCATAAAGTTTCGTTTCTAACTGGAAGCACATGACCAATTCTTTATCAGAAAGCATTTCTTTACTGATAGCTTTACTCTGTAAATAAAGAAAAGAGTAAAATAATTCAAAAGTTGGATAGTCAAGGGATTCGAGGATAACAACCTGCTGATCATGTTTTAAACCAGTAATACAAATTGGTTTGTGCTGGCGAATGACTTCATTGAGATAGTGATCACTTCTTTTTAGAAAATTTAATTCACTAACTTGATTGATTGATTCCATAATAATAAAGCATCTCCTTTTTTGGTGGGTATATTTATTAATACGCAATGGAAATAAAAAAAGAACAAAAATTATTATTTAAATTCCAAAACTTATAAGATAGAATATTAG
>NZ_AHYZ01000036.1 GCF_000255495.1 Liquorilactobacillus vini DSM 20605
AACTTTAAGGTTTTTAGAAATTTTAACTGCTAGTTCAAGCGCTTAGTTTGCTTCTGATGCAATTCGTGTTAATGAATCTAATAGGAGTGATAGCAAACGTTTAGAATTTTCCTTCAGCTCTAGTTCATTAAACAATCACTAAGACGATTTGCTAGATCCTTAAAAGCAATCTTCAATCAGGTTCGTCAACTAAGGATGTTCCTGTTGATATCGATTAACCACTGAATAATTCGATGAAAAAAATCTGCACGTTATGTTTTAAATTTCTTACTGGATAGCTTTAATTATGATCTAAAATCAATCAAATGTATCTTTAAAAATCAATAATTTATAGTAAATAAAGCATTAGAACAAATCTCACTTAAATATGAAAAGAATATTTGCTTATAAAACTTATTTTATGAAAATTAAGAGCCTAATTTATTTACTTTATAAACAAATGAATTTTTGCTAACATGAATCTAGTGCTTTTTTAATTAGATAGAACTAATTATTTTATTGGAGTGTGAAAAATGAAAAAGTTTAAAGTAGGTCGTTTGAGCCTCGGTTGGCAAATTTTAATTGGTTTGTTGCTTGGAATTATTTGTGGAGTAATTTTTTATGAAAATAAAACAGCTATTACGGCGATGCAAAATATTGGAACGATGTTTATTAGTTTGATCCAAATGATTGTTTTGCCAATTGTTATTTCCTGTTTGACGGTTGGAATTGCTAATATGGGTGATATTAAAAAGTTGGGACGAGTTGGTCTTAAAACGTTGATTTATTTTGAAATTATGACAACCATCGCAATTATTTTAGGCCTGATCGTTGGCAATTTGTTTCATCCGGGTGATTATATTGATATTCATCAATTACATAGTGAAAGTATTGGACAATATGTTCAAACAGCCCATAAAGTTCAACATAGCGGAATTTGGTCAACTATCATGGGAATTATTCCAACGAATGTTTTTGGTTCACTGAGTGATGGTAGTATGTTGCCAATCATTTTCTTTTGTGTTTTTTTTGGCTTAGGTACTGCCGCTATCGGAGAACGCGGTAAAATTATTATTGATTTTTTGCAGGCAGTTGCCGAAGTAATGTTTAAAGTTACAGATTGGGTGATGCACGTTGCTCCAATTGGGGTATTCGCTTTGATCGGGTCGACTGTTGCTCAGATGGGACTTAAAGCACTAGCTCCGTTGGGATATTTTATTGTATTGGCATATGCAACAATGGCCATATTTATTATTATTATCATGGGTTTAGCTGCACGAACTTTTGGATTAAATAACTGGCATATCTTACGAACAATTAAAGAGGAAATGATCTTGGCCTTCTCAACAGCTAGTTCCGAAGCAGTTTTACCAAAAATCATTGCTAAAATGCAGCATTTTGGAGTCAGTGAGGGAATTGTGTCTTTTGTTGTGCCAACAGGCTATACCTTTAATCTTGATGGATCAGCGATCTATCAGTCACTAGCAGCTTTATTCTTAGCTCAGGCATATGGAATTCATTTGTCGCTTTCACAACAAGTGACTTTAGTAATTGTTTTAATGATTACTTCAAAGGGAATTGCTGGTGTGCCTGGGGCTTCATTTGTTGTTCTACTAGCAACAATTTCGACGATTGGGGTGCCAGTTCAAGGATTGACATTTATTGCAGGGATTGATCGACTGGTTGATATGGGAAGGACGGTTGTCAATGTGGCAGGGAACTCCTTGGCGGCTGTCATCATCAGTAAATCGGAAAAAGAATTTGATTTTCAAAAGAATAGAAAATATTTGCAACAATTAGGAAAATAAACTCGTTGTTGACTCTATTAAAAAAACCTTGAGCTTGTCTTTTTTAAGTTAAGCCGAGGTTTTTTAGTGATTTTTATCATGAGCTAACAAATTAATCAGTTTTTCACCAATTATTTTATAGATCACAGCATGGATTGAGAATTGCTCTGTTAACAAGAGTGGATCTTCTTGGGTATCTAATTTAAAAGTAAAACACTTATCAGTAATTTCATCCAGAGTTTGATTAAACGAAGTGGCAAAATAATCATAAGCATCATCAATGGAAGTTTGACTTGTTGCATCATGCAAACCTTTCTTGATGGCATCTAGTGAATAAATTGATTTTAATAAACTAATTACTACTAATTCAGCAACATTTGCAGTATCATACCTTTTTTTATTTGGCCGGTGCATGATTCCTTTTTTGACGTAACTATTAATCATGGAGGGAGTAATTTCAGTTTCTTGTAGCAACTGCAAATAACGATTGCCCAAGTTAACTAGTTGATCCATGTAAAGTTCAAAATCCGGAAATTCTTTCCACAATGGGAGTTTTGCTCTGCTTAGTTCAGCAATTTGAATTTCAAATTGATTATTTTCCAAAATTCTGGCCTCACTTGCTCTAAAATATTTAACTACATTATAGCATAATCTTAGATAACCTATATTTTAAAAAAAAGTTATGAATGAAAGATTTAGATTATCTAGACTTTAAAACTATGTTATATTATTCTTGAAGTTAAATAGATTTGAGGGGTGTCGAATGCTCAATAAAAAAGAACAAATTATTAATGAAGTTTGGAGTAGTATAACTCATGGAGTTGGGATAATTTTAAGTATTGTTGCACTAGTTTTTTTAATTATTAAAGGGATACATCACCCACAACAATTGGGTCCACTATTAGTTTATGGGATCGCGCTAATTATTTTGTACGTGTCATCAACGCTCTTTCATTCATTATATTTTACTCGGGCCAATCGAGTTTTTCGCTTATTAGATCATACTAGTATTTTTATTTTGATTGCTGGAACGTATACGCCATTTTGTTTATTGGGCATGGGAAAAAGCTTGGGTCCGCGGTTGCTGTTAGCTATTTGGATTCTGTCATTAGCCGGAATAGGTTTGCACTTAATTTTACCGGTTAGATTGCAATGGATCGAAACAACGATTTATGTAATCTTAGGCTGGCTGTGTTTAGTTGGTTTTCAACAACTCTGGCAATCATTAGGCAAATGGGGGTTTAGTTTGCTTTTGGGTGGCGGCTTGTGTTTTACTTTTGGAGCAATGATTTATAGTGTTTGTAAATTAAAGTATTCGCATGTTTATTGGCATATAATGGTGTTAGCGGGAACGATTTTGATGTTTTTTGCTGTATACAGTTATTTATGAATTGCTGAAAGCTTTTTAATCAGTTAAAATCAAGCTAAACAATCTGAAAGGAAGTGGCAGTGATCGCATTTAAATATTATGTTGTCGCTCATGGACGTCATCCAGGAATCTATCCAACTTGGACAGCTTGCCAACAAGAGGTTCACAATTTTCCTCAAGCACGTTATAAAGGATTTAACGATCTGATAGCAGCCCAGGCATGGCTGAAAAATCCAGTTTGGTTGGAAACAAAAAAGCCAACTTTTAGTCAATTCCAAGCAGACAGTGACTCGCAAACTGCAGAAATTAAAATTTGGACTGATGGTGGTTCACGGAATCATGGCAATCGATTAAACCAACATGTAAAGGTCAATGATTTAGCCGCTTGGGCGTATTTGGTCAAATTTGATCATCAACAGTATGTAGATTCGGCTGGCGAGTTTGGAGCAACTAATAATCGAATGGAGATCATGGCCTTATATCAAGCGTTGATTTTTTTAATAAAACAAAATTGGCAGCAAAAGTCCATTGTTGTGATTTTAGATTCCCGTTATGTCTTAAATGCTATTACCCAACACTGGTTAAATAATTGGCAAAAAAATGGTTGGAAGACGGCTTCTGGCCAACCAGTTGCTAATCAAGAATTGTGGCAGAAGCTGGCTAAAGTTTTAGTGGGATTCCCTAAGTTACACTTTATCTGGACAAAAGGTCATGCAAATGATCATGGCAATGTTTTTGTTGATCATTTGTTGAATCAGACAATGGATCAGATGAGGGTGAAACAGAATTGAAAACATTAATTATTGTTGGGCATCCCCAGCCAGGAAACTCAGAGACACAGGAATTTTTGAAAACCAGTGCCAGTTTACTAAAAAATATTACTTGGCATGAATTAGCTGCTGAACCGGTTTTTAAAATTAATGATGAAAGAAATTTGCTTATGGACCAGCAAAGAATTATTTTACAGTTTCCTTTATATTGGTATAGCGCACCAGCTCTTTTGAAAAAATGGTTGGATGATGTTTTGCCAGAAAGCACTGGCTTTAATTTACGTGGTAAGGAATTTGGCTTAGTCGTCAGTTTTAGTCATGCAGCAAGTGAATTCCAATTAGGTGAACGTGTCGGATATTCGTTTGCAGAATTGCTCAGTCCGTTTGCTGCTTTGGCCAAGCATTTTCAAATGCAGCTATTGCCGCCTTTTTTAATTGAACGTTTTGCCTACCAAACACAACTGCAGCGCCAGCACTTGTTATTGGCTTATCAACAATTCCTTGAGTTACCGCAACCACAAAGTTTTGCAATGCAGGAAAGCTGGTTTTTGCAAAAATTGACAGGATTAATTGATCAAACTGAAGATTCACGCTTACAACAACGCTTAAATTTAATCAAACAGCAAGTGGCGGAAAATCAAACAGAATTGGCAGAATTGACGCAAATGGTTCATGACTTTAGAGAAGATGATAGCTTAAATGGAAAATAATGAATGGGTTTTGCAGCAACTTGAGACATTAACCAACAACAGCTCAGAGTATCAACAACGAGCTTTTTATCGTGGACTGGCCCAATTGGTGCAAGAACAACAAAAAAGGATCGAGCAATTACAAGCTGAGTTGGATGGAAGTTTGTGGAGTCCTGTCAAATGGTGAAAAGAGGAAATAAAAATGAAAAAGCATGATGTAGATTTAAATTTTGAATTAGCAAATCGGCTTTTTAGCGAAATTTTGGTAGCAGTCGATGAAGATGACTCTGAATCATCGCTGGCAGCTTTTAAGTATGCTTTGAGTATGGCTAAAACCAACCAGGCTACTTTAGGAATCGTTACTGTGCTGGAACTAGAAGATTTAAATGTTTTTGAAGCTTTGAGCCCGGAGAAACGAACTGCAATTCGTCAGAATTTGGAAGCGGCTTTAAAATTATATATCGCTAAAGCTCATGAAGTTGGAGTTGAGAAAGTTAAGGCTTTTATTCGTGAAGGCAAACCGGCAGCGACGATTATTAATGATGTAATTCCAGTTTTTAGACCAGATGTTTTGATTTGTGGTTCGAAAACGAAACCTATTAATAACCGCCAAAAAATTTTTATTGGCTCACAGGCCAGCTATTTAGCTCAAAATGCTCCTTGCTCAGTAATGGTAATTCGACCAAGTTTTAATAAATAATTTTTCTCTAGAAAGTTTATTAGAATTTTCTTATATTTTTTGAGGAACGTTTCAGTTATCCTATAATGTAATTATTCTTTTTTTAGAGGAGAGAGAAGCGATCATGAAAAAGTTCTTCAAACTAGAGGAAAATAAGACGAATGTTAGTACTGAAATTTTAGCAGGATTAACGACTTTTTTTGCAATGGCTTATATTTTGTTTGTAGCTCCGAGTATTTTAGGTTCAACTGGAATGCCTACGCAAGCAATTTTCTTAGCAACAATTTTAGCTTCGGTTGTTAGTACTTTGATCATGGCGGTGTTTGCAAATGTTCCATACGTGCAAGCGCCAGGCTTGGGACTAGCAACTTTTTTTGCATATACCGTTGTTTTACAATTAGGATTTTCTTGGCAACAAGCTTTAGCTCTGGTTTTTCTTTGTGGCTTGATCAATGTCACGATTACGATTACAAAGATTCGACGGCTAATTATTAAGGCAATTCCAGAGATTTTACAACATGCAATTGGTGGCGGAATCGGGATTTTTGTTGCTTATATTGGAATCAAGAATGCAGGCTTTTTGAAGTTTATTACTGATCAGGCTGGTATTGTTTCGATCAATGGTACGACTTACCATGCCAATTTAACGCATTTTAAAAATGGTGTTACGTCAGTTGTTTCTAATGGTGGGGTCACACCTTCTTTAATTAATTTTAACCAAGCAGCTCCAATTTTAGCCTTGATTGGATTAATACTTACAGCTTTTTTGGTGGTCAAAAAGGTTAAAGGAGCAATTCTGATTGGAATTATTGCAACTACATTGTTAGGAGTTCCAATGAAAGTTACTCAATTATCTGCCGTTAACAACAATTCTTTGTTAATGGCTTTTCATCAACTTGGTACAACATTTGGTGCAGCCTTTAGTCAGCAGGGAATGGGTTCGCTATTTCAAGATCCAGGTCGATTTTTGTTGGCTCTAATGACAATTTTCGCATTTAGTCTGAGTGATATTTTTGATACAATTGGAACTTTTATTGGAACTGGGAAACGAACTGGAATCTTTTCAAAACAGGATGAAAAGGAATTTTTTAACGGACATGGTTTTAAGTCAAAAATGGATCGTTCTTTGTTTTCAGATGCAATTGGTTCAGTTGTTGCCGCAATCTTTGGAACTTCTAACGTCACAACTTTTGTTGAAAGTGCTTCAGGAATAGGTGTTGGCGGACGAACTGGTTTGACCAGCTTGACAGCAGCAGTCATGTTTTTATTGAGCAGTTTACTAGCACCGGTAATCGCCATCATTCCTGATGCAGCAACTGCACCAGCATTGATTGTCGTCGGGATCATGATGATGGGATCTTTCAAAAATATTGATTGGACTAATTTGGAGGATGCAATTCCAGCTTTTTTTGCTTCTGTTTTTATGGCACTTTGTTACTCGATTTCTTATGGAATTGCGGCTGGTTTTATTTTTTATTTAGCTGTCAAACTAGCAAAGGGAAAGTTTTCTGAAATTCACCCGATGCTGGTAATTTGTACCGGACTCTTTATTTTAAACTTTGTAGTTTTAGCATTTATTGAGTAAAATGATTGGAAGGATTAATTTTTTGACTGATTTATGTTATCCTAATTTAGGTAGACTCAGGTGTTTTTAGTTTAATAATGAGGTGAGAGTCATTAAGAGAAAAAAATTAATTGGAATAATTCTGATAATTTTGATTGGGATGCTTGGCGGGATTGGCTATTATCGTTACAATCATTTTAATCAAAAGATCATTATTAATGGAATCAATGTGGGTGGTTTGAATGCTAAGCAGACATTGAAACGACTTCAGCAGAAATCTGCTTCACAAAAGATTTATTTAAAAAACAAATTGATTTATCAGTATCAGCGTTCGGGTTCAGATTTCACTAAAAAGGATTTACCACAGATTAAGCAATTGATCAAACGTCAATGGACTTTTTTTCCAAGTTCTAAGCAACAAAGCTTTTTAGTCGAGCCGTCAGAAGTTACTAAACATGAAGACAACAAAACAGCTGCTACGCTTAAAACAAAATTAACTCAAGAAAATTTGCACCGCCAAGCCCCAAAAGATGCCTATGCAGTTTTAACTGCTGGTAAAATCAAAACTGTTCAAGCTCAAGCTGGTAACAAATATAATTTGCAAGCCTTGTTGAAACAATATCATCAGCAAGAATTTTTACCTAAAGTTGAGTTAACAGCTGTTTATTTACAACCACTCAAGGCAAAAAGTCGACAAGTTCAGCATGAAAAACAAAAACTTGAAGAATTAAGCAAACGTTCCGTTGAATATCGGGTTCAAAACAATAAATATAAATTTTCAACTAAAAGCAATCTTCAGCGGGTAACTTATACAAATGGCAAGTATAAAATTGATTCAACCAATCTTACTGATGAAATTGCTAAGATTAATCAGCAAGACGCCACTCTTCAAAAGGGAATTTCATTTAAAACTCATGATGGCAATACTGTTCAGATTGCTGATGGAGGATCATATGGATGGGCATTAAAATCTGAGCGGGCGGTTGAACATATCGAGCAAGCTTTGTTGACAGGTAAAAAATCACTGGATGCTAAACAGGATATTTATGGTGTTGGTTATTTGACTTATGGAACAGGCTATGGTCTGAGCAATAACGGTATTGGTAATAGCTATGCAGAAGTTTCAATCTCGCAACAGCATTTGTGGATCTATAAGAATGGTCAAGAAGTTGTTTCTACTAATGTCGTGACAGGTAAGCATAACACTGGTGAAGATACACCTAAGGGGCTTTGGTACATTATGTATAAGCAATCACCATCAGTGTTAAAAGGCAGTGAAGTTGGCAACGCTAATTATTCGGTTAATGTTAAGTACTGGGCTCAATTTACTAACAGTGGCTGTGGCTTTCATGATGCAAGTTGGCGAACAAATTGGTCAAGTGATGCTTACCTAAATAATGGTTCTGGTGGTTGTGTCAATACGCCAAGTAGTGTAATGGCTGACGTTTATAATAATTTGAGTCAAAAAGAAGCAGTTGTTATTTATTAGAAATTTAATTAGTTGGCTTTTGATTTTGCTCATGGTAAAATAAGTCATGGGGATGTTTTGGATTCGACAGGTATAGGTTGAGTTCGGGCTGCGTCTCGTAGTTGCGTGACGTAAAGACGCTCAGTTAAATATAACTGCAAAAAATAATAACAACTCTTACGCTTTAGCTGCCTAAACGCAGCAACGTAGATCCACCTAATATCGTCCATGTATTAGTGCTGGGTCCTATAAATAGTGGACTTGCGTCAGTTAACGCCATCTGAATTAACTGAAAGAGGATTATCAGGTTAGTTGCTGATATTAGCCAAGTCATGTGGCGTGGTCAGTGATGAATTTTAAATAACATGGCTATGGACGTAGATGTTCGAATGGCAATATGCTTGGACGCGGGTTCGAGCCCCGCCATCTCCATTTAATACTTTTCTTAAGAAGCTTGAGGCAAGATGTCTCAAGCTTTTGTTGAATTTAAGATAAGTAATTAAAATTAGTTTCAGAGCCAGATTTTTTACTGAAAATTCAAAGAAAAGTTGCAAATTTGCGGTATGATAGTCAAGTATTGAGGTATAGGAACTTTTAAAGGACGTGGAGTAGATTGAAATTATTGATGATTGAAGATAATAAATCAGTAGCTGAGATGATGTCGATGTTTTTTCAAAAAGAACACTGGAATGTGGTCTATGCGTATGATGGAATTGAAGCAATGGAAAAATTTAAAGCAGATCCAAATGGATGGGATATGATTACTCTTGATTTGAACTTACCCGGGAAGGATGGCATGCAGGTGAATGCAGAAATTCGTGCAATTTCCAGTACTGTCCCGATTATTATTTTAACAGCTCGGGATTCGGAAAGTGATCAGGTTTTGGGATTAGAAATGGGAGCTGATGATTATGTGGTCAAACCGTTTAGTCCAATTACCTTAATTGCTCGAATTAAGGCTTTGCATCGACGAGCAGCTTTAACTGTTCATCAATCTGGCGGATTGATCGCAAATGAGGATCAAAGATTTGATGTAGTGACTGATCATTTTAAAATGAATACCAAAACCCGGGAAGCTTATCTGAATGGAAAATTGATCCCAGATTTAACTCCTAAAGAGTTTGATCTATTGAAGACTTTGGCTCAAAAGCCGCGACAGGTTTTTTCTCGAGACCAACTATTACAATTAGTTTGGCATTATGAATTCTATGGTGATGAACGAACGGTTGATGCACATATTAAAAAATTACGTCAAAAAATCGAACAAGTTGGGCCACAGGTGATCCAAACAGTCTGGGGTGTAGGTTATAAGTTCGATGATTCTGAGGTTGAAAGCTAATGAAACTCATTTATCAGCAGATGCTGGCTTTTTTTACGATCATTGTTTTATTGCTGACACTTTTAGGAATCTTTTTCTTTCAACTAACTAAATCTTTGATCTATGAAAATGCCTGGAATCAGCTTGAAGGCTATGCTTATAGTTTGAAAACTGATGCAATGAGTGAAACACAAACTTCGAAAGGAAAAGTTATTTTTTCTTTAGATAGTGAAAAATTACAAAACTACGAACTATTATTACAGAACCAGGAAGTTCATTTTACAATTTACACCAGTCGTAATCGAGTCCTTTATCCTCAAACAATGGGATTTCAGTCGATAATTTCAAAAAAAGATTGGCGAAAGTTGAAAAAGGGGAATATTATTCGGCGAAAAAACGATCTTAGCTGGAAAAGAGGACCTGGTGATTTTAAAGAGGGTGATCGTCAGCAGCAAAAAATGACTGATATTCTTGCGCCATGTTTTGATCAACAAGGTGATTTAGTAGCCGTTATTTCTGTTGGTGCCAAAGTTTCAAGTTTGGAAGAAAGTTTCGCAAAAATTCAAAGAAGTCTGATTTATATGCTGTTGATATCAGCAGCGATTGGAGTTGCCATCAGCTATTTAGTTGCACATTATACGACTAAACGAATTCGGCAGCTTCAAAGGGCGACCAGACAAGTTGCTAGTGGTAATTTTAACATTCAGATTCCTAATAAGGATCGTGATGAGATCGATGACTTGGCCAATGATTTTAATAGCATGACTTTTTCTTTGAAAAAATCAGAAAAGGAAATCAAGCGGCAAGAAGAACAGCGACGTCAGTTTATGGCCGATGCAGCTCATGAAATGCGGACGCCGCTGACGACAATCAATGGATTATTGGAAGGCTTAGCTTACGATGCAATCCCGGAAGAAAGCAAAGCTAAAAGTATTGAATTAATGCGCAATGAAACGAAACGCTTAATTCGTCTCGTTAATGAGAATCTTGATTATGAAAAAATTCGAAGTGGTCAAATTTTACTTAAGCGGCAAAATTTTGAAGCTATGCATGTTTTGCATAACATTCAAACACAGCTGAGGAAGAAAGCTCAATCGGCTGGAGATACGTTGGAAGTTACTGGACCGAATAAACTAAACGTTTTTGCTGATTATGATCGTTTTGTTCAAGTAATTTTTAATGTGACTCAAAATGCAATTCAATTCACGCAAAATGGCAACATTCAAATTTCTGCTGAAAAGGGATTTGAAAGTACGATTTTTCGCATCAGTGATACTGGAATTGGGATGACGCCAGAACAACTGAAAAATATTTGGGAGAGATACTATAAAGCAGATGCTTCACGGAAAAATTCTAAATATGGTGAGTCGGGTTTAGGCTTAGCAATTGTTCAGCAGTTGATGCAGCTTCATCATGGGAAAGTTGAAGTTATTAGCCACCCAGACCAGGGAACGACTTTTACCCTAATTTTTCCAGATGAAAAGCTGACGAATGACAAAGTTTAAAGTTAATTAGAAAAAGGTTACTGGAATAGCTTGAAAAAGCTGTTTCAGTAACCTTTTTCACTTAGATTGATAATTTAGAATTACTTGCTGCTGCTTTGGGCTGCTTGACTAGATGATAAGGATGAAGCAGCTTGATCAACCGACGAGTAGGCACTTTCCAAGTTTTTCTTATTGTTATCAGTTGTTTTAAGTTCTGGTGCATCTGAAGTATAATCAGAAATTGTCGAATGGTTACCATTTTTTGACCATAAACTAGTTGACTTTTGCTTGAGCATTTTTTCAATTTGCAATACTTGACCAAAATCGTCTTTGTAATTGTAGTTCTTAGGATCGACTGGTTTAAACCCTTTAGGTACATAATAACGTAATAGGTTTTTATTGTTTAAGCTGTCTGATAGTGAAAGCTCTGTGTTGACTTTTTGATTATCTTTTTTAATCTTAGCGGCCAACTTAGCTGACGGATGGGTAATTTGCTCACCCGTTTTGTTTTGATAGATGTCTCCATCAACGTATGAGTAATGAGGTGTAATAAAACTACCATTGCGAAAAGCAACCGTTTGATCGTGTTCTTTAGAAAAGAGATCAGTGCCAAATTGAATATATCGTTTGGAAGATATCCCTAAAAGATGCAATAAAGTTGGCAAGACATCAATTTCGCCGCCATAGGTCGTTTGAACGCCACCAGATTTTAAACCAGGAATGTGGATCATAAATGGTACTCTTTGCATTTGCATGTTATCAAAATCATTCCAGGTTGCGGCTGATTTTCCTAAAAGAGGTGCTAATTTCAAATTACGAGAGTCAGAAATTCCATAATGATCACCATAAATCACAATGATTGAATTATCATAAAGGCCTGATTTTTTAAGGTAAGTGAAGAACTCTTTTACTGCCTGGTCAAGATAATGAGCTGTTACGAAATAATTATTAACAGAATCATCATCGGTATTAGCCGCTGGGAAAGTTGTATTTTTTTTATCCAGTTCGTAAGGAAAATGATTAGTAACCGTAATGTATTTAACGTAAAACGGTTGCTGTAAATGTTCCAAATACTTAATAGAATCATGGAATAGCAGTTTGTCTTTGACACCATATTCAGTTAAATTATTTGCTGAAGTATTGAAATAGCTTGAGTCAAAAAAGTATTGATAACCAAAATTCTTATAAACGTTATCACGATTCCAGAAGGACCCCTTGTTGCCATGGAAAACGGCACTTGAATAACCGGCTCGCTGATTTAGAATTGCCGGGGCAGCTTGAAAGGTATTGTCGGTTCCAAGAGCTGAAAATAATGAACCTTGGGGTAACCCATAAACACTGTTTTCCAACATATTTTCAGCATCTGAAGTTTTTCCTTGACCGACTTGATTAAAGAAATTACTAAAACTATAAGTTGATTTGCTACGATAAATGCTATTTAAAAACGGCGTAACTTCTTGACCATCTAATTTATAATTGATTAAAAATTGTTCAAAACTTTCAAGATGAATGACAATCACATTTTTCCCCTTAGCAATTCCAAATAAACTGGCATCAGGTTTGGCGTAATGCTTGCGCGTAAAATCTAAGACTCGGTTGAGATCGCTACTCGATGCTTCACTGCGAACTTGGCTATTCTTAGCAGTTTTCACACCGTCGTAAAAGGTAAAAGCATCTAATCCAAGGTATTTGACTAAATAACTGCGATCAAAGGTCCTGGTTAAAAGCTGTGGTCGCTGTGCTTCAGCAATTGTTAAATTAAAAAAAATCAAAAAGATTGAAAAAGATGTTAGTGCAATTGCATGCTTTTTAGGAATTGGTTGCGGATCAAAGCGGATAATTTTAGTAATAAAACCTAAAATTATTAAAATCAAATCTGCAATAATAATGATATCTTGTGGCTTTAAAAGTGCCAGGGAACTGGTACTCAAACCTTCAGAAACACTTGAGTAGCCAAAAATTACATTGAACGTCATAAAATCAGTAAATTCACGATAATAAATGACATTGAATAACAATAAAGCAGTATTTGCCAAATAAATAATGATCAAGGTTAGATAAGCTGGAACAGTTCTTTTGATATAGAGTGCTGCTCCAAATAATAACAAAGTTGTTGCTAATGGATTGAATAATAGTGTAGCGTATCCAATCAAGCCACTAACTCCCAGCCGAAAATCAATCAAATATACAGCAACGGTCTTTAACCAAAAAAGAAACACTAGTAATTCAAAAAATCCCCAGCGTGTACTTAGTTTGGTTTTGATTTTTTGCATTAAAACAACCGTCCTTTCCAGAGTAACTATCGCTTTATTCTAAACCATTCTCTAAAATCAAGTCAATTTGAGTTGACGATTTAAAAAATAATTATGAAATCATTCTTAAACTAGTTTGACAATCAAAAAAAATATATTTATACTTTTAATGTTAAATTTCAAAATTGATTTCATAGGGGGAATTAATAATGAATTTTAAGTGTGTGATGGTCGTTGATGATCAGTTGCCGATTGGGATGATTGCTAATACGGTGTCAATTTTAGGCTGTGCCTTGGGGAAAAGGCATCCAGAAATCAATGGTGAGGATCTCCAAAATCTTGATAAGCAGTTTTTTCCAGGTTTAATCAAACTTCCAGTTCCAGTTTTAGCTGCTAATAGTGATCAATTACGCGAGTTAAAGGAATCTATAACCAAGGACGAATTAGAAGTAATTTCATTTACTGATGCTGCCCAGCAGGCTCCAACTTATGAAGATTATCGTCAGGCTTTAGTAAATAAGACTGATCAGCAGTTAAAATTCCTTGGACTGTGTATTTTTGGCAAAATTAAACGAGTTAACCACTATACTGGTAACTTACCAACGCTGAAATAAATTTTACTTGACTTTAAATTGAAAATGCCATATCATAATTGCCAATAAAGTGTTGATGAGAAGAGTATCTTTTTAGCGGGCTGCTAGCGACCATCGAGAGTGAAAGGGTGGAGCCTTAAGAAAAGAGAAGATGAGCTCGGAGCTGCAGTTGAGTGCAAGCTTAGCTGCCGGTGACACCCGATAACGTGTCTGAGTATTCCTTGGAGTACTTTTGAGGTGTTGTTTGCGAAAACAAGACAAAATCTGGGTGGTACCACGAGTAAAAACGTCCCTCCATGCTAATCTTAGCATGGAGGTTTTTTTGATTTGGGGTGAAATTAAATGGATACTAAACCAATTTTAAAAATTCTAGTACTAAATCTAATGCCAGATAAGGCTAAAACACAAGCTAATTTAAATATCTTTTTTAAGAAAAGTCCTTATCAAATTTTGCCGACTTTTTGTTATCCGGCGACCCATCATTTTAAAAATCAAAAATCGCTGGTCGACATTATTGGCTATCAAAGTTTTCCAGAAATTCGAGATCAATATTTTGATGGCCTGATCATTACAGGTGCAGCAGTTGAAAAACTAGCTTTTGAAGAAGTCGATTACTGGTTGGAACTCTGTCAGATTTATAGCTGGTCACAAGTTCATTGTTCACATGTCCTTTCACTTTGTTGGGCTGCTCAAGCGGGAATGTATATTTTAGGTCAAATCAAAAAATATCCTGTAAAAAATAAGCTTTTTGGAATTTATATGATTAAATTTCAACATACGCATCCGTTGTTTAAAAAGTTAGGTCAAACGATGCAACTGCCTTTTTCGCGCTATACTACAAATTATTCAGTTGATTTTAATGGGAGTAACTTGAGGATTTTAGCGGGTTCGCCACAAGTTGGACCAGCAATCTGTGAAACTAACGATCAACAACAATTATTTATTACCGGGCATCCTGAATATCAGTTAACCATGTTGGCTGATGAGTATCGCCGTGATTTAAAATTAGGAAAAGAAATCGCACCACCAAAAAATTATTTTCTGGACTCCCAAAATCAACGGATCAAAGGACAATGGTTAGCGGATTGTCAACAATTGTTTACAAATTGGTTTGATCTGTTAGTCAAAGTCCAGGCTTAATAATATTGAGTTTTAAGTAATTTTAAGCATTATTCATAATTTGTCGTTAAAAAGGGCTTACAAACGGGATTTAAAATTGTATAATGAGTTCAGTAATAAAATATAAAGGAGAGATTTTTAATGGCTCATATTTTTTTTGACAGTTCCAATTTAACCAAATTTGTTCATCCTAACGAATTAGGTGAAATGCAAGCCTTAGTTAATGCTGCTGATAATGAATTGCGCGAAGGTACTGGTGCCGGTAATGATTTTCGTGGTTTTTTGAACTTACCGGTTGATTATGATAAGACAGAATTTGAGCGGATTAAAAAAGCAGCTAAAAAGATCCAGTCAGATTCTGAAGTTCTAGTTGTAATTGGAATTGGCGGTTCATATTTAGGTGCGCGGGCTGCAATTGAATTCTTACAGCACACTTTCTTTAATCTTTTGCCAGCTGAAAAGCGGAATGCTCCACAGATTTTCTTCGCGGGCAATTCGATCAGTTCTTCTTATGTTTATGATTTGTTAGATTTGATTGGCGATCGTGACTTTTCAGTTAATGTCATTTCAAAATCAGGAACAACAACTGAACCTTCAATTGCTTTTAGAATTTTCAAGGAAAAGTTAATTGCTAAATATGGCAAAGAAGGAGCAAAAGAACGAGTTTATGCTACAACTGATCGGGCGAAGGGTGCCTTAAAGACTGAAGCTGATGCTGAAGGCTATGAAACTTTTGTCATTCCCGATGATGTTGGTGGTCGTTTTTCGGTTTTAACACCGGTCGGACTTTTGCCAATTGCTGTTTCAGGTGCTGATATTGATAAATTGATGCAAGGGGCAGCTGATGCTCGCGAAGCTTATGCAGATTCAGACCTAAAGAAAAATGAAGCTTATCAGTATGCTGCTTTGCGGAACATCCTTTATCGTAAGGGATATACAACTGAAATTTTGGAAAATTATGAACCAACTTTGCAGTATTTTGGTGAATGGTGGAAACAATTAATGGGCGAATCAGAAGGCAAAGATCAAAAGGGAATTTACCCGTCTTCAGCTAACTTTTCAACCGATTTGCATTCATTAGGACAGTATATCCAAGAAGGTCGGCGGAATTTAATGGAAACGGTCATTAAAGTTGCTAACCCCAACCACGATGTTGAAATTCCTAAAGAAGCTGAAAACTTAGACGGTTTGAAGTATTTGGAAGGCAAATCAATGGACTTTGTTAATACCAAGGCCTTCCAAGGAGTTGTTTTGGCTCATACTGACGGAAATGTGCCCAACATGATTGTTAATATTCCAAACCGCAATGAATATACACTTGGCTATCTGATTTACTTCTTTGAAGCAGCAGTTGCTGTTTCTGGTTATCTGAATGGAATTAATCCATTTAATCAGCCAGGTGTTGAAGCCTACAAGCATAATATGTTTGCTTTGTTAAATCGTCCGGGCTTTGAAGAACTTAGCCAAAAACTTAATGCGCGTTTAAATAAATAATAAATTAAATCAATTAATTAAAAAAACTGTGGCTTGAGCAGGCTACAGTTTTTTCTATACATAGACAGCATTTTAGGAATATAATTTATTCAAACAAATTTAGAAGGGATCGACTGCAGAAGTGAAAAAAAAGAAATTTTTCTTTGGGACGTTCATTGGGGCGGGAGCTTTATCATATTTAGCAAGTGAGTATCTATTTAAGATTGCTTTTAAACGAGTTAATTATGTACCAGAAACATCCCAAGAAAAGCAGAAATATGCCAAGCAATATTGGTCGTTTGTCGCGTGGTTTAAACGGGTCAATAAGGAACACTGGACCTTTACTTTAACGGGTGAAGATGAGCAAATGTCGGCTTATTTCATTCCGGCACCGCAGCCTTCAACTAAAGCGGTGATTATCTCCCATGGTTATAAGGGTAATGGTGAAACGATGTCAAATTACGCCAAAATGTTTTATGATTTGGGTTTCAATGTGTTGTTGCCTGATGATCGAGCCCATGGTGAAAGTGCGGGCAAGTATATTAGCTTTGGCTGGCTAGATCGTTTAGATTATCTCAAATGGATCAATAAAGTGCTAGGCCGTTTAGGCACTTCAACGCGAATTGTTTTATTTGGCGTCAGCATGGGGGCAGCAACGGTCGAAATGCTGAGTGGTGAAAAATTGCCAGCGCAAGTTAAATGCATAATTGCAGATTGCGGTTATTCAAGTATCGATCGTGAACTGACTTATTTATTGAAAGAACAATATCATTTGCCTAAATATCCGCTTTATCCACTGGTCAGCACGATCAATCATCACCGTTTAGGCTATTATTTGGGTGATGTCTCTTCAATTGAGCAATTAAGGAAAAACAAACTGCCAATTTTCTTTATTCACGGGGAAAAAGATAAATTTGTTCCCAGCGAGATGTCTTTGGAAAATTTTCGAGCAACAAGTGCTCCCAAAGAGTTATGGATCGTTCAAAATGCAACACACGCTGAAAGTTACTGGATTAATCCAACTGAATATCAGCGGCGAATTAAAAAGTTTTTAACTCAGTATTACGACTGACATTTCTAAAACTCATTGCTAAATTCTAATTTAGTAAGTTGAACTTTTTGCTCATTAGAGAGGAGTAAGCAAAATGAAAATTGATGGACACACCCACACAGAACTTTGCCCGCATGGCAGTCACGAGTCAACAGAATCAATGATTGAACGCGCAATTAAATTAGGCTTTGAGCATTACTGTATTACCGAACATGCTCCTTTGCCCCGCGGTTTTGAAAAAAAGTATCGCGGTGATCCAGAAGGCCTAACAACCGCTTCTTTGACTTGGGAGCAGCTGGATGACTATTTTAAGCTGACTAATCACTTGAAACAAAAGTATCAAGATCAAATCAAAATCTCAGTTGGTTTTGAAGTTGATTATTTGCCAGGATTTGAAAAACAAATTCAAGAGTTTCTTAATCGAGTCGGACCGCAAACAGAGCAAAATATTTTGTCGCTTCATTTTATGCCAGGCAAAGATGATGGCCTTTGGTGTGTGGATTATACAACCGCTGATTTTGCGACCGGCTTTGCTGAATGGTTATCAACTCCGCAACAGCTTTATCAGCAGTACTTTGAAGTGGTTTTCCAAGAAGTTACCGCTGATTTAGGCTTATATCGACCGCAACGCTTGGGGCATTTGAATTTGATCCAAAAATATCAAGACTTTTTCCACTTACCGGCTGAATTTGATCAGCAAAATTTGCAGTTAATTGAAAGAATTTTAAAAATAATTAAACAGCAAGGCCGAGAATTGGATTTTAATACGGCGGGTTTATATAAACCGTATTGCAACCAATTTTATCCAGGAATCCAGATTACTAAAATGGCAGAAAAATTAGGAATTCCACTCGTTTTTGGTTCTGATGCACATTCGGTGGCGGAAGTTGGTCATGGCTGGCATTTGCGTTCACTGTTTAAATCAAATTAATTTTGGGCTTGACAAAAAAAATATTAAAGGGTATGCTAACCATAAATTAATGATAATTTAATGTTTTTAATGATGATGAACAGAAGAGTAGTGCTTGATAATTTGTTAAGCGAGCTTCCGTGGATGGAAAAGGAAGTCAAATCCAAGCATGAACCACATCTGCAAATTGAATGGCTGAATTTGAAAGTAAGCCGTGTCCGGTCAGTCCGTTATCCTTTGCTTAGCAAGCACTGAGGTTTATTTTGAAAAAAGTAAACAAATTGAGGTGGAACCACGGTTTATCGTCCTCTTGGCTATCAGGCCAAGAGGTTTTTTTTATTTAAGTAAGGATGTGAAGATAGATGCATAAAGTTAATCTTCCGTTGGGAACGCGAGATGAATTTGGCAAAAGAGCCCAAAGAAAGACCCAATTAATCGATTTGATCGAAACGGAGCTACAACAACGGAATTATATGAAAGTTACCACCCCGGTTTTGGAATATCAAGAAGTCTTTGCTGATTTTGATTTGAAGCAAATGCAAACTTATCAATTATTAGACAATAATAATGAAACAGTTGTCTTGCGGCCAGATTTAACTTTGCCAATTGCGCGGTTTTTATCGACTAACAACTTGAAACTACCACAAAAGTTTTATTATGTTGGTGATCGATTTAAAATTGCTCCGCCACTTTCTGGTCGTTATAATCAGCAAACTCAGGCCGGAATTGAAATTGTTGGTTATGCTTCAGCCAAGGCCGAGTGTGAATGCTTGTTATTGATCAATCGATTGAGTCGGCGATTGCTGCAAGGCAAGATTCAGCTCGAATTGGGGGATGCACGTTTTATTGATACAATTTTAAATGAATTAAGTTCGAATCAAGCATTAAAACAGGCTATCAAAGCTGCTTTGTATCAAAAAAACTTACCGCATTATTTGCAACTGATTAGTCGATTTATTGAGCAACCGATGTTTAAATTTTTGAAAATTTGGCCGCGCTTATTTGGTGATTATCAGGAAGTTCAAGCCCAAGTTTTAAAAGTGGGGTTAAGTGGTCAAGCACGAGAACTATTTGAAAAAATTATGCAGTTTGCCGACTGGACATCGCAATTGCCTAATCAGCAGGTCACAGTTGATTTAAGTTCAGCTCCGCCGCAGGAATATTATACTGGCTTGACTTTCAAAGGCTTTATGCAGGATATTTCGGATTATTTATTCAGCGGTGGTCGTTATGATCAGCTATTGCAAAATTTTCAATCCCAGCCTGAACCAGCAGTTGGAATGGGGATTGATATTGATCGATTAGTTGATGAAGCTGTAATTTCAGCTAATAGTCATAAACATGACTTGCTTTTCTTTGAGCCAGCACAATTAGCCTTGGTTAGTCAGATTTGTGAACAATATCCGGAATTAGAATTAAGTTTATCGCTAGATTTGCGGCATGCTCAGCGGAATGCTCAAAGTCTAGGCGTGAAACTTTATCGTTTAAATGCACAAGGAGATCTTGAAGATGCCACTTAAAATTGCTTTAACCAAGGGCCGGGTTGAAAAACAGGTCATTCCGCTTTTAGAAGCGGCTGGAATCGACTGTTCGGGCCTAAAACAAAAAAATCGCAAATTAATCATTAATACAAGCGATGATCGATTTCAGTTTATTTTAGCAAAAGGCCCGGATGTAACCACCTACCTCAATTCAGGGGCAGTTGATTTAGGAATTGTTGGTAGTGATATTTTAACGGAACACCGTAATCAGCAATCAGAATTATTAGATTTAAGGGTTGGGCAATGTCAATTTGTGTTAGCTTCAACCAGTGATTTTAATTTTAATCAACCTGGTCGCAAGGTAATTGGGACAAAATATCCCTTGATTACTCAGCTCTATTTTGAATCATTGGGACAAGACGTTGAAATTATTAAAATTGAAGGTTCAGTTGAATTGGCACCATTAATTGGATTGGCAGATGCAATTGTTGATATTACTGAAACTGGTCGAACATTAAGAGAAAATAATTTGTATGTTTACGATTATCTCGATCAAGTATCAACACGATTGGTTGCTAATCGGATGTCGCTTAAACAACATGCAGGCGAAATTTTTGAACTTGCGGATCAATTAGAGCAAGTTGTAGAACAAGGGAGTGCAAGCAAATGAAAATTTATCAGCAATCACTGACTGAAATGAAAAAAATTGTTAAACGTTACACGCAACAAACAACAGATCTGAAAATAGAAACCAGCGTCCGTGAAATATTAGCTAATGTACGTCAAAAAAAAGATCAGGCGTTAAGAGAATATGAATTAAAGTTTGATCAAGCCAAGATCCAAGATTTTAAAATTCCAGCTGAACAGCTGACCGCGGCTTTAAATGAAATTTCACCAGCTTTGAAACAAGCATTGGAACATGCTAAAAGAAATATTATCAGTTTTCACCAGATGGAATTGGAAAATGGCTTTATTGATACCCGAGTTTCAGGAATCATTCGTGGTCAAAAAGTTACTCCACTCCAGCGAGTTGGCTTATATGTTCCAGGTGGGACAGCTGCTTATCCTTCAACAATCTTAATGGCCGCTTTACCGGCTAAAATTGCCGGAGTCGATCAGGTGATTATGGTCACTCCGCCGCAAAAAAATGGAATTGCTCCGGCGGTTTTAGCAGCAGCTAAGATTGCTGGAGTTGATGCAGTTTATCAAGTCGGTGGTGCTCAGGCAATTGCAGCCTTAGCTTATGGAACAGAATCAATTCCGCCTGTTAACAAAATTGTTGGACCAGGCAATATTTTTGTTGCTACCGCTAAAAAGCAAGTTTTTGGTCAAGTTGCAATTGATATGGTGGCTGGTCCTTCGGAAATCGGGATTTTAGCTGATAAAACGGCTGATCCCCAAGAATTGGCAGCTGATCTTTTATCGCAAGCTGAACATGATAAACGCGCCCGGGCAATGCTGATCACTAATAGTTTGGAACTGGCTCAAAAAGTCAGCCAAGCAGTTGATGAGCAGCTACAAAGCTTACCGAGAAAAGAGATTGCTGCTGCTTCAGTAGCTGACCGCGGTTTTATTGCCGTGATGAATTCAATTCCAGAGATGTTTGCTTTGATGAATGAAGTTGCACCAGAGCACTTAGAGATTCAGTTGGCGGATTCAGCTCAATACTTGAGTTTGATCCGCAATGCTGGCTCAGTCTTTTTAGGACGTTACGCTTCTGAACCATTGGGTGATTACTTAGCTGGGCCTAATCATGTCTTGCCAACCGGGGGGACTGCAAAGTTCTCATCGCCATTGGGAGTTTATGATTTTGTTAAAAAGACCCAATTTATTCAATTTTCGTCAGCAGCTCTCAAAGCTGATTTAGCCGATATTACCCAATTAGCTCGGACAGAAGGGCTCGAGGGACATGCACGAGCAGTCGAGCAACGTTTTAAATAAAACAGTATTTTCAAAATTACCTAGGTTTTAGAAATTTTATTTTTCAAATCAGGAGGTCATTTTATGCGCAGTGCCAAAATTACACGAGAAACAAAGGAAACGCAGATCAGCATTAAATTAGATATTGATCAACAATCAGGAATTTCAATTGAAACTGGAATCGGGTTTTTAGATCACATGCTAACTTTATTTGCTAAGCATGGTCGTTTCGGCTTGGTTGTAAAAGCTAATGGAGACTTGGAAGTAGATTCACATCATACGGTTGAAGACACGGGGATTGTACTAGGCGAATGTTTTAAACAAGCTTTGGGCAATAAGGAACAGATTGAACGTTATGGAACAGCCATGGTACCAATGGACGAGACGCTGGGGCGAGTTTGTGTAGATTTAAGTGGACGTTCATACTTAATTTTTCAAGCAGATTTAGAAAATCAGCGATTGGGGAACTTTGAAACAGAAACAGTGGAAGATTTTTTCCAAGCTTTGGCATTTAGTAATCAAATGAATTTACACGCAACAATTTTGTACGGTCGCAACACCCATCATAAAATTGAAAGTCTGTTTAAGGCACTTGGTCGGGCTATGCGCCAAGCGGTTACGATCAATCCAGCAATCAAGGGAGTCAATTCGACGAAAGGTGTGATTTAATGCTAGCAATTATCGATTATGATGCCGGGAACACTTACAATTTAAAAAAGGCCTTTGATTATTTGCAGCTTGAAACAGTTTTAACAGCCGATAAAGCTGTGATCGAGCAATGTCAAGGGATCGTTTTACCGGGAGTTGGTGCGTTTGCCCCAGCAATTGCGAATCTACAAGCAACTGGACTTGATCAAATTATTAAGCAGCAAGTTAAGGCGGGTAAACCGTTATTGGGAATTTGCTTGGGAATGCAGCTGCTATTTGACAGTTCAACGGAATATGGTTGGCATCAAGGCTTAGGACTGATTCCTGGTCAAGTAGTTGCTTTTGAAAATCGACCAGGTTTTAAAGTCCCGCAGATGGGCTGGAATCAAAATGAATTACTGCAATCTCAGAATCCATTTACTTTTTTAGCTGATGAGTATACTTACTTCGTTCATTCTTATTATGCAAATTGTGATCCTCAATATATAATTACGCAAGTCGATTATGCGATTAAGGTTCCCGCAATGGTCAAGTGTGGCAAAATTTATGGAACGCAATTTCATCCAGAAAAAAGTGGCCAAGTTGGCTTGCAAGTCTTAGCAACATTCGCAAAAAAGGTGGTGACCTCAGCGTGATTTTTCCAGCGATTGATTTAGCAGGAGGTCAAAGTGTTCGGCTATTTAAAGGAAAATTTGACCAAAAAACATTGATTAATGCCAATCCCAAACAACAAGCCCAGGAATTCGAGCAGGCCCAAGTTGGTTGTTTGCATTTGGTTGACCTTGACGGAGCAAAATTTGGCAAGCCGCAAAACAGTATCGTGATCAAAGCAATTCGCCAAGAATTTAGTGGTTTATTGGAATTGGGCGGGGGAATTCGGGATTTAAAAACAGTCGCGTATTATTTAGCATTAGGAATCGATCGAGTGATCATTGGTTCAGCTGCTCTGCATGACCCTGAATTTGTTCGTCAGGCACTGAAAAAGTATGGTTCTGAAAAGATTGTGATCGGAATCGATGGTAAGAATGGACAGGTGGCTATTAATGGCTGGTTAGAACAGACCCAGACCAAAATGTCAGCTTTGATTGCTGAGGTTGCAGCAGCAGGAGCTAAGACTTTTATTGTTACTGATGTTGATCGGGATGGCACAATGCAAGGCCCTAATGTTGAATTGCTAGTTTGTCTGCAACAACAATTTACTAATTGTCGGATCGTGGCTTCCGGTGGTATTCGAGATTTGGCTGATGTTCAACGGCTTCAACAGCAGGGCATTAAAGATGTAATTGTTGGCAAGGCTTTATTTGCTGGTAAAATTAGTTTGCAAAAGATTGCGGAGGTGAATCAAAATGTTGGCTAAACGGATTATTCCTTGTTTAGACGTTGATGCTGGCCGAGTCAAAAAAGGTGTCAATTTTGTTAATTTAAAAGATGTTGGTGATCCGGCTGAAATTGCCGCTAATTATCAGCAACAGGGCGCAGATGAGTTAGTTTTTTTGGATATTACAGCAACAAATGAGCAGCGTCGAACAATGGTTGAGGTAGTTGAAAAGGTATCACGACAAGTTTTTATGCCGTTAACGGTTGGCGGTGGCATAACTTCAGTTGCCCAGATTCAAGCACTCTTAAAGGCGGGCGCAGATAAAGTTTCACTTAATTCAGCTGCAGTAGCCGATCCGCAGCTGATTACCGCTGGTGCCAAAAAATTTGGCAATCAATGTATTGTGGTGGCAATTGATGTTAAAATAAATCCTCAAACTGGCCAGCCAATGGTTTATACGCATGGCGGACAGCAAGCAACTAATTTAGAAGCGGTGGCTTGGGCTAAAAAAGTCGTTGCTTTAGGAGCCGGAGAGTTATTAGTCACCAGTATGGATCAGGATGGAACTAAAAATGGATTTGCAATTGAGCTTTACCAAAAATTGGCAGCTGCTATTGATGTACCAATTATTGCTTCCGGCGGTGCTGGCAAAATACAAGATTTTATTGATGTTTTTCAACAGGCTGAAGTTGACGGAGCGTTAGCAGCTTCAGTTTTCCATTATGGTGAATTAACGATTCCCGAGGTCAAACAAAGATTGAAAGCGGCGGGGGTGAGTGTCAGATGTTAACACCAGATTTTTCTAAGGGGTTATTGACAACAGTTGTAGTTGATCAAGCTACCAATGAAGTTTTAATGGTTGCCTGGATGAATCAAGAGAGCTTTCAAAAAACCTTAATGACTAAGCAGACTTGGTTTTGGTCACGTTCACGGGAAACATTATGGCACAAAGGTGAAACTAGCGGTAATATGCAGCAAGTAACGGCAATGTATCTCGACTGTGATCAAGATACGCTGCTAATCAAAGTTATCCCAGCTGGGCCAGCCTGTCATACTGGGCACCGCAGTTGTTTTTTTAATCAAATCGGATAAAGAGTAAGGAGAAAAAATGAAACAAGAAATTGATGAATTGTACCAATCAGTTGTTGATCGTCGTAAAAACCCAATTCAGGGCTCTTATACCGACTATTTATTTGATAAAGGACTTGACAAGATTTTAAAAAAGGTTGGTGAAGAATCAACAGAGGTAATTGTAGCTGCTAAAAATCCCGATAAAAGTGAGCTGGTTTACGAAACAGCTGATTTGCTATATCATTTGATGGTCTTATTAGTTGAACAAGGAGTCAGCTTTGATCAGATCAAGGAGGAATTGGGGAAACGTGAAGGTCTAATGAGCAAGACACAAGAAAGACGCGAGATTAAGAAACTTTAAGGGGGTTGTCTGGTGAAAGATCAGATTAAGCAATTATCAAGTTATGTTCCAGAAGAACCTTTAGCAGCTGTCAAGAAACGGTTGGGCTTGGAAAGACTGGTCCGTCTCTCAGCAAATGAAAATCCTTTTGGAACTTCTCAGCAAGTTAAACAAGCAATTATCAATTGGAACTTTAGTGAGACAAATCGTTATCCTGATGGTAATGCAACAGCTTTGAGAATGGCAATTGCTCAAAAGCTACAAGTTCCACCAGAAAAACTAGTTTTTGGAGTTGGTCTCGATGAAATTATTGAACTGATTTCGCGAATTTTCTTAGAAGTTGGGGATGAAATTTTACAAACAACCCCAACTTTTTCTGAATATGCGCTTCATGCCCAAATTGAAGGGGCTAAAGTGGTTTCAGTTCCTTGTGATCCCCAAACTGGGAAAAATGACTTAGCTCAAATGCTGACCAAAATTAATCAAAAAACCAAATTAATTTGGCTTTGTAATCCTAATAATCCGACTGGTGCGTATCAAAAACCATTTGAGTTGGTAGAATTTTTAAAGCAAGTTCCTTCCGAGGTCCTGGTTTTGATTGATGAAGCCTATATTCATTATGTTACCGATTTTGAACAAGCCAGTGCTTTACCATTGCTGGAGCAATTCCCTAATGCGGTGGTAATGCGAACTTTTTCAAAAGTTTATGGCTTAGCTAATTTGCGAGTCGGTTTTGCGGTAATGAATCAGAAATTAGCTAATTATTTGCAAGCTGTTCGTTTGCCTTATAATTTAAATTCCCTGGTTCAAGTTGGTGCATTAGCAGCTTTGCGGGATCAAGAGTTTGTAGCTTCATCAATTAAAAAGACAGCTCAGGAAAGAGATAAATGGGAGAAATTTTTTGCTGCTAATCGAATTAAATATTTTCATAGTCAAGCTAATTTTATTTTCTTTAAATTCCCACAGGCAGTAAAGTTGGCAGACAATTTATTACACAATGGTTTCCAATTACGGCGAGGATTGGCCAAAGATTGGCTTAGATTGACAATTAGTGATCAAGCTGATGGTCAACAGTTACGCCAACTGATTGCCGATTTTAAATCAGATTAAAAATATTAACATGTGGAATTAGTAAATTGTTTGGTACAATATATAGTAGTAACCAAATGATTTAATTTCAGATGAGGTGAAAAAATGGCAGTTAAGTATGGCATTATTGGTGATGCAGCTGCAACTCAACGCTTGGCAGCTGCAATAGAAGCTAGTCAAACAGGAATTTTAAGTGGAGTAGTTGGAAATTCGGCCACAAATCAAAAGTTAGCTCAACTTAATCAACAATTAACAATTTTTTCTGATTCACAAAAACTGTTGGCAGCGGATTTGGATGTAATTTATTTGGCTGCTGATCAACAGCCAAATTTTGATTTTTGT
>NZ_AHYZ01000035.1 GCF_000255495.1 Liquorilactobacillus vini DSM 20605
TAACAGTTATATTAGGATTTTGTTTTTTCAAACTTCGTTGCCATCTGTTTCCAAAACTTAAGTTGCGGCGGATTAGGGGCAGCCCAAAAAGTAATCTTCGTTTGCTTGAAGAGCTTGAAGAAGATGGTGAACTACTACAGCCACCCAAAAGAAGTCCAATAGACGCAAATGAAAGAGCAAATAGTGAAAGTCTTTTCAAATTCATTGAATACTACCTCCTTATTATTTAAGAAAACACGTAAGCGCTTTCTACAAGAATATTGAAACATTAAAACTATTTTTAGTCAAGTTACTTTTTGGGATTACAAACAGTGTTTGTAATCCCATAAACATTGTTATATAATTAATGTATAATTATAATTAAAGAAAGATAAGTGATTATACGTTGAAAAAAATTACCATGCAAACTATTGCAAATAAGTTAAATATTTCTAAAAATTCTGTATCTATTGCTTTAAGGGGAAAAGATGGTGTTAGCAAGGAAACTAGAGAAAGAGTAATTGAACTAGCCAACAAATTGGACTATCATTATTTTAGTAGAAAGAGTAAACAGCATGATACAGTGATTAAAACTTTTGCTTTAGTATCAACAGATTTTACATTGGAATTAAAAAGTTTTTTTGGTGTAATACTTGATGAATTACAAAAGATTATTACATCTAAGCATTACAAATTAGTGATTTTCAAAATATCTAATAAGGAACAGGAAAAAAATGGGCTTCCTGTCGAATTAGCAAGTATTAAATGGGATGGAATCTTCGTTCTTTCATTTATAACAAATGATTACATTAAAAAAATATTGTCTCTAAAAATTCCTGTAATTTTAATTGATTATCATAATTCAGAAATTGAAAGTGACAGTATTCTAACTCAAAATATTGATGGAATGGAAAGGGGTATTGCTTATCTAGCGAGAAGAAAAATTAAATCAATTGGCTTTATTGGAAATACTAATTTTTCTCCCAGCTATTATGAAAGATTAATTGGTTTTTATTCTGGAATTAAGAAATATAATTTACAAGTTAACGAAAATTATGTTATTACTTCAATCCCAGAAGATCACCAAAAAGACCTTTTTAATTACTTAGCTAGCCTTAAAAAAATGCCGGATGCATGGGTAACCGTTAATAACGGATATGGATTAGCTGTTATGTCTTTTCTTCATAGTAAAGGCTATACTATCCCTGAAGATGTTAGTATATTAAGTTTCGATAATACTGACCTAAGTCGAACAAGCCATCCTCAAATGTCAGTTATTGCAACAGATTTAAAGCAAATGGCAAAAGAAGCATTTTCTGCAATGAATTATCGTTTAAAATTTCCTTACAAATCTCATAGACAAATTCTTCTTTTACCAGCATTAATAAAAAGGGAATCTGCATAATCTGCAAATTATAGCTTGGGTAGCAGACTGATTTAAACCAAAATTTCTTGTTATATTTGCCACACTAAATGTTGTGGCAAATTTTTATGAACTTAAGAATATTGCAGCAATTAATTTGACTAGGAAAGTACAGGCAAAATCCTGGACCAAATTTGGAGGAATTTAAATTTTTCTAAAGAAGTGTGACTCAAAGCTGTCAAATTGTTCCTTAAATATAACTGTTCTTATGTAAGCACCTAATAATCGATCGTTCAAAAAAAAGATAATCTTATTTAAGATCAGTTATTAGGTACTTGCATCATCTCAGCTATTGATTACATAATTTTGCTACCTTTTGGTAATAAAATAAAAGCCATCATCAATTTATTTCATTTTTTAAGTGTAGATTTCTGTCAAGAACGTGGACACTTTTTCATAGAATTTCTTTTTTGATATATTTTTAATTCAGTAACACCATGAAGTTAATAATCTCAAGGCAAACCTCTGCGAGGCGCTTCCAGCGGCCTTGACTTATTAACTTCATGGTATTGTTAATGTGGCAGGAAGCAATAAATTGCTTCCACACAAAAACACAACTTAAATACTTCCACTTAGAGCTCGTCGTTCTGCCTCATTTGGCGTAATAAAATTAAGGGCTCCATGAATTCTGCGACTATTGTAAAAGCCTTCAATATATTTGAAAAGCTGGATTCTAGCTGATTTAAAATCTTTGTATTTATCTTTTTGTGGGTAAACATCTTCTTTCTTTAAGGTCGCATGAAATGATTCTATACCTGCATTATCGTATGGACAGCCTTTATGGCTGAAAGAATGTTTGATTTTAAGCTCTTTAAGCCTTGATTCAAACTCGTTACTTGTATATGTTTGTGGCAGAATGAATATACACAAGATTGCACTGCAAAAGTACACAACTTAGAAAGAAATTGTACAGGAAAGGCTTAGAAAATAAAAAAAGCCATTGCTGGCGTCCTAAGTTTCCTCTAAAGTTATAGTTACCATACTTTAACTTGGAGGTAGAAAGGCTTGCTTACAATGACCGATATTAATACTATCAGAAATTTACGAAATAATCACGATAAATCAATTAATCGCATCAGAAAAGAATTAAATATTAATTGGCGAACGGCCAAACGCTATGCTGATACAGATTTTTTTCCTAAAGAAACTCATAAGAAAAAAAGTGGCATGATGTATGTGGAAAAATGGGGATCCATTGTTGGTCACTGGCTTTCGGAGGATTCAAGGCTTCCTAGAAAAAAGCGGCGTACCAATCTTGCTTTGTTTCAAGAGTTGCAGAAGCTTCAGTTTCCTGGATCTTATCGAACTCTCTGTGCCTTTATTCAGGAATGGAAAGCAACACACTACAATGAATTTAAAGAAGATCAAGGCTTTGAAAGATTGGAACATCCACCAACTGAAGCTCAGTTGGATTTTGGAACAATGGAGGTGGTTTATCAGGGAGCTTTTAAGGATATTAAAATACTAGTTTTAACATTTCCTTTTAGTAATACTGGCTTTGCAGTAGCTTTACCAGCTGAAAATCAAGAATGCCTTTTAGAAGGAATGAAGATACTATTCAAACAAGCTGGTGGAGTTCCAAAAAAAATACGAATTGATAATATGTCCACTGCTGTGGTACAACGAAAATCAAAATTCAAACCTGCGGTTTTAACTGATGGTTTTCAACAATTTGCCAATCATTATGGCTTTGAAACTCAAATTTGTAATCCTCGAAGCGGTAATGAAAAAGGAAGTGTTGAAAATAAAGTTGGTTATATTCGCTATAACTTTTTTGTAACTAGTCCAATTATGAAAGACTTTGATACTTTAAATCATGACCTTGAGATTCAATTAATTCAAGATCGTAAACGCATGCATTAT
>NZ_AHYZ01000034.1 GCF_000255495.1 Liquorilactobacillus vini DSM 20605
ATGACTATCATGCGCTTTACTAAGCAGTTTACTGAATACATTCAGCCTAATTATCATTGGCTGCCTGCTGATATTGCTTTTGATGATTTCAAATCAGGAAAGTTCGCCAAAAGTGGTATGAGTCTTTTAGTGATGGGCAGTGTTCATCACCGAGCGATTGATATTATCGAGTCGCGGACAAGTAATTTCATTAGAAGCTATTTCTTAAAATACTCTTTTGCTGCCCGCAAAGCTGTTAAAACTGTAACCGTTGATCTTTATTCACCATATCGGCCTTTAATTCATGAGCTTTTCCCGAATGCAATTATCATTGCTGATCATTTTCATATCGTTGTTCAAGCTTTTCAGGCCCTAAATTCAGTCCGACTTCATGTAATGAAACAAGCCGGTAACGGTTCCCACGATTGGCGTGCTCTGAAACGGTATTGGAAATTATTAATGAAAGATTCAGCTGAATTAGACTATCAACATTATTCGAAACGAATCAATTTTCAAAACCGCCAATTATGTGATGCTGATGTCGTTGATCGCCTGTTGAACATGTCTGACGAACTGAAGAAAGCTTATAACTATTATCAACAACTGTTACATGTCATCCATCATCAAGATACTGAATCTCTTAGTAATCTATTAAATTCAGCTGCTGGAATGCCTGAACAAATCAAAAAAGCTAACCGAACGCTACGTAAACATCAAGCTGAAATCATTAACAGTTTCAAGA
>NZ_AHYZ01000033.1 GCF_000255495.1 Liquorilactobacillus vini DSM 20605
TTTACTGAAATCACCTCGCAGTATTTAGCTTATTTAAATTCAAATAGCAAACTGCTTCACTTAAAATTGCTGGTGAATATTTTGTGATGGCGGCTACTTTGTTGAGTATTAAAAGTCAAATGCTCTTACCAAAACACGAAGATCTGCAAGATTCAGCGGAAGATGTGGCTGATCCGCGGCAGGAGTTAGTTGATCAACTAATTGTGCATCAATGTTTTCAATTAGCTACGGATCAGTTGCGGGATTTGGCTCAGAAACGGCAAGCATATTATAATCGACCGGCAGCTGAACCGCCAATTAGTACTGATCAAGTTTTGCCAAAACATTTAAGTTTGGCGGGCTTAGAACGATATTATGGTCAAGTTTTGCTTCGGCGGCAGCAACAAAAAGAATTACAGCGAACGCGAGAAGTTAAAACAGAAAGCTTTACGATCGATCAAGAAATCAATCGAATTGAAGATTTCTTGGCAAAGCAATCGGGATGGGTTGATTTTCGAAAATTATTTGATTCGCAAAAGATAGTTATCGAACAATTGGTAACTTCTTTTTTGGCTTTGTTGGAACTGATCAAACGTCGTAAAATTGAAGCTATTCAACAATTTGATTTAGGACCAATCAAACTAAGGAGAGCTGATCATGGAATCTAATTTAGCAAAAATTGAAGCACTTTTATTCGTTAGTGGCGATCAGGGGATTGAAATTAGTGAGTTGGCCGAGTTAACTGGTATTCTGAAGCCGGCAATTTATTCACAATTAGAACTTTTGCAACAAAAGTATATGGCAGATCCTGATGCAAGTCTGTTTGTTTTGCTTAATCATGAAAAAGCTCGATTAGCAACTAAAAAGTCGTTTGCTCCTTTGCTTCAGGCTTATTTTACTGCTCCTAATGTAACTTCGCTTTCCCGGGCGGCCATGGAAACGCTAGCGATAATTGCTTATCGTCAACCGGTTACGCGGGTACAAATTGAGGAGATTCGCGGGACCAGTTCAAGTGGAGCGCTGAAACGCTTGCAATTGTTAGACCTTGTTCGGGAAAAAGGCAGATTAAATGTTCCCGGGCGGCCAATTATTTATGTGACAACTGAAAACTTTTTAGACCATTTTGGCTTAAATTCTTTAGACGAATTACCACCGTTTCCCCAGGCAGAACAATTGGATCTACCTTTGGAAGCGGATGATTTGTTAGAGTTATTTAATAATAAACTAGAAAATAAAGCAAGCAAGGAAAACAAAGAAAATAAAGAAAAGGAAGAAAATTTTGACTAAAGAACGTTTGCAAAAAGTCATCGCTCAAGCAGGAATTGCTTCTCGGCGAGCGGCTGAAAAACTAATTATGGCTGGCAAAGTCAGAGTTAATGGGAATGTTGTAACTGAGCTGGGAACTAAGGTAACAACGGCAGATTTGATTCAAGTTAATGGGCGAGCGATTGAGCAGCAAAAGAAAGACTATTATTTGTTTTATAAGCCGCGTGGGGTGATTTCGGCAGTTAGTGATAATAAAGGCCGTAAAGTTGTGACTGATTATTTTTCGGCAGTGAAGGAAAGAATTTATCCGATTGGTCGCTTAGATTATGATACTTCGGGAATTTTATTGCTGACAAATGATGGCGATTTGGCAAATCATTTAATGCATCCAAGATTTAAAATTGAAAAAACATATTTGGCAAAAGTTGAAGGAATTCCGTCAAACGAAGAACTAAAAAAATTAAGCCGTGGAGTGCTGATTGACGGCAAGAAGACTTCACCTGCAAAAGTTAAAAAATTTTCAATTAATTTAAGCAAACAAACGTCTCTCTGGTTATTGACGATCCATGAAGGCCGTAATCATCAAGTCAAAAAGATGTTTGCTGCAATTGGCCATCCGGTTATTAAATTGAAGCGTCAAAATTACAGTTTTTTAGACCTAGCTGGTTTAATGCCCGGGCAATATCGTCAATTAAGTCATCAGGAAGTTGAGCAGTTAAAAAAATTAGTTAAGTAAGGTTGCTAAGTGTAATTTTTTATGATACACTTAGCATATAAAAATTTAAAAAGTAGTTTATCTTCAGGGGCAGGGTGAAATTCCCGACCGGCGGTAATAGGCCGCGACCTGCGCAATTGTGCAGTTGAACTGGTGTGATTCCAGTGCCGACAGTATAGTCTGGATAAAGAAGATAGAGCTTATTTAATATTAAATTAAGTAAACTCTGTTGGTTAATTCCTTGATCAGCAGAGTTTTTATTTTTTAAGTAATTTTAAGTAAGCGCCGTGAAGATGAACTCGATTTGGAGGTCATTGAGATGGTTGTTTCTGTAGCACGAAGATATGTTTTAGCTGCTTGTTTGGCGGCAATTTCTTATTTGTTAATGTTTCTATCTTTTGCAGTAATTCCAATTGTTCCGTATATGAAGGTTGATTTTTCTGATTTGCCGGTTTTGCTAGGGATGTTTTTGTTGGGACCACTTGGAGGAATTGAAATAGCTTTGATTCGCTCGGTACTTTACTTTTTGATTTCGGGTCCTTCAATTAGCAATCTAATTGGAGTCTCGACGAGTTTTTTAGCAACTTTGGCTTTTTGTTTGCCAATGTATCAAATTGTTCAGTCACAACGTTTTTTAAGGGGCAAAAAGGTGTTACTATCAATCGCTGTAGCCACGTTGAGTTTGACTTTCTTTCTGTCATTGGGTAATTGGTTGGTGATTACCCCGCTTTATATGAGCGTGCTGGGAATGAAGTTGTCTCTGCCTTTGAATCAGCTGATCTTATTTGGAGTCATCCCGTTTAATTTGATCAAGGGGATCTTGTTAGGTGTGGCTTTTTGGTTAGTTTTTAGAAAATTAAAATACTGGTTAAATGACCATTCATTGATTACTCATTAAAATGATTATAAGTTTAAAGCTCAAGGAATTAACTCTTGAGCTTTTTGTTTGCTATTAATTGGGGGATTTACTGGTATAAAGTTTAGTTATCAAAAAAAGTTAACGGTTTCGTTACTTTTTGCCGTTTCCAGCTATTTCAGCGTATACTTAATTTAGAAGATTAATTTGAGCAAGGAGATTTTAATAATGCTTGCAAAACGGTGGCTTTATTTTTTTTCAATTGATCAACCGCGACGGCCAAATGTTATTCGTCATGTTTTAGCAAATAAAAAAACGGTTTCGAACCTTTTTTGGGGCTTAAGCTATCAAATGCTGGAGTGGCTGGGGGTCGCGCAAATTGAGAATATAGTTTTTGATCAGCAGCTAACCGCTTTAAAACAGCACGGCTGGTTACAGCAGGCAGGTGATCAGCAGTTTTGTCTGACACCAGCTGGTCAGCAATGTTTAACAGCATTTTTGTCAGAACATTATTGGCGTAAAGCACCACAATTAGTCCAATATTTTCAATGTGATACTTGGTTGCAGATGCTTACCTTAATTGTGCAGACCTTTTCAGAATCGTCCTATCAGAATCAGCATTATTACGTAATCACAACGTCACCGCAGATTCAGTTTTGGTTTAAAAAGTGGATCAAACATTTTGATTATCAAAAATTGCAAACGGACCTGCCAAGATTATTAAATGAATTTTTAACAACCTTACCAACCCAGCAAGCAGATGTATTCTTAAATTTTTTTGCTGGGCATCAAGTAGCTGGGCAAACCTATACCCAAATGGCTGAGCAAACTAACTGGTCAGTGACGGATCTAAAAATTTTACATGAAGATCTTGCCTTACGCTTGGCTGCTTTTTTGCGTAAACAAAGTGAGCCCTGGCAGGTATTAGTTAGTTTGTTTCAAAAAAGTCCTCTGCCCGCCAGTTGTGTACAAACTTATCAGCGCTTTTTAAATGGAGAATCAAGTCAAAAAATTGCAAATGAACGGCATTTAAAGCTAAGTACGATTCGTGAGCACTTATTAATGGCGGCAATTTTTTGTCAGAGTTTTCCTTATCAGCAGTTGTTGGCGTCGCGACAATTGACAATTATGAAGGAATCATTATCAGGTGCTCCAAGTACTTGGAATTATCAAATTGTTGAGCCAAGAGAAATTGATTTCTTTTCTTTTCGGCTATATCAGATTCAACAAACGAAAATTAGACAGCAAAGGAAATCGACAAATGGATGATCAAAGGTTAACCAACGCTTTAAAAAATTTATTTGGCTATTCAAAATTTAAGCCTGGTCAACAAGAAACCTTAAAAGCTTTATTAGCAAATCAAATGACCCTGGCGATTCTTCCAACAGGGACAGGAAAATCTTTATGTTATCAAATGTATGGCTGGCTAGTCCAGCGCCCGGTTTTAATTATCTCGCCCTTGATTTCATTAATGCAAGATCAGGTCAAAGAACTTAAATTTTTAGGCGAGAAACGAGTAGTTGCTTTGAATTCTCAGCTTGAGCGAATGGACAGAGAGTTCGCACTGAAACATTTAGCTAATTATCATTTTGTTTTTGTTTCACCAGAAATGGCTACGCAAACTCGAATTGTTCAAATTTTGAAGCAAATTAATTGGGGCCTATTTGTTGTCGATGAGGCTCATTGTATTTCGCAATGGGGGCCTGACTTCCGACCAGATTATTTACAGCTGGGTAAATTACGCCAAGAACTGAACTATCCGTTAACGTTAGCTCTGACAGCAACTGCGACGAATGAAGTAAAGCAAGATATCAGTCACCGTTTATTTATTGAAAGACAGCCGAAAATTATTTGCTATT
>NZ_AHYZ01000032.1 GCF_000255495.1 Liquorilactobacillus vini DSM 20605
GCAATTCTTTTAGGCTTGCTAAGTGGCTGGGTTTATCAATGGTTTGTAAATCATCATGTTACGATCAAATTACCAAGTAGTGTTCCTCCTGCAGTTAGTGAAAGTTTTGTTTCTTTAATTCCCGGTGCGGTGATTATCACTTTCTGGCTGATTATATTTGGAATTTTATCGAAATTCAATTTGAATATTCATGATATCTTGTTAGATCTTCTAACAAAGCCTTTGGGATTGATCGGTGATACTTTAGGCGGTACACTGATTGCGATTTTACTCAATAGTGCTTTCTGGTTCGTCGGAATTCATGGAGGAAACATTGTCAATACAGTTATTAGTCCGATTTGGTTAATGAATACCGATCAAAACCGGCTCGCTTTTCAAGCTGGGAAGCACTTGCCAAACATCATTACACAGCCATTTATTGATAATTTCGTTTATATGGGCGGTTCAGGAGCTACGATCGGGCTAGTTATCGTGATCGCACTGTTATCCTTGCGAAAGACGACTTCTTCTTTGACCAAAACAATGGCGCCTGTAACTTTGGTACCAGGTTTGTTTAATATCAATGAGCCGACAATGTTCGGTGTCCCAGTAGTTTTGAATATTAGTTTAATAATTCCATTTATTCTTGCGCCAATGTGTAATGCGATTATCACTTACAGTGCAATGTCTTTGGGGATCGTTCATAATACGATTGGTGTTACAATTCCTTGGACAATGCCACCTGTTATCAGCGGGTTCCTAGCTACCGGCGGTCATATCAGTGGGTCGATCGATCAAGTTGTTTGTGTTATTGTCGACTGTTTGATTTATTATCCATTTTATAGTGTTGTTGAAAAAGAAAATAAAAAGGGAATTACAACAGTTTAATATCCAATATAATAAAGTTTTTAAACAGGAGAGTTTTAAAATGACAAAAAAAACGATTATGTTAGTCTGTGCTGCCGGAATGTCAACAAGTTTATTAGTTCAGAAAATGAAAAATGCAGCACAAAAAGAAAATCTTGATGTTAATATTTTTGCAACAGCTGCATCTGAGACAGATAAAAAAGTTACATCAGAAAATCCAGATATTTTAATGCTTGGCCCACAAGTTAGATATCTTGAAGGTGGTTTTAAAAAGAAATATCCATTTCCGGTGGTTGTAATCGATATGCGCGCTTATGGCACAATGGATGGTGAAAAAGTTTTAACGACCGCTTTGAATTTGATTGATAATAAATAGGGTGTTTATATGGATGAAGAAAAGCTTAATGTTATTATGAAATTGATCATTGATGGCGGTAGCGCCAAAAGCTCTGCAGTTGAGGCTATTTCAGCTGCTAAACAAAGCAATTTTAAATTAGCTGAAAAGAAGTTGAAAGAAGCTGATGATTTCTTAGTCAAAGGTCATAATGCCCAAACTGGACTCTTATCAGCAGAGGCGGCAAATGAATATCAGGATAGTACATCTTTAATAATGGTCCACGCCCAGGATCATATTATGACCGCAATTGCTTTTAAAGATTTGGCCAGAAAAATTATTGATTTATACCGGATAATCAATAAAATGAAAGGAGAAAAATGATGCAGCAACTGGGAATCTCAATTTATCCTGAAAAAACAAGTTTAGAGGATAATTTTAAATATCTTGAATTGGCTAACAAATATCACTATACAAGAATTTTTACTTCTTTGTTGGAGTTGACGGGCGGAAAAGATCAAGTAATCGATAAGTTTAGTCAAATCATCGCTTATGCTAATCAGCTTGGTTTTAAGACAATCATTGATATTAATCCGCGTTTATTCAAGCAATTGAATGCCAGTTATAACGATTTATCCTTTTTCAAAAAATTGGGAGTTTGGGGAATTCGCTTAGATACCGGCTTTTCAGGAATGGAAGAGGCAATGATGACGCGCAATGAGTACGGTCTTAAAATTGAGATCAACATTAGTTCCGGAACACATTATTTGGATAATATTATGGCTTTTAGTCCGAAAAAAGATAATCTGCTAGGCTGTCATAATTTTTATCCGCAAAAATATAGGGGATTAGAGCCAGCTTTCTTTATTGCTCAATCAAAGAAATTTAAAAATTATAGTTTGCATACGGCAGCTTTTATCAGTTCTGCAACAGCTAAAAACGGTCCTTGGCCAGTTCAAGACGGACTGCCAACGATGGAAATTGATCGCAGCCTGCCGATTGCAACTCAGGTAAATCATTTAGTGTTGACCGGTCTGATCGATGATATTATCATTGGCAATGCTTTTGCTAGTGAAGAAGAATTAGCAGCCGTTTCACGGGCATTTTTTGCCAACTATCCGCAAATTGGAATTGATACTCAAAATTTAAGTGTTACTGAAAAGAAAGCATTATTTGATAATACACACCTTTATCGAGGAGACCAATCTGAATATTTGCTGCGAGATTCGATTACCCGGGTAGTTTATAAAGATGTGAAGATCGAGCCACACGACAATCAAGGAATGATTAAACGCGGCGACATTTTGATCGTTAATAAAAATTATGGGCAGTATAACGCTGAAACTCAGATTGCTTTAAAAGATTTTCCCAATGATGGTCGGCGGAATAAGGTTGGCCATCTGAAAGAAAGTGACGAGTTTTTATTAAGCATGATCAAGCCTTGGAGCAGATTCCTGTTAGTACCGTAAGATCGGTTTAGTTAATAAGATTTGCGGGCGATATTTTTTATGAAAATTGTCAGCGAAAAAAATAAAATTGCGAGTGGAAAATCGAAACTTTAACTAGATCAATCCCGCAACATCAGGATGCTTTTCGCAACATCATGCAATTTACCGGCTGCGGGATTTTGCTGTCAACAGTCAATCAGGCTAAAGAAGTTTGGCTTGAAAAATCAGGGTACATTAAAGATGGTGACTTGAATATTTTTGATCGAGGATTGAATTTAAAAGAAACATATAGTTTGGGCAGAAGATTTTTAGACTAAGTTGCAGTTTAGTAGTTGAAAAGTCCGGTAATGCTACCGGTGCCGAAAATTCAAAATATTATCAAAACAACGAGTTTCAGAAATTTGATTAGCAATTCAATTTTGAAACTCGCTGTTTTTTGTCAGGGATGGACTGCTGTAAAGGACTGATCCCCAATAAAAAATGTGTAAATTATTTTCAGAGTTGGTCTAAGATTTTGCCCGCATCTCCTTTCCTACATTTTATAACCGCTCTGTGCACCTGAAAGTATGGTGTTTTAGAGTCATCAACTTTTTTATGCATCTTTATGAAACAAACGCTAATTAATTTTTAAAGCCTTATAAATTCGACTATGTTTATCATTCAGCTGTTTTAAGATTGTGACCCTAAGTTGGTCAAAAGCTTGATTGACTAGCTGGCTGATATGAAGATGATCAATAACAATTTTGGCATTGGGTAAAAAGACATTTGATAAAAATTTGATAGTTAGCATTCAAGTCAATCATTACTAACTTAACTGTTAGACGTTCATTAAGAAATTCAAAATAAGCACAGATATCTTTAGACAAATAATCATCAAGAATGGAAATCAAATTGGAACATGGTTTTTCCTTCTTTCAATTGGGTTTTGACGCTTAAAACGTACCACGGGATACCGCTTTAATATATAAAATAAAAAAAGCTGATATTGGCTTTTATGTTTCGCCAATATCAGAAAGTATCGACCCATTTTTTTGAACGACTGGTTATTAGTTGTTTAAGATTTATCATTGAAATATATATATCTTAATGATAATATCAACTATAGTAACAGTTTGTTACTAAAGGAGAGATTAATGTGCTTACAAAATTAAAATTAAAGAATTACAAATCTTTTTCAGATATTACTTGGGATTTTTCAAAGGGTAAGAATAAAAAAAATATGGCTGCAATTTATGGTGAGAATGGAGCTGGTAAAAGTAATATTCTTACTCCAATATTTCAGCTAGTAGAATCAGCTAGAAGTTTTTCTAACCAACAAAGATTCATAAAATTTCAAAAGGAGCTTTCTGAGAAAGAAAAGGTCGATTTGAAAACTTTGAAGGAGATTCCAATTTTTAAGTTAACTAGTGTAGAAGAAATTTTTAGAAATATAAATCTGATTGGTTCATCAGAAAATACAGAAATCACTTACGAGTTCTGTATTTCTGAAGAAGAAAAATTTACTGGTAAATATAAATTAATATTTTCGCCAAATGGCCAATTAATTGAGGAAAAACTTTTTTCTTTGGTAAACAAAAGGAATGGACTTTTATTTGATATAAAGTTTAATGAGGATAAAGTAACAATTGAAAAATTAAATTCAGCCGCTTTTAGAGGCAGAGCATTTATTACGCTTTTAAGAGATAGGATTGATCAGTTTTGGGGAAAACATACCTTTTTTGCAATTTTGGAAGCAATTTTTGAAGAAACAAATAGTGAATTAAAAGATAAATCTGTTTCTTTTGTTGTCAGGGAAATATTAGAAATGATACTTTCAATAGGTTTTAAAACTGATCAAATGACAGGATTAAAAAATCAAAAAGATTTTCTTAGAAGTTTAATGTATGGGTCTGTCAAATCAACAGATAAAAATAAAATTGTAAAAACGCAAAAGAGTTTAAATCTTTTTTTTACTAGTTTATATTCTGATATAAAAAAAGTTTACTATGAAGTTAATGAAAAGGAAAATGAAATTGAATACAAACTTTATGTCTATAAATTAATTGCTGGTAAAATTAGGAAAATACCTTTTACTTTGGAATCAAAAGGTACTAAGAAGTTGTTGGAGTTATTCCCGTTATTTTCTGCGGCCATGAATGGAGATATCGTTGTTGTTGATGAAATAGATAGTGGAATTCATGATTTACTAATGTCTAAGTTGTTGGAAAATTTTCAAGATTATATTAAGGGACAGCTTATCTTTTCTACTCATAATACAACCTTGCTGAAAGTTTTGCCCGCAAATGAAGTATATGTAATTCAAGAAGATATTGATGGTAATAAACAAATAGCTTCATTTAGTGAAGTTGCGAATATTAAACCAAATAATAATTTGCAAAAATTATATTTATCAGGATATTTTTCAGGTGTTCCGTTTGCAGATGATATCGATTTTGATGAAATTTTCAAGTTGGAGGAAAAATAATGATAATAAAGCCTTCCAACACTTGTGCAGTTGTAATTGTTCATGGTAAGTCTGAATACTGTATCGTCGAGCATATTAAATCAAAAATGAGATTGCCAATTGAAATTTATGGCAAAAAAAATGGTCAAAAAAGTATTCAAATCGAAGCGTTGCCAAATATTTTAAATAATGAAGTTTTTAGATCAAAGAAAAGTTTACAGAATAAATATCCAGCTATTGATTTCAAAAAAGATTTCAAGATATTTACAGTAATGGATATTGATGATGTTCATGATAATTCAGTTAAAACTAATTATATTGATGGAAAAATTTCAAATATATCGAATGGATGGCAAAAGAAGTTTCTCTACCCAATTTATTTCAAAGAAAATTTAGAAGATGTTCTCAAAGATGCTCATATTTGGTATGCACTAACTGACAATGATAAGAGATCATATATAAAAGTTTTTCCTGTAGAACATAATGGAGAAATATCCTATGAAGATCGAAAGGATATTGAAGAATTTGAAGCTAAAATGGAGAAATCGAAAAAAACAAATTTTGATAGATTACTTAAATATTGTATTTCACATGCACCAAAGTTTAAAAAAATAATAAATATTATTGAATTGTTTTATCAATAATCTGCTTCTATCTTAAATACCTAATACTTCATAATGGGGCAATTTTACCACTAGAGCAGTACTTATTTACTATGAGATTTATTATTAAGTGCTTGCATTTTTTTAATCTTTTCTTTTAATAAAATCATAACTGTTATATTATTTGTAGAGGGCAGAAGAAGTCATAGCAAGTGGATTAATTTATTATTAGGAGAAAAATATGTCAGTAGCAGGAAAAATTTTAAATACCGAGCAAAATTTATCAAAATCAGAAAAAAAGATTTCGCGTTTTATTTTAACTAATCCCCAAAAAGTTGTGGAAATGACGGTCGCACAATTAGCTCAAGCTGCTGATTCTAGTCCAGCAACAGTTATTCGTTTAGTTAAGCATTTGAAAATCAGCAGTTTTACATCATTAAAAATGATGCTGACCGCTGATCTTTCACAGCAAAAAAATGTTAATAAAGCATATGCCGATATATCAGCAGGGGAAAATTTAAGTGAAATAAAAAATAAATTACTAACTAATGCTCAGCAAACATTACAGGAGACTGCTGACCAAATCGATCAAACTGGCATTAAGAAATTAATTGCTGAGGTTTTAAAAAAGCGCCAGTTGATTTTATTTGGAATTGGAGCTTCAGAACTAGTAGCTGAAAATATTTCCCAAAAATGGAGCCGGTTAGGATTTCTATCGACAGTTGATAGTGATTTAAATTTGTTATTACCTAAATTAATCAATGCGGATTCAAATAGTCTTTTATGGATTATTTCCAATTCTGGCGAATCACCAGAGGCATTGATTGCAGCCCAAGCAGCACGCAAGCATCAGATCAAAGTAATTTCTTTGACACGTTATGGTGATAATTCAGTTGCACAACTTTCAGATATTGCTGTTCATACTTCACAACCTCCTGAGAATAAAAATCGGATTGCGGCGACAAGCTCTTTGTTGGCTCAATTCATGGTGGTCGATATCATCTTTTATTATCTTGTTAGTCAGAATTTCGACTATTTAGTTGATATTTTGCAACAATCAAAAGAAATTGTCCAAAATTATCATAATAATTTTAATTTAAAATAACGACGAGCGTTATAATTTAGCTTTAATATAAAATGCCAGTGTATGTACACTGGCATTTTAAAAAGTATATTGGAGAAATAGGTTGACAGCCTAAATCAAGAAATATTAAATTTGCAATTTAAACTTGCTCCAAGGCTTGATGAAATCTAACAGAAATACTTCTTCAGGGGAAAGTTGACCAATTTTATTTTTACGTGGTTCCTTATGCGGCTTCAAAACAATTTGAAGCTCATTTTTATAAATTCCAAAACTGTCATTACCGACTAAGACGTCACCTTTTTGATATTCGATTTGATTATCATGCGGTGGATTAGGGACTGACTTATAAGTGACCCGCGGCATCGTTGATCGGATTACTAATTGATTCATATCACCGCGGCGGAAATGTTGTGTTTCTAAAGCAATTTTTTTTTCAATCTCACTTGCAGCAGACACGAAGTTCATTTTGAATTTTAATTGGTAACGGTCAACTTGGCTTAAAGCTGCTAGTTCAGCTTCACTAGCATAAGCATTACCGATTATGACATCATCGATTAATCCTGAAGCAAAAAGATGCTTAGCTTGAACAGCAATTGGTAAACGGCGATCCTCCTCTAATGTTGGTAAACCATCATTTACATTCCATGGACCAATTTTACCGACCTGACTTGCAACAAATGCCGCTGTATGGATTCCAAAATGTTTAAAGCGCTGGCTGCATTTTACAAAGAAGTCAAAGGGCAGTGCCGTCCCGACTTGGGGGTAAAAGTTATGACAGCCATAAATAAATGGTGTATTTGCTTGGTAACTAATGATGTTATTTAAATAATCAACATTATTACTCATATTTAATTCAATGATCAAACCATATTTGTTATATGAAAGCATCGCTTCGGTTGCTCCATCGAATGCTTGATCCAATCTTATTCCAGTAACGTGCAATTCGTGAAAGAAGGAAAGGTCAGCATAAGAAATATTCAATTTTTGAAAGATTCGGGGTGAAACATCTAAAAATGTTTGATAGCCTAAGCGGTTGCCGACGTCAATAATTTTACGGTATTTATTTTTTACTGCCTCAACCGAGTCACCAACTTCAAGCATACTCATAAAGATTCGCTTGAAGCCATATTTATGCCCCAGTTCTAAGTAATTTTTATTTTTTTCAAAATCACTATGATCAGGATAAATCGATAAGCCAAGATTACGCATGGTCATTTTACATACTCCCTTTCGCATTCCAGAAGATAACAGCTCGACTATTATCTCCACCAGCAATTAAAAATTTAAGATCAGGATGCTTTTCTAGCAAAACAGAACTGATCCTTTTTTTAAAAAGTTGATTGTTTGTTAAAACAGATCCTGCTAAAGCTACTTTTTTCGGATAAGACTTTTCAAAATTATTAAACATCGTTTCAGCCTGGAGTGCTAATAAATTTGCTTGATTCAAAATGGCTTTGATAGCTCCTGTATGTTTTTGCGTAGCTTTTTGAGCTACTTTCACTGCTAAACTAGCAATTTCTGGCCTTTTTAGCTGATAGTATTTGCGGACTGCAGCTGTCATGGAATCTACTGCAAAAATATTGAGCAGATCACTTTGAATTTGGGATCGATTAGTTTTGCCACGATCGAAATCATTAAGGGCAATTTTAAAAAAGTTTTCAACGATTTTGTAAGCACTGCCTTGATCGCCAAGCAAATTTCCCCAGCCGCCGACCCGGTAAATTTTTTTCCCTTGGCGACCGTAAATGACTGATCCGGTACCTGATATTATCAAAGTCCCATCTTGTCCTTCTAGTCCGTTGATCAAAGCAAGTAAAGCATCATTGATCACATTTGTTGGAATTCCAAATGTTTGATTAAAGTCAGCGGTAATTTGAGCTGCATTGCCACTGGTTTCAATTCCAGCGATTCCAATTAAAATTTGTGTACATTCAGCCGGGTCAAGTTTGTGTTTGATTTGTGTGATCACTGATGAGAGATTCTTTAAAGTTTGGTTTTGGTTTAAAAGAATATTTCCTGGACCAGAAGTTACATTCAAAAGACATTTGTGTTGCTCGTTCCAAGCAGAAGCCTTAATTTTTGTACCTCCGCTATCAATTCCAATTCTGTATTTCAAACAAGTCACCTACTATTTCAAAAATAAAAATAATTGATACGCTTACATCTGCATTCTATCCCTTTGAAATTTTTTTTCAATTAATTTGTTAATTTTATAGTTTTTATGGCATATTATAATTTTGTGAACTTCTGTTTTATAAAAAATGCAAATCAAAGGGGAGGTACTTAAAATGGCAATTTTAAAACTTGAGAGATTTTCCAAAATTTTAGGATCACAAAAAGTTGTTAGGTTGGTCATTCCAGATCAAATATGTACAGGTAAAGTAACTGTGTTATGGCTTTTTCACGGCTTAGGCGATGATGGCAGTTGTTGGCTTCGCAAAACCCGTCTGGAAGCTTTTCTTGCTGAAAAACAGATAATTGCCATCATCCCGGATATGGGACGCAGTTTTTATCAAAATATGGCTGATGGTCAATTATATCAAGATTATTTACTCAACGAACTAATGCCGCAATTACAAAAACTTTTACCGCTTTCACTTGCTCCAAAACATAATTATTTAGCTGGAAATTCAATGGGCGGGTTTGGTGCACTGCAATTTGCTTTTAAATATCCTCAAAAATTTCGAACTGTTTTTGCTTTATCTCCTGTTGTGGCTTTCAATGCGATTAAGCCATTTATGCCTGATTTAAATAGTGTTTTTGGTTCTAAATTACCTGAAAATTATTTACAAAATTTGATTTTAGCGGCAGATTCACATAAGCTGCAGCAATTAGAATGTCATTTATTAATTGGCAATCAAGATTTTATGTTAAAAGAAAACAAAATCTTTGCTACATTTTTAGAGCAGCAAAAATTCTGCAATTTTGATTTCAAAATTTCTGTTGGAAAGCATGATTGGATTTTTTGGGATACAGCAATTGAAAAAGTCATTACGCAAATCATAGACTTAGAAAACAGGAAATAAATTTAATTAGATTTCAAATAATAATACGGTTCCAGTTTGGTTTGCGAAACAAAATACCAGATAATTGTTTTTATTTACTTTAATAGTAAAATATTATTTCGTGTAAGCGTTTACTATGATATAATAAAGCCGAATCAAAAATTCATAATTTTTTTAAGGTGAAGTTCAGTTTAACTAAGGAGTGGTGAATATGAAACTTTTACTTTCATGTAGTGGTGGTATGAGTTCTTCGCTGATTGCTGAAGGACTGGAAGATGAGGCAAAAAAAAGAGGTCTCAAAGATATCAAGGTTGATGCAGTCGGTGCTGATGAAGTAGCTGATTATTTGAATAATGATCATTATGATGCTGTTTTACTCGCACCTCAAGCGGTTTATCGAAAAGATTCAATTGCTGCTGAAGCCAAAGATCATTCAGTTCCCTTTCTTTTAATACCACGGAATTTATATAGTCCATTAGGGTCATCAAAATTATTTGATATTGTTAAACAAAAATTAACTGATAAAGAATAAAGGATGGGGTGAAACTTCATGAAAGGTTTTAACGCTGAGAAAATTTCTAATGAAATGGCGAAATTAGCTGGTAATCGTTATTTAACTGCGATCCGTGATGGAATGGCTGTTATTATTCCAGTAGCAATCGTTGGTTCATTTTTTACTATTTTGACACAGTTGCCAATTGATTCTTGGAAAGCATTTATTAAGCCATACACTGTTGCACTAAGTTTACCGATTACTTTTTCGATTGGCTTGATGGGACTTTATTCTTGCTATGCAATTGCTGCAAGTTTAGCTCAAACTTATAAGTTGGATCGAAATTCAAGTGCGACGATTGCAGTAATGGTTTTTCTTTTGTTAGTTATCAAGCCAGGAACAATCACCGCTAAAATTTCAAAGTTGTCAGGTATTGCAGCTGGAACTGTTCTTCCATCGCAAAATTTTGGGGCGTATGGTTTATTTACTGCAATGCTTTCTGCTATTGTTTCAGTTGAAGTTATCAGGTTTTTTAAAGAGAAGCATTTAGTTATTAAGATGCCCAAAGGTGTCCCAGCTTCAGTTTCTAATTCCTTTACAGCATTAATACCAGCTGCTGTTTTGATTATTGGGGCTTGGATCATCAAAGAAGGGCTGCATTTTGATGTTAACGCCGGACTTTTGTCTTTACTGTCGCCTTTAGCTCATTTTGGCAAAGATAATTTTGTTTCTGTTATTACACCGATCTTCTTTAATTCTTTATTCTGGTTATTTGGTGTTCATGGGGCGATTTCTTCCACACCAGTTTATCCATACTGGTACAAGAATTTGTATGCTAATATTTCAGCTGTTTCCAAGGGTGCAACAGCCGCTACTGCACCGCATTTCATGACTGAGCAATTCTTCCAGTTCTTTGTTTATATTGGCGGTTCGGGTGCTATTTTAGTCATTATGTATTTTACTAGCTTTCTTCTCAAAGTCAGCAATGGGTAAAACTTTAGGTAAAGTTGTTATCATTCCAAGTATTTTTAATATTAATGAACCAATCATCTTTGGTTTGCCAATTGTCTTAAACCCTTATTTTGCTGCTCCGTTTATTTTAGCACCGATTGCTGATGGAATAATTACCTGGTTTGCAATGATTACTCATTTAGTTAATCGGACGATTGCATTAGTACCTTGGACATTACCTGCTCCAATTGGTGCATATATGGCAACTGGTTTTGATTGGCGTGCTATTATTTTAACAATCATTAATATCTTTGTTGCTATTTTGATTTACTTCCCATTCTTTAAGATTTGGGATAAACGTCAATTAGAAAAGGAAAAAACTGCAGCAGCCAATAAATGATTATTTGTTGTGCTAATATTTTGAAGGGGTAAAAAAATGAATGGTATTGAGGAAATAATATTTGAAATTATCAGTAACTCTGGTGAGGCTCGTTCGATTTTGATGGATGTCATTCAGCGAGCTGAAAAGGGTGATTTTGAACAGAGTGAAGTCAAAATAAATGAAGCTGAAAAAAGGCTTAAAAATGCCCAAAAAGCGCATTTTAAAATTATTACTTCCGAAGCAAAAAAAAGACAGCTCCCCATTAGTTTGTTATTAGTTCACGCTGAAGATCAGATGATGGCCGCAGAACTTATTCATGATTTGACCAAGACGCTTGTTCAAACTGAAAAACGAATCGCTCAACTTGAAGAAAAGCTAAAGAGGTGATCAAGAGTTATTTTACCTGCAGTTATTGAAGTGTAAGCTAGTAACTGTAGGTTTTTAATTCTAATGATTTTATTTATTGTATAGCAGGTGATTTTAAAATGAAAGTTGATAAATTGTTAACTGAGCAGCGAAATCCTAATACTATGAATTTGGATTCATTATCTACACTTGAAATGGTAAAAGTTATCAATCTTGAAGATCAAAAAGTACCCAAAGCTGTTGCTGCTGAAACAAAGGTCATTGCAAAAGTGATCGATCAGGCAAGTATGCGTTTTAATCAGGGAGGACGTTTGATTTATTGCGGTGCTGGGACTTCTGGCAGGTTAGGCATACTGGATGCAGTTGAATTGGTACCTACTTTTGGGCTTGATCCTCAAAGAGCTGTTGGCTTAATTGCTGGTGGTCCAAAAGCTGTTTATCAAGCAGTTGAAGGAGCAGAAGATTCATCTGAATTGGCCAAAAAAGACTTAGAAAAAATTAATATTGATCGCTCAGACACAGTGATTTCAATTGCTGCTAGCGGACGTACACCGTATGCTATCGGTGCACTTAAAGCGGCTCAAAATATTGGAGCATTAGCAGTAGCATTGACGTGTGTCAAAAATAGCGAGATGGCAAAATATGCTGATTTTACGATTGCACCGCTTGTTGGTCCAGAAGTGGTGACGGGTTCAACGAGAATGAAAGCCGGAACCGCACAGAAAATGGTCTTAAATATGATTTCAACGGGGGTAATGATCAAAGCTGGCAAGGTATATCAAAATTTGATGGTCAATGTTTTACCAACAAATGAAAAACTGGTTGAACGAGCAACTCATATCATTACTTTGACCACAGGTTGTGAACTAAAAACGGCTAGGCAGCAGTTAAAAAGGGCCGAAAATAATGTTCCAGCTGCCATTGTGATGCAAAAAACAGGCTTAAATTTGGTACAGGCGCAACAACTGTTAGCGGAAAATAACAATTGTGTTTCGGGTGTTTTAAAGAAATGGAGCCAAACAAAATGATTGTAAACAATTCTGCAATTTTTGAAGTCATTCAAAATGCGATTCAAGATCAGGCTGTTTATGGTGCTTCATATTCATTACAAAGTAATAGCTTGTCAGAGCAACATTATATTGGGTACCAAGGAATTGGTCTTGATCATATCGCATTAACATCCGGCTTAGAATATGATTTGGCGTCTTTAACAAAAGTTATTGGAACAACGACCAGGATCTTACAGCTTTTAAGTCAAAAGAAATTGGCTTTAAAAGATGAAATTGGCAGGTTTATTCCTAATTTGTCTTATCCAGAATTAACGGTTGAGCAACTACTATTACATGACAGCGGGTTACCAGCAGATATTAAATCTGCCGGATATTCTAAAGTAGAATTGATCGATAAAATTAAACAGTCTTCCTTAATTTATCAGCCGGGAACCAAAACGGTTTATTCAGATTTAGGTTTTATTTTATTAGGATGGCTAATTCAAAAAATTGACGGTGATTTAGCACAAAGTTTGCAAGAAAATGTTTTTAAACCGTTGAAAATGAAGAAGACTGGTTTTAATTTAAAAGTTAACAATCCTAAATTATTTGTTCCTACAGAAAATTTTCCAGCTCGTGGAGGTGCTCTACGTGGTACGGTTCATGATGAGAAGGCTCATTTGTTAGGTGGAATTAGCGGTCATGCTGGTTTATTTTCAACTCTTGCAGATTTAAATAATTTTGTTTCAATGTATTTGCACCAGGGAGTTTTTGCTGGCCATGAAGTTTTAAACTCCAACTGTTTTAGTTTATTAAAAAGTTATTACAAGAATGGTCGGACACTTGGCTGGCAGCGCTGGGTACCAACAGGTTTAAAAATTTGGCATACTGGATTTACTGGAACTTCGATTGCAATTGATATGGATCAGCAGACTGGTTTTGTTTGTTTGACCAATCGAATTTATCCAACACGTCAAAATAGGGACTGGCTTAAATGGCGTCGCTTAGCAATCGGATTATTTTTTGCAGAACCAGAGGTGATTTAGTATGAAAACAAAGATTAAATGGATTAAATTAGGACAAATCCATGAACCCTTGAAGCGGCCCTTTGTGACTGCACTGCATCAAGTAACTGAAATTGCGGCGATTGGTGTTGAAATTGGTCTGGAAAATGGCTTAATTGGCCATGGTACCGCAACACCAAATGAAAAAGTTACTGGTGATACGCTTAATAGTTTAGCTGATGTAATGAAGAAAGTTATCAAACCGCAATTAATTGGTCAAGAAATCACTGATTGGGAAAATCTGCTCGTGGTAGTGCAAAATTCAGTCAGATATAATGCACCCGCCAAAGCGGCTTTTGAGATTGCACTTTATGATCTTCGGGCTCAATTATTTCAAACTTCACTGACTGGTTTACTAGGTGGTACTCCCCATTTTTTAACTACTGATTATACGATTAGCATTGCAGCTGAAGAAAAAATGATCCAAGAAGCAAAACAGTTAGTCCAAACAGGATTTACAGCATTAAAACTTAAATTGGGCGGACAGTCGGTCACTGAAGATATTCAGTTAGTCAAAAAAGTTGCGGAGGTAATACCTAAAACAATTTCTTTAAGGCTTGATCTGAATCAAGCTTGGTCTGCTAAACAAACTTTATGGGCTATTTCTAAGTGGGTAAAGTCCGGGTTAAATATTGAATTTATTGAGCAGCCTGTCTGCTTCGATGATTTGGCGGGGATGAAATTGGTAACTGCCAACTCGCCAGTGCCGATTATGGCTGACGAAAGTGTCCAAACGGTTAAGGATGCTTGGAAGTTAATTGACCTGCAGGCTTGTGACTTGATCAATATTAAGTTAATGAAAACAGGTGGTTTGAGCCAGGCAATTCAAATCAGTCAATTATGCCAGCAAGCCGGAATGAAATGTATGATCGGCTGTATGATTGAAGCACGTGCCAGCATTGCTGCGGCAGTTGCATTTGCTACTGCCCGACCTAATGTTGTCTATTTTGATCTAGATTCGGTCTTTATGAGTGCTAAACCGCAATCTGCCGGTGGATTTACGAGTCATAAAAATCAGTTATTAGCAACAGCCAAAATCGGTTTAGGATTGTAAAAGTTAGGATGATAATAATGGATCTGAAAATTTCACTAAATCGAATTTTAAAAAATTGTTCTTTTAGTGTTGCAGTTTTGATTGCAGCTCCCGATCACCAGCCATTTTATAGTTTAAACAGCCAGCAACAATTTCGTTCTGCAAGTTTGATCAAGTTAGCAATTGCGGCTTATTTAAATGCAAATTTTCAATCGCAGATTTTGCACAAAATGATCCAAATAAATGATCACGAAATTGTCGGCGGTTCAGGAATACTTTATCATTTGCAGCAAAGAAATTGGTTAGTTAGTGATTTAATTGATTTGATGCTTTCAGTTTCCGATAACACAGCAACTAATGTTTTATTAGATTATTTTGGGATTGAAAAAATCAATGATTGGCTGGGATCAAACTATCCTGAGATCGAGTTAAAACGTTATATGTTAACGAAGCCTCTCAAGGGTGAAAATACTTTGAATTTGAATAGTTTAATGAATTTATGGCAAGAGCTATTGGCCGACAAAACAAGTATTTTAAAAATGATCAAGCTGGCGCTGCAAAATCAGCAAAATACTTTTAAATTACGTGCGGATGCTCATTTTAATGGATTTTCAGGAACTATTTACAACAAAACTGGGGAATTATCTCAAGAAGAACATGATTTTGCTCGTTTTTGTTATGGAAAGCGCACGATTGATTGCGGCGTTTTAACGCATTTTTCTCAGCATAGTCAACGAATTCAGGCAGTTCGTTTAGAACAGCAAATTGGATCTTTACTTATGAAGTATTTAATGGAATAAAAGGCAGTGAACTTTTATTAAGCTTAGTGAAATTTGAAAATAAAATTTTAATAAATAACAAAACTTTGAACACTTAATTAGTAGCCTTCTTAAATTAGTAGCCTTTATGAGGGAGATATTTGTTTATGAAAATTATCATCGTAAAAAATAAAATTGAAGGTGGAAAAAAAGCACTTGAAATTTATCGAGCTACCTTGAAAAGTAATGCAAGAGTCTTGGGCTTTGCAACTGGCAGTACGCCGTTGACTACTTATCAGGAATTGATAAAAAGTGATTTAGATTTTTCACAAATCATTTCTTTTAATTTAGATGAATACGTTGGACTTCAAGCTGATGATCCTCAAAGTTATCATCATTATATGGAAGAAAATCTGTTTAAATTTAAGAAATTTAAGACCTCTTTTTTACTTAATGGTGTGGCTGTTGACGAAAAAGCTGAAATTCGTCATTATGATCAATTATTAGAAAAATATCCAATTGATTTGCAATTACTAGGTATTGGCAGGAATGGTCATATTGGTTTTAATGAGCCGGGATCTTCGTTTAATGAAAGAACGCATAAAGTAGGTTTAACGGAATCAACGATTAAAGCAAATTCACGATTCTTTGCAGATGAGGTTCAAGTCCCGCGTTATGCATATTCAATGGGCATCAAATCAATTTTAGCAGCAAAGCAAATTTTGCTTGAAGCTTACGGCAGTTCTAAGGCTTCAGCTGTTTTAAGAATGGTCCAGGGTCCGATGACAACTGCCTGCCCGGCAAGTATTTTGCAGACTCATCCAAATGTAACCTTGATTCTTGATGAAGCGGCTGCAAGTCAACTTTCTAAGTAAAAAAAGAAGATGATATCTATGCAAACAGTTTTAAAACATGCCAAAATTTATACTGAAAGTTCAGCAATTGACGATGGTTATTTAAGATTTGACAGCCAACTGATTGCGGTTGATCCGATCGAGGAATATCAGCCAAGCGTTTAATGATGAAAAAATTTTTGATTTGGCTGGATCAGTCTTGCAATATCAGGATGCTTTTCGCGACATTATGAAATTTACCGGCTGCGGGATCATCGAAGCAGTCTTGATGTCAGCGGTCAATCAAGCCAAAGAATTTGGTTTAAAGAATCAAGACACATTAGAAGTAGGTAAAGATGCTGACTTGAATATTTCTGATCGAGGATTAAACTTAAAGGAAACATATAGTTTGGGTAGAAGATTTTTAGACTAAGTTGCAGATTAGTAGTTGAAAAGTCCTGTAATGCTATCATTGCCGAAAATTCAAAAATATTATCAAGACAACGGGTTTCAGAAATTTGATTAGCAATTCAATTTTGAAACTCGCTGTTTTTGTAAGGATGCACTATTTGTAAAGAATTGACCCCACTCCTACTAAAAAACATGTAAATTATTTTTAGAGTTAATCTAAGATCTGGAATCTAGCAAAAATTTTTTAGAGTGGTTTAGGGTGGTTAAGATGAGAAAAACTTCAATTTTTGGAGCTACTGAAAGGAACTTGACTCATACCAAAATTCATAAACTCTTTACATGTACATGAGCTTCATGTATAATATGCTTAAAAGCAAATTAAAGGACTAATTATGATAAAGCACTTTGCAGATAAGGAAACACAGAAGGTATATCATCAGGAATTTTCTAAAAAATTACCTCAGTCAATTCAAAAGGTTGCTTTGCGTAAATTAATTATGTTAGATAATGCAAGCAATCTCAACGACTTAAGAGTTCCTCTTGCTAATCATTTGGAACAATTAGCAGGGAATCGTAAAGGTCAATACAGTATTAAAATTAATGCACAATATCGTCTTTGTTTTTCAATTGAGAATCAAAATGATTTTGTTAATGTAGAAATAGTTGATTATCATTATTGAGAGAGGTGAATATGATGAATAAAATTCCAGTACCTAAAATTAATGAGATCTTAAAAGACGAGTTTATGATTCCATTAGATCTTTCAGCCTATGCATTAGCTAAAAATATTCATGTTCCAACTTCTAGAATACAAGATATTTTACATGATCGTCGGCAAATTACAGTAGATACTTCGGTTAGATTGGGAAGATTCTTTGGGGTATCTGATCGCTATTTTTTGAATTTACAAAATGATATTGACTTGCGTAATGCGGAAGAAAAAAGTGGAAAAGAATATCGCCAGATCCAACCATATCAGTATAGTTAGTACTTAAAAATCACACTTGAATAACGGTGTAATTTTTAAGTACTATTTTCAGCTGTAGACCTTAAATATTTCATGTGAAGCACCGTTATAGACGCGGATTTCGATATCATTGGTGATAATTCTAGCTGCCTTCTCACGTGATGAGCGAACTGGGCTTTGAGGATGATGATCAACCAAATTAACTGCAACAACGTCTTCTAATTTCATAAAAAGCCTCCCACAATACTTGATGGGACAAGTATAACAAGAAGTTTCCGCTTAAAACAGACCGCCATCTCTGCTATCGCTTACACTGATTCAATAATGTCAGGATCTCAAGAATCAAAAATAGCTTGACTCCTGTAGAATACAGACATCAAGCCATGACAGCTTAACTTAAAATACACCAATTTGTCTAATTTTCTATTGCACTTCAAGTTTTACCAATATTCTAAGAGTCTGGTTAGGTCAAGATAATCCTGGACCAGCAGAACAAATTAGGAATTTAATATTGTTGGCTGTTCGACAATTAGCTGCTAGTTTGAATACAAACTAGCAATAGTTAGTAAAAAAAATAGAATCAGTCAAAAATTTATATAAATTAAGAAGCAAGGTATCTAGTAATATGCAGCGAGCACTATATTTTCACGTTAAGGGGCCAAAATATGTGATTACCCATGGGTTTACCAAAAAGACAAAAAAAAACGCCACCGGCTGAAATTAAGCATGCGCTTGAATTACGAACAGAATGGGAGGATAGTCAAAATGAAAATTAATGATATCTTAGTACGGGAATTAAAAGATCCTAAATTTGCTGAAGCTTATCATGCTGATAAGGAAAAGTCTGCCAGTACTTTAGCGTTATATCATGCTCGTGAAGAAGTCGGCTTGACCCAAGCCGATTTAGCTGAAAGAGCAAACGTGCCTCAATCCACCATTGCTAGGATCGAACGCGGCGATAATGTGACGGTTGATAAACTAGCTGAAATTGCTCATGCGATGGGTAGAGCAATTAAAATTGAATTTATCAAGTAGTAAGCACCTAATAACCGACCGTCTATAAATAAGTATATTTCAGCGGTAAAATTACCTCATTAATAAAGAATGATGAGGTGTTTTTATGACCAATAAACCTGATGTTGTTCAGATCAAAATGGATAAATCCTTTAGTCCGCAGGCTTTGGCTCCTACTAAAGCTTTTCAAGTTAGGGTTGGTGAAAACAAAACAGTTATTGTCTACAACCACATCCAAGGATATATTCTGGATTCTTTGATCAAGGCGATTTTCAAATGATGTTACTTGATATGCGAAAAATTAAAGGCATTTATCTTGTCTGTGGCAAAACTGATCTTCGGCGAGGAATCGATGGTTTGGCAAATATAATCCTGGATCAATTCAAATTGGATCCTTACTCCAAATCTTTGTACTTGTTTTGCGGCACAAGAAAAGATCGATTCTGTATATTGTTTTTGGCAATAGTGTGATTCAGCTGAAGCATTACCGAAATCATGTTTAGGCAAAGACTTGCTTTCCGCTCAAAATCAGCGGAAAGCTTTAAATCAAATTCTAAATTTTGGCGAAATAGATTTAAGCAATAACGCTTCAGAACGAAATATGAAAAGTTATGTAATTGGCCGAAAGAAGCTGAAGCTAATGCGATTTGGATGTCTTTGATTGAAAGTGCCAAAGCAAATGGCTTAATTCCTTTTAAATATTTACAAGATATAATCGAAAAAATATCAAAACTGCCAGTATTCATGAAAACTGAAGAGCTGGAAGCATATTTGCCATGGAACTGGCAAGATGAAAGCAAATCATTAATACCACCACCGGCAAAAATAGCTTTAGCAAAATGACCGACTGATCCCAAATGAGATTAGCTGGTCTTTTTTTGAACGGTCGATTATTAGGTGCTTACACACAAATAGCCTAGATCGTATAATGATCCTGGGTTCTTGGTGCGAGGACCGCTTTTTTCAATTAATATAGTAATTCTTGATTAGAAAAATCGGATTTCAGATTCCAAGGCATCAAGCCTTCGAGTACATCTTCATTTAAGCTGTCAACTTCTGTTAATTTTTTCAAAATCCGATAGAGATATGCTTCTGGGTTCAAGCGATTTAATTTGGCTATCACTTACCAAAAAAAATTAGCACACACATTTCTATGCACTAATCTAGAAATCCAAATATATCCTTAACAGCTCTTTTAGCTTGAAGAAGTTCTTTTGCGCTAACATGATCTACAGTTTTTCCCGCTCGTGCTAGATAATCGTAACCTAAAAGCCCTGTCAAAATAACATGTCCACTAATCTTGTGGCCTGAAAGTTCAAACTGAAAAGGCTTACTTATATGTGTAGTGTGAGTTATTGGAAATCCAACGATCATTCCCGTTCGCTGATTATAAGCAAAATCGCTCATTACTAACATGGGACGAAACGTATTGCCGGCACTTACATCATGAGCTCCATACTCATGTCCTGCATGTGGCTCACTATTGATCCAAATTAAATCACCTTGTTTGGGCATGTCTTTATTCATACCAGAAGTTCTCTTTTCCAACTAAATTTCCATTATCAGGGATCTTTTCATCATTAATTGCTTTCCGTAAGTCATAGTCCGGATTTTGTTTAAATAAATTACCTTGTACTGGCATAAAACTTATAACTCCATTCTCATCAATTATTGGCTCATATTCAGCATTGACTCCAATATTAAATTCTGCAGGGATTGTAATCATTATTGAATTACCTTGTTTTCGAGTTTTTACAGTCATAATAATCATCTCCTTTATGTAATTATAAAGGTAATTACGCTATTAAGCAAATAATATTATTATGTAACCTACATCCGAATTAATCATACGAAATCACTAAACTACTCTGAAAAATTGCGCAATAGAAAAATCTCGCCATGGATGGAGTGAGACTTGTGTTTCCAATCTTCAGCCGCCCACTAACAACATTTACTTGCTTCTGTAAACGTTGTTGCGTTTAGCCGTCCTGAAGGAGGCAAAGGTCAAGAAACTTTTTCAGAAGAAAGTCTCGGGAAAGGACACCGAGCACCAAATTTCATGTGAAGCACTGTTATGGACTTGGATTTCAAGATCATTAGTGATGATTCTAGCTGCCATCTCACGTGATGGACGAACTGAACTTTGAGGATGATGATCAACCAAATTAACTGCAACAACGTCTTATAATTTCATAAAAAGCCTCCTGCAATACTTGATGGAACAAGTATAACAAGAGGTTTTCGATTAAAGAAGACCGCCATCTCAGCTATCGCTTACATTTTGTTATATAATTTAAGAAA